>CAUPZG010000034.1:0-2733 GCA_963516175.1 uncultured Candidatus Saccharibacteria bacterium | reverse complement strand
AAGCAAGCAGTTGTTGATGCTCGCAGCGGTGATACCGTTCGGGTGTATCAGAAGATTAAAGAAGGTAATAAAGAGCGTATCCAGATGTTTGAAGGTGTGGTTATTCGCACCGATAACAAGCAATCACATACCTCACGTATCACAGTCCGTAAAATTGCGTCAGGTGTCGGCGTGGAAAAATCATTCTTGCTGCACAGCCCACTGATTGAAAAGATTGAAATTGTCCGTCGTGCCAAGGTTCGCCGCAAGTTCCTCAGCTTCCTACGCAAGCGTTCTGGTAAGTCAGCCCGCTTGACCGCCAAAAACTTTGACCGCGTGGCTGTTAACAACGTGCACGATGCCAAGGCTGAGGCGGAAGCTGAGCGTCTAAAGGAAGAGGCTGCTAAAGAAGCTGCTGCCAAGCAAGCTGAAAAAGACGCCGCCCAGGCGGAGCTTGACGCTAAGGCTGCTGAGGTAGAGGCCCGCCACAAAGCAGCGTAAATTAGTCCTCAAGACATTACGGACCGCTCTCTCTGGGAGCGGTTTTCTTATGGTATAATGCCAATATGTCAATCTTTCATTATATTTCTGTGTTTGTTCCGGTGACACTGGCATTTATAGTGCCATATGTATTGCGCCATCATGGCCTTACTGACGAAAAGAAGTATCGTTGGTTGTTATACCTTGCGTGCATGCTATTCTTCATCTCGTGGTATTTGCCATCACCGCTGATCGAGGGGCGAGACACCAGTTTTACTACGCATTTCGTGGGCGGTGGATTGTTCACTGGGCTGGTGTGGGTGTACTTGGTGTTAGCAACGCGGTGGCGAGCACACCGGCTAGTGATGGCGTTCTCAGTATTTGCGTTGGTGTCGGCGCTCGGCTGTGTTAATGAGCTAGCTGAATTATTGATGGTGAAGGTAGGACTAGCACGTATCACGCTGGATGATACCAATTGGGATATTTTGGCAAATACGCTGGGTGCAGCGGCGGTGTGGATCGGCTGGGTAGTCATGAATTTGGCGGCGAAAAAAGGTCGGCGTGCACATGATCCTCGGCATTGATGAAGTTGGACGCGGGCCATGGGCCGGGCCACTGGTGGTGGGCGCAGTAATTTTGGGTGGTGTCGAGATTGAGGGTCTTAATGATAGTAAAAAGTTAACCAAAAAACGCCGCGAGGATCTGGACCGGGTAATTCGCGAGCAGGCGGCTGCATGGGCGCTGGGCTGGGTGAGCGCTGGAGAATTAGACGATATCGGTATGAGTCAGGCGCTGCGATTGGCAACGCGGCGAGCAGTCAAGCAAATTCAGTCGCAGTGTAAAGAGAAGAGTTTGGCATTTGATGAAATTATCATTGACGGGACGGTCAATTTTTTGGCGGATACGGCGCTGGAACGATATGTGACGGTGATGGCCAAGGCTGATGGTTTGATCTCGAGTGTGTCGGCGGCATCGATCATTGCTAAAGTAGCGCGCGACCAGTTTATGGCCGAGCAGGATGTGGTTTATCCAGGGTATGGCTTTGCATCAAATGCTGGCTATGGTGTGGCCAAGCACCGTGCGGCGATTGAGCGGTTGGGTGTGACGCCGCTGCATCGGCTGAGTTTTGCGCCGCTACAGAAGTATGTGCATAATATGACTTCACAGAATCTGCACCAGAAAAAGTCAAGTGTTCTACCGAATGAGTCGCCTGTCGGATATCCTCGGAAAAAATTAGTAACAACCCGCCAGATTGGGGACGGGGGGGAACAGGCAACCGCAGACTGGCTAGTGGCGGACGGTCATGAAATCATTGCCCGCAACTGGCGGACGCGGTACTGCGAAATTGATATTGTCAGCTTGAAGGACGGTACGTTGTATTTTACAGAGGTAAAATATCGTAAAAACGACAACTTTGGCGGTGGACTGGCGGCGATTACCACCAAAAAACAGCGACAAATGCGCTTTGCGGCGGAATTATTCATAGCAAAACATCCGCAGTATGAGGGGCGTGATATGCGGATGTTAGCTGTAGCTATTGATAGGGATTACAATGCCGAGTGCCTAGCGGTGTAGGTTGTAATTTGGCGATGTGTCGTTAGCTAGGTTCTCGGTTGATTACTGCACTTTCGATAGAGCAGTCTTGTATGGTGGCTTCAAATATATTGTTGCCGGCCGGCGTGTCGGTAACACGTGTTTTGAAGCCTGTATCGCCTCGTGAGCAAAGGGCAGTTATCTCAAGAGTATGTGGAAATAGCTCACCCTTTGGCGCAGGATTACTGTTTGGTTCATTTATGCCGGTAACTATGACATTGCCGCCACGGGGGCAACTAACAGTAACTACTCCGAGCCTTGGCTCTCCAGTTATATTATATTCGTAAGTTTCAGCACGTTCAATCTGCGGTACTGCTAACGAATCGTGGCCGCAAGCCACTGAGACAGTCTTGTGTTCAGTGGTTTTCTCCCCCGACGAGCAGCCTACGAGTCCAAATGCGGCTGTGCCAGCCATTAAGGCCCAAGCAATGGCCTTTCGCCCCAGCCCACGCACGGTGTCAGCTATCTGGTGCGGTGTATCTCTCCGGTCTTCCTGGCTACCAATAGTGTTGTGATTTCCCATAGAATCTCCTTAAATTGAGTTAATTTATTACCTCAAACACGCACCAACTCCACTCAGTATGGTTAATGTTTGTTGGCGATTATACCACTCAATATTAAATAAGTCAACTGTAAAAGTGTATAACTCACATTACTTATTAAGTGCATCAATAACCGCTG
>CAUPZG010000033.1:0-2980 GCA_963516175.1 uncultured Candidatus Saccharibacteria bacterium | reverse complement strand
TCCACATCGACCACCACGCCAACGATTTGAATAATTTTTCCTAGTGTTTTACTCATCAATTTTTCCTCCTCTTGTCAATAACTTCGCTTACTACATACAACCCTGACAATACTATCGAGACAGGGAGTAAACTCATCGATGCCATACCGGCCACACGCTGGACTATTGTTGGCCTTGTGGGTAGACCATCGATAGACAGACCACCCCACCCCAAGAACGACCCAATCAGGTACATGATGCCGCAGAAAACGATAAAGCTTGCCCAAAACAATATTGCCATGAAAATCGCTAGCTTCTCGTTTTTGCGGCGTAGTATCTCCCAAACACCGTACAGGAAAATTGGCAAGATACATAGTATCGATATCATGATATCTGAACTATTATTGAACTTAAGTGGGGTATTATTGCCGGCTACTATGGCCGCTACCGTGATAAAAACACCGTACAGCACGATAGCTGTTACGATAGCTGCACCGACTCGTACAATGTATTTAGGCTTTATGGTTATCATTGTTTCATTGCCTCCACGCCGCCAGAAATCTCTGCCAGCTCCTGGGTAATCGCACCCTGACGGGCTTTGTTCATCGCTAGTGTCAAATCATCTACTAGATCAGACGCGTTGTCCGTTGCATTCTTCATAGCCATCATCCGCATGGAGTGCTCACTAGCGCGGGCATCCAGTAGCGCCTGGAACAGCCGCGCACCCGTCAGACGATAGACCACCGCATCCAACACTTCTGGAATGCTCGGCTCATACTTGGCGTCAGAAATTGTGTTTGACACCTCGCTCGGGTCGATCAGCGCCTTGGTACCCGCCGGTAGCAAGCGCGACAGCTCCGCCGTCTGCACCATGCTATTGACAAACTGCGTATACACCAGTGTCACCGCGTCAACCTCACCATTTTCAAACATGCTAATGGCAGTATTCAAGATCGTGTGAAAGGTGAGTCCCGATGGCTGATCTGGCAAATCTTCGTACGTACCGATAATCTTTGTATCCTTCAGACGCGAGGCGAATTGCGAAGCTCGGCGGCCAATGGTCAAGGTCAAATTCTCAATGCCGCGTTCGTCGTCGCGCTTCAGCAGCTCCAGATATTTTTTCAGAACATTGGTGTTATACGCACCGGCCAGACCTTTGTCGCTAGCGATGACGATGATCAAGCGCTTAGTGATTTTGCGGCGCTTGAACAGCGGGTGATTATCGGTCGCACCTTGGCTGGCCAAGTAGCTCAGCAGTTCCTCGGCCGCCAGTGTATAAGGAGCCGAGGCTTTGTCCGCCTCTTGGGCGCGGCGCATCTTACTGGCGGCCACCAGCTGCATTGCCTTGGTGATCTGCTTGGTCGAATCCACCGAGCGAATGCGATTTTTCAGCGCACGAGTACTCGGCATGGATTACTCCTCAAAGCCTTTCGCTGCCACCTGCGTCGCCTCATCGATGACCTGGAGTTGCTCGTCAGTTGGCTTGGCGCCCTTGTTTAGCTCACGCATGGCGTCCTTAGCATTGTTCCAGAGATAGGTTAGCAGGCCGGCCTGCGCTTCCTTAATTTTGACGACCGGCACATTATCAAAGGCACCGCTAGTCACCGCGTGGATGCTGACAAATTGCTCCCAAACGCTCATCGGCTGGTATTGTGGCTGCTTCAAGAGTTCAGTCAAGCGCTGACCGCGGTCAATTTGCGCCTTGGTCGCGTCATCCAGGTCTGAGCCAAATTGCGCAAATGACGCCAACTCACGGAACTGTGAAAGGCCAAGCTTCAGGTTACCACCAACCGATTTAACCGCCTTAGTCTGGGCAGCGCCACCAACGCGGGAGACCGATAGACCAGCGGAGATAGCTGGGCGAATACCTTGGTAGAACAGATCGGTCTCGAGGAAAATCTGACCGTCGGTGATGGAAATCACGTTGGTTGGAATGTAAGCCGAGATATCGCCAGCCTGCGTCTCAATGATCGGTAGAGCAGTCAGTGAACCAGCGCCCAATTCGTCCGACAACTTAGCTGAACGCTCCAGCAGGCGAGAGTGCAGGTAGAAGACATCACCAGGATACGCCTCGCGTCCCGGTGGACGACGGAGCAAGAGCGACATCTGGCGGTAGGCCACGGCGTGCTTGGTCAAATCGTCATAAATCATCAGCGCGTGGCCGCCGTTGTCGCGGAAATATTCACCCATGGCCGTACCAGCATATGGCGCCAAGTACAACAGGGAAGCCGCGTCCGACGGGCTGGTCGCCACCACGATGGTTTGCTCCATCACGCCTTCTTCTTTCAGGCGGTCAACTAGCCGGGCAATTTTTGATAATTTCTGTCCAATCGCCACGTAGACGTTAACCACGCCGGTCTTTTGCCGTGCCTGGTTGATCATGGTGTCGATAGCAATCGCTGTCTTACCAGTCTGGCGGTCACCGATGATCAGCTCACGCTGCCCGCGACCGATTGGGAACATGGCATCGATTGACATGATACCGGTCATCAGCGGCTCGTGCACCGACTTACGGCCCATCACGCCGATGGCTGGGCGCTCAATCAGCCCACGCTGCTTGGTCTTGATAGCTGGTCCGCCATCGAGCGGCCGACCTAACGGGTCAACCACGCGGCCGAGCAGCTCCTCGCCAACTGGCACATCCAGCACCGCACCCTTGCGGCGGACACTAGCGCCGGCCTTGACTTTTTCTTCACCGCCGAGGATCACCGCACCGATTTCATCTTCCATCAAGTTCAGCGCAAAGGCTTCCACTGTGCCGCCATCAGTCTCAATTTCCAGCACTTCACTGTAGCCAGCTTTACTGAGACCGTGCACCCATGCCACGCCGTCACCGACGCGGATGACAACACCAGCATCCTCTAGTCCTTCCGTCGCCTCCAGCTGCGCGATTTTTTCCCGCAGGCTTTTGGCTAGTTCTGTCACATCAATCTTGCTCATTTTTCCTCCTAGATTTTCTTCGCCCGCAAGTCGTTTAGTTTCTTGGCAATTGTCGCGTCCA
>CAUPZG010000032.1:0-3074 GCA_963516175.1 uncultured Candidatus Saccharibacteria bacterium | reverse complement strand
GTCGTAACCAGAACGCTACCCGTTTTCGATCGCAGACCAAGCTCGGGCCAGTGGCACATACGGTGTTGGTGGCGTTGATGATTATGGTACTGGGGCTGGTGTACTTGACGCAGGCTACCAAGACGACGGCCTATGGTTATGAGGCGGAGGGGCTGGATTCGCAGTTGAATGAGCTGGCGACGAAAAAGTCAGAGCTAGAGGTGCAGAATGCACGGCTGACGGCGCTCGAAAAGGTCAAGCACAGCAATGTTGCATCGGCGATGAAAACACCGACGCAGACGAACTATGCTCACTAGTTCGGGCAAAAGTGGTACAATAGGACAAGCGGTATGAAACGTCACTTAACGCAATCTCGAACCGGCGTACTCGCTATCATTCTTTTGGGGATGATGGCGATTTTTGTGATGCGGCTGTTTTATCTACAGATCATCAAGCACAGCGAATATGTGTCGCTGGCTCAGGCCAGTCAACAGCGGCATTTCGTCATTCCGGCCGAGCGCGGCAAGTTATATATGATGGATAGCGGCGCGGCCGTCCCTGTGGTGCTCAACCAGACGGTTTATACGGTGATCGCCGATCCGCAGACGGTCAAGCAGGAGCAGCGTCAGCAAATTATCGCAGCGCTGCAGGAAATCGCGGGCGGCGAGGTAGTGAGCGACGCGGCCAAGCGGCTGGAACGCACCACCTCTCGCTACGAAGTGCTGGCGCGTAATATTACGCGTACACAGGCCGAGAAGTTAAAGGCCAAGGATTTTGTCGGGGTCCTGTACCAAAAAGGCTCGATTCGCAACTATCCGGAGGGGCAACTGGCAGCGCAGGTGCTGGGCTTTGTTAATGCTGAGGGTAAGGGTCAGTACGGGGTTGAAGGGGCGCTGAATGATAGGCTGAAGGGCCGCGATGGCTTGCTCAAAACAGTGGCGGATGTGCGTAATGTGCCGCTGACGCTGAGTAAAGATAACGTGCGCGTCGAGGCAAAGTCGGGCGAGAATGTGGCGCTGTCGATTGATCGCAATGTACAGAGTCACGCCGAAGAAGCGCTCAAACGAGGAATCGAAAAGGCCGGCGCGACCGAGGGCAGTGTGATGGTGATGAATCCGAATAATGGGCAGGTGTTGGCGATGGCTAATTATCCGACGTATAACCCCGTTGAGTATGCCAAGCAGAAAGACGCAGCGATATTTAGTAATGCGACGACGATGCTACCGTTTGAGCCGGGCTCAATTGTCAAGACGTTCAGCATGGCAACGGGGATCGATAAGGGTGTGGTGACGCCACAGACAACGTACCCCAATACTGATTGTACTGAGGTGGGGGATCGGAAAATGTGTAACGCTCTAAGGGGGCTTAGCGGCACGACGAGTATGCAGAGTGCGTTTAACAATTCGCTCAACGTTGGTATGATCACGATTGCGCGGCGGCTGGGCGATGGATCGACGATCACCCCAGGTGCGCGGCAGACGCTGTATGAGTATTATCACGAGAAATTTGGGTTCGGTGAGGCGACGGGGATTGAGCTAGCGGAGGCGCCAGGGCTACTTTACGTGCCAAATCGGCCGGGGGCGGAGGTGAATTACGCGAATATTACGTTCGGGCAGGGTATGAATGCGACGATGGTACAGGCAGCCAGTGCGTTTTGTTCGGTGGTGAATGGTGGGCAATATTTTCGACCAACGGTGGTAGCTGGAACAGTGGACGTCAATGGTGGACTGAAGCCAGCGGCTGTTTCGCTACTACGCAGAACGATTTCTGAGCAGTCATCAGCCACGATGCGCGGCATGCTGTCAACAGCGCGGACGGTCCTCAATCAGCGCATGCCCGATAAAGACAAGCCTGGCTATGATGTCGGCGGCAAGACCGGTACCTCAGAGACACTGATCAATGGTAGCTATACTATGGACGAAACAGTAGCGACGTATATTGGCTATGGTGGCGCAAATCGCCCCGAGTATGTCATAATGGTACGTGTCGCGGCGCCTGGCAAGCGCAAGAACTTACAGGGTAACATTCACGCTGCACCAATTTTTACTGATGTCTCCAATTGGATGATTGATTATATGAAATTAGCACCGAAGGGATAGCCATGGCAACTGCTTTACAAACAATGACCAACGAATTAACGCACGTATTTTTGCTCAGCGTCGGGGCGTTTTTACTAGCGATGTTTTTGACGCCAGTTTATACGTTTTTTGCCTATCGATATCGGTTCTGGAAGCGGCAGCGCTCGGAGAGTACCGACGGCAAAGAGTTGAAGGTTTTTGCTAAATTTCAAGCGGCAAAATTGCGGCGAAATATTCCAACGATGGCTGGAGTTATCGGTGTTATTTCGATTTTTGTGGTGACGTTCTCTTGTAATTTAGATCGGGCGCAGACATGGCTGCCACTAGCGGCGTTGATCGGCGGTGCTGCGGTTGGGCTCATTGATGACATTATTAATCTACGCGGGCTGGGCGGTGGTGCGGCTGGCTTACGCAGTCCGGTGAAATTTGCGCTGATTATGCTTATCGGTATCGTCCTTGGCTGGTTTTTCTATGCTAAGCTCGGTGTGGCAAGTTTTCACGTGCCGTTCATGGGCGACGTAGCGATCGGCTGGCTGATCATCCCGCTGTTTGCCTTTGCAGTGGTGGCGACTGGCAATGCGGTTAATATTTCCGATGGTATGGATGGTTTGGCCGGTGGGCTGTTGGGGATTAGCTTTGGGGCGTTCGGGGTGATTGCTTTGCTGCAGCAACAGGTACTGCTAGCGGGGTTTTGCTTCACGGTAGTTGGTGTGCTGCTGAGCTATCTCTGGTTTAATATCTATCCAGCGCGGTTTTTCATGGGCGACGTTGGTAGTTTTGCTTATGGAGTGAGCTTGGGAGTGGTGGCGATGCTGACTAACTCGTTGCTGTTATTGCCGGTGATTGGGCTGTTGTTTGTGATCGAGGCGGGCTCGAGCTTGATCCAGATTGTGAGCAAGAAACTCTTTAAGCGTAAAATTTTCTTGTCAGCGCCGATCCACCATCATCTAGAGGCCAGCGGTTGGCCGGAGACCAAGGTGACGATGCGGTTTTGGGTGATTGGCTGCGTGATGGCGT
>CAUPZG010000031.1:0-4457 GCA_963516175.1 uncultured Candidatus Saccharibacteria bacterium | reverse complement strand
AAATATAGATGAATAAAGATGTTATTTACATTGACGTCGAAGATGATATCACTGCTATCGTTGGTAAGCTAAAGGCGTCAAAGGAGCGGATTATTGCGCTGGTGCCACCCAAGCGAGTTGGCGTGCTGCGTAGTGCTGTTAATATGCGGCTCATTGCTCGGACAGCTGCATCGGTTGATAAGCGAGTCGTGCTGATTACCGGTGATGCGATTTTGTCTGGTCTAGCAGCAGCAGCTAAAATTCCGGTAGCCAAGACGCTCCAGAGTAAGCCAGAAATGGCCGAGGTGCCGGTGCTAAAAGTGGACGATGAAAATGATGTTATTGATGGGCGCGAGCTACCAATTGGCGAACTAGAAAAGAGCGCGCAATCCACTAATGAAACAGATAAGGCGATTGATTCGGCCATTGCTGACTCGTCCACGAAGCAAGACGATGAGGCCCCAAAACCAGCAGATAAAGCCAATAAGGACAAGACAGCGCCAAAAGTTCCGAACTTTAATCTATTTCGTAAAAAGTTTCTACTGATTGGTGGTGCCGCGCTGCTGCTCATCGGATTTTTGATATGGGCAATTTGGTTTGCACCGCACGCGCGAGTAATTATCACGGCCAAGACGACGACCGTGACGGTAAATAAAAAAGTAACACTCAAGACTGACGGGGCGACTGACCCGGCTGTTGACATGATCAAAGCTCGCCGACAGGAGCAAAAGGTAGAGCTGTCCGTTGAGTTTTCGGCGACCGGCAAGAAGAAAGTCGGTGAGCGGGCTAAGGGTAAGTTGCGTATCGCGACCGACTCGATCAGCCTGCTGGACAAGACCGTTCCGGCTGGCACGTCGATTCGCACGAGTGGTGGGATGACCTTTACGACCGATAGCGCAGTGACATTTAGCCGCTCCAACGCTTCGGGCTCAACCGTCATGGTGACAGCCGCGAATATCGGGGCGGAATATAACGGTGAGAGTGGCTCGGTATCGGGGATGCCATCAGGAGTTAGCGCTGCCCTTGTCGGTGAAACCTCGGGCGGCACCAGCCGCGAAGTGACAGTAGTCAGTAGCGACGATGTCAAGCGCGCCGGCGACCTATTGAACGAGAAAAAGGCTGATTCTCTCCGTGCTAAGGTTGAACAATCATTTGGCGGGTCGACTGTCATTATCAAAGAAAGCTACCAAGAGCAGCGTAGCACACCAGCTCCAAGTGTCGCCATTGACAGCGAAGCGGCCAGTGCAGTGACGCTCAAAACAGTGGTGACTGCCTCGATGGTTGGCATCGAAAAATCAGAGTTAAGCACCTACCTCAAGGCAACTGCCAACAAGGAACTAGAGGGCAAGCAGTCGCAAAAAATCTATAAAGATGGTGTCGATAGCGCAAAATTCGCACAGTTTAGCGGTCAAGGCGGTAACTTCATTACTCACATCACCGCCAATGCCGTCGTCGGTCCGACCATTGATGAAGAAAAGGTTAAGGAGCAGTCACGCGGTAAAAGTTATGGCGACATCCAGTCAGCGCTCGAAGCCATCAAAGGTATCGAAAATGTTGATGTGAAATTCTCTCCGTTCTGGGTACGTACCGTGCCAAATGATACCAAACGAATAAACATCGAATTCAAGCTCAATGAAAGCTAAAAACTTCCTAGCGCTGGATGTGGGCGAGAAACGGATCGGTCTGGCAATGGCCGATTCACAGGTACGGATCGCGGTGCCGTTTGGCTGGGTGGCTAATGGCGAGCGGGTTATGGAGGAGCTGGCAGAGATTATGCTGCGGCACGATATCTCGCTGGTGGTGGTCGGCTATCCGCGCAATCAATCAGGAGAACCGACACAACAGACGGAGTTTGTGGTTGATTTTGTTAGACGCCTGAGCCAACTAGATATTAATGCCGAGATCGCTTATCAGGATGAGTCGCTAACCAGCGTTCAGGCCGAACAGCGCCTGGCTGGCAAGATCAAAGATAAAGGCGATATCGATGCCGAGGCGGCGAGTATTATTTTGCAAGATTATTTGGAGGTACACGGATGAAGAAAATGAAGATCAAAAAACGGCGGTTATGGCTCATTATTGTATCAGCAATTGTTGCAGTAGCAGGCGTAGTTTTGCTCGGCAGTGTCATTTGGTACAAGCAAATGCTTCGTCCGGTCGATGCAGCAGCGCGGCAAAGAATTAGTGTCGAGATTGCTAGTGGCGACACAGCGCAGGTTATCGCCAAAAAACTTGAAGATAAAAAAATTATTCGCAGTGCCTTCGCCATGACGATTTACCTCAAGCTAAATAATGTCACCGGTACGTTCAATAAAGGCGTATATAGCTTTACACAAGATCAAGATGTAGCATCAGTGCTTGATCATCTACTCAGCGGTAAGCCCGATCGGCGTTCGGTGCTGTTTTATCCGGGGGCAACATTGCGTGATAAAACTTCAACACCCGCCGCTCAAAAAACTGACGTCGCTAGTGCTCTCAAGCGCGCTGGCTACAGTGATGAGCAAATCACAGCCGCCTTTGCTGCTACTTATACTGGTACGGTGTTAAAGAGCAAGCCAGCGACTGCTGATCTCGAGGGGTACATTTATGGTGATACATATTTTTTGCCGTCAGACGCGAGTGCCCAACAGGCCTTGCAGCGGGCTATCAGTGAGCTAGATCGGGTGGTAACCGAGAATAATCTCGAAAAGAAATTTGCAGCTCGAGGGCTGTCGCTGTATCAAGGGTTGACGCTGGCTTCAATTGTTCAGCGTGAGTCAATTGGCTGCCCGGGTAAAGCGACCTGCGAGGACATGCGGCGGATCGCTAGTGTATTTTATAATCGCCTGAAAAAGGATATACCGCTCGGGTCAGATGTGACGTATCATTATGCCGCCGACAAGGCTGGCGTCGCCCGCTCGCACACGCTTAATTCACCGTACAATACGCGAATTCATAAGGGACTACCACCTGGGCCAATTGCTGCGCCTGGTCTCGCGGCATTAAATGCTGTGGCCGATCCGGCTCAGGAGGAGTATCTTTATTTCTTGAGCGGCGACGATAACGTAACTTATTTCGCCAAGACTGAGGCTGAGCACAAGGCAAACATTACTACCCACTGCGCCAAAAAGTGCCAATTGCCATAGTTGCCCTCGGCAAATCGCCTATGCTATACTAGGAGTACAGTTAATTCCAAGGAGGGGCAGTATGTCAACGATAGATCAGCAATTTGTAGAATACGTAGTAAAGGCGCTGGTTGGACATCCAGAGGATGTCGTCGTCGAGCGTTTGATTGATGAAAAAGGAGTATTGCTCACGCTGACGGTTAACCCAGAGGACCTCGGTCGGGTCATTGGCAAGCGTGGCGGTACAGCGCAAAGTTTACGGACGCTGCTCAGGGCACTGGGGACAAAAAACGATGCGCGCTACAACCTAAAGATTGTCAACAATGACGGCTTTACAGGTGCTAAGCAAGCTGCGACTACCGCTTCAGATAGTGACTCTGTGGACAACTCAACAGATGAAACTGTGGAAAATGGCTCTTCTTATGCAGAAAATGCTCGAAAAGAGCTTGCAGAACTAGACGACCTTGATATATAATCATAACTAGTTCAAGCACAGACAATATGCGAGAACAGCTCTATGCGAGCAATGGGTAACCATTGAGAGCCTTATTTGTGCTAAAAAACCGCCTAGCTACAGGGCGGTTTTTTGGTGGTTTTTATGTGGGCGCGGTATAATGAAGGATATGCGAAAATTTCAAGTTATTACCCTGTTCCCCGAAATGTTCTCTGGAGTGTTTGAAAACTCAATGATGTGGAAGGCGCAAAAAGACGGTATCGTTTCACTCGAGACGGTGAACTTGCGTGAATTTGGCCTGGGGCCGCGCCGGCAAGTTGATGATACGCCATATGGCGGTGGCGACGGGATGCTACTGATGATCGAGCCACTGTGGCGGGCGGTGGAATTTGCGAGGTCGCGTGACGAGAGTGCGAGGGTTGTCTTGATGAGCCCGCGTGGTCGGCGCTGGCGGCAGGCGATGGCGCGCACGGCGGCGGACGATGGCCGGGGGCTCATTATCATCTGTGGGCGCTATGAGGGCGTTGACGAGCGCATTATGGAATTAGTAGATGAACAATGGAGTATCGGTGACTTTGTGCTGACTGGTGGTGAGCTGCCGGCGATGACCATTATTGATTCAATCGTACGGCTGCTGCCAGGTGTACTGGGCGGTGAAACGTCGGCAGAGATTGAAAGCTTCTCGGACGGCGAGACGCTTGAGTATCCACAGTACACCCGGCCAGAGGTATTTAATGGCCTACGAGTACCGGAGGTTTTGCTGAGCGGGCATCACGGCAAGATCGCCGAGTGGCGCGAGCAGCAGTCGCAAAAAGCGGAGACTAAGTAGCGAGACAGCAGTCCAACAACGGAAAATACCGCTACATATCGTAACGGTATTTTGTTGTGGTGGATGTCGTAGAGCGAAAGAAACGTCAGTAGTG
>CAUPZG010000030.1:0-5524 GCA_963516175.1 uncultured Candidatus Saccharibacteria bacterium | reverse complement strand
ATAATAAGTGCGTCAAATTGTTGTGTATCCATTTACCTCCTCCTATCTTTTTTAGTGACCTCTCTCGCTACAACAATTTCTCTATCGACATACAGAACTGCCTCTTTTATTACAAGTTTTTGAGATACTACTATTATCATGTGCGCAATAACTCCTTAAAACTGCTCCAAAAAATCCAGCTTACCACTCTCAAAATGTCGCACGTCCTCGATGCCGTATTTCATCATCACCAGGCGGTCGATGCCGCAACCAAAGGCAAAGCCCGTGTATTCGTTCGGGTCGATGTCAGCAGCCCTCAACACGTTCGGGTGAATCATACCGCAGCCCAAGAGTTCAATCCAGCCTTCGCCTGAGCAAACCTTGCAATCCGGATTTTTACCCTCACAGAACGGGCAGCTTAATGCAAATTCAAAGCTCGGTTCGGTGAATGGGAAATAAAATGGGTTGACGCGCACATCCAATTGCTTGCCGTAATATTCTTGTAAAAACTCTTGCAAAGTGGCGATCAGATTGCCGACATTGACACCCTTGGCGACATACACGCCTTCGACTTGGTAGAACGTGTGCTCGTGCCGCGCGTCCAAATCTTCGTTGCGAAACACCCGGTCGGGCACGATGGCGGCAATTGCCTCGCCGTTTGCTAAATTGCCATGATATTTTTTCAGTACGCGGTTTTGCATGGTCGAGGTGTGCGCCGGCGCGATCAAGCGGTCGCCGTTAGCGTCAGTCTCCTCGGTCATGAACGTGTCATAATCATCGCGCGCTGGATGACCCTTCGGAAAATTCAGACTCTCGAACATATGAAATTGATCATCAATTTCGCGCGACTCTTCCGTCACGAAACCCATTCGATTGAAAATGTCAGAAATGCGGTCGATCTCGCGCATCAATGGATGAATCGTGCCGCGCTCGCTTGGCAATAAACTAGGACGCGAGGCATTGACGTCCATCGGCGCCGTCACGTCAATTGGCGGCAAGTCGACTTTTGATAGTTCATTTTCACGAGCCGTGATCGCCCGCTCCAATTCCTGCTTTAATTCATTAACTTTTTTACCAAACGCTCCGCGCTCTTCGGCTGGTAACATCGCAATCACGCCATATAGTTCCCGTAGCTCAGTACTCCGCAACACACTGCGTGGCTCAGCCACCTCGGCTACTCGTGATAATAATGCTGATCGAACTTCATCAAACTTTTCCATATCATTGCCCCTGCATTAAAAACATCCCGACGACCACCGCCGCCATGATAATGATCACAATCCACACCGGTGCCAGCGTCGTCGTCTGTTTTGTGCCCTCCAAATACTTCACATCTTCCACACCATCCAAGCTGGCTTTCTCCTGGAGACCCGACGCTTTGGCTTTTTCGCGTAGTTCCGCCGCAATGCGTTCTTGGAGCTCACTACGACTATCTTGTTGATTTACAAATAATCCCATAGGTATGATTATACCAGATATGTTATAATGGCAATAATAGTACAGTAAGGAGGGACTATGGCCACGAAGAAGACTACTAAAAAGGCCGCGACTGCAAAATCCAGTCCAAAGAAGACGACTGCTGCAGCTGCTACATCGAAAACAACCGTAACGCGTGTCACCAGCAAGACCGAGACGAAGAAACCAGAGGTCAAAGCAACCACTGTCAAACCTGTCGAGTCTAGCCCATCGCGCAAAAAACCAGAAAGTAAACTGCCGCGCAATCTTGTTAACATTGTCCTCGCTGAAGTTGCTGGTACGTTTATCTTGACGCTGGTCGCCTTGTTCTCGGCATACATGATGACGCCGTTTTATGTCGGCCTGGCACTCGTTGTACTAGTCCTTGGTATTGGTGCAGTGTCTGGCTCACACATTAACCCAGCCGTCACATTTGGCCTCTGGACAATGCGCAAGGTTAAAACTGCTCTCGTGCCATTCTACTGGGCAGCACAATTCCTCGGTGCAATGGCCGCCGTTGTCTTGATGGGAGCACTTTCATCAGGTAGTTTCGTTATTAACTTTGACCAATTCATGACCTTTTCATGGGCAATCTTTGCCGTTGAGCTCGTTGGCATGGCTGTCTTTATGTTTGGTATTAGCGCTGCTCTGTCGCGCACCGATCTCAAGGATACCAGCAAAGCCGTGGTCATCGGTATGTCATTGACGCTTGGTTTGGTAGTTAGCGGTGCGTTATTGCCACTCGCTCAAAATGCTGCAGTCCAAAAGTATCAACAAGAGCAAGCAGATGCAGCTCAGCATGCGCAGCAGTCAAAAGATCAGCGCACCTACCCACGTGAGGTACACATCAGCGGTGCAACGCTGAACCCAGCAGTTGCCCTAGCGGTTACAGAAAAGACTAACTCACAGCTACAGAACGCTTCAGCACCGGCACAAAAAACCGAGAAAATGTACACTCGCCTCAGCCTTGAGGTTATTGCCGCAACGCTCGTTGGCGCCGCGCTTGGTGGTAACTTGTTCCTACTGATCGGCTACCGCAACAAGGTTGAAGAATAATTCACCTCGCTGATAGCTACTCGATCCCCGTCTTATGAGGCGGGGATTTTTATAATAATTACTCTTCCTGCGCCGGCCGGTCGATTAGCTCTGGCTGCGTTTGATTATCACCGCCAGCGATCCGCACCACGTCTTTATCAATCTTACCGAGCTCCTTGTACGAATTATTATAATGCCCGACAGTGGTGCTGAGACTCTTGCCCATCTTGGTCATCAGCTCATCAAACTTTTTGATATGCACGCCCAGCTGGCCGACACGCACCTGAATATCCTTAGCCTGCTCCTCGATTTGCAGACTCCTCAGACCCTGCAGCACCGTCTGTAAATACGCCAAAAAGCTGGTCGGACTGACGATGATCACCCGCTTGTCACGAAAGGCATATTCGATCAAATCACGGCTCGAACCGCCCGCGCCAACATTGTTGATGAGTAAGTCATAATATAGCGACTCTGACGGGATAAACATAAAGGCAAAGTCCATGGTGTTCTCACGCGGCCGAATGTACTTGCTGGCTTCGTCAATGCGACCCTTCAGGTCAGCCTTTACCTTGTTCAGCCATAGCTCGCGCTCAGCTTTAGTCTCGGCGTTGATCATCCGGTTATAATTTTCCAAGCTAAACTTACTGTCCACTGGCAACATCTGCCCCTTGTCCAGGAAAATCACCGCATCAACAACCTCGCCATCCTTGAAGCGATATTGCATCTGAAACTGCTTGGCGGGCAGCACATTGTCCAGCACACTCTCCAGGTAAAATTCGCCGAACACGCCGCGCTGCTTTGGATTTTGCAGGACGTTTTGCAGGGTTTTCAGGTCAGTTGCTACGTCAACCACCCGCTTGTTCGTTTCATCCAACTTCGCCAGGCGCTGCGTCACGTCCGCTACCAACTTGGCGCTTTCTGACAATTGCTTTTGTACCGAGGTTTGCACCTGAGCGTTGCTACGCTCTAATTTGTCGCTGACTGATTCATTTAGCTTGGCGATGGTCCGCCCCAGCTCCACCACGTCGGTTTTGATAAGGTCGACCGATGATTGATTTTTCAACTCACTTAACTTTGACTGCAGTACGAACAGCGTCGCTCCCAAGCCCATAACGATAATACCTAAGAGAATAATGATAATGATTTCCATACTCTTAGTGTACAGGGATTACAGAGACAAGACAACTCGCGCCAGCAGGACGAATATGGCCAAGAAGATAATCGCCGCCACGTTGCCACGGATCCGGTTCAGCCACATCGCTGTTGCATATACGAAGCCAAATGCTATGGTCGTCACTATCAACGACAACCACCACACCTCGGTAACCGAGACGCCAACACCCCACAGTGCGCCAACCGCAGCGAGCACCACGAGCAGCGGCCGCCGGACTCGATTGAGCGCGATAATCGGCACAATGATAATGCTAACTAATACCAGTGCAATGTAGGCGCCAATCTGCCCACTACTCGCACACATTGATGGATCAGCCGCTGGCCCACAAATAATCTGCTTTACGATAAAGCGGTCAAGCGCCAGAGCAATCAGCCATGTCACGACACCGCCAACCATACCACTGATGACAACTCGCCAGAATACCACTGGCGTCACCGGAAACATATAGTCTGATTCTTCCTCGTGAAAAACTTTCTCAAACCACTTCACAATAGCTATAACTATAGCAGTAATTTGATAAAACCGCAACCCTATTTTGCAGTGCGCGACGCCTGCCGCAATGGCATGTACCAGAATATACCCGCCCAGGCAATAATGAGCCCACCGGCCACATCAAGCGGCGTATGCACCAATGCCACCACACGACCTATGCCGACTAGTAGCGTCATTACCAAACAGGCCATAGCCCATCCTTTACACCTTGCACCAAACCACACCGCCAGCGTGATGGCCATAGTGAACAGGGCGTGATCAGACGGAAAGCCTGGATTATCCAAAAACGAAGCACCGGCATTCACACCCGCCAGCTCAAACGGACGAAGGCCTGATGGCTGATACAGTAACCCAATAATCTTCGCCGCCACAAACGCCGTCAGTCCCGCCATCAGCACCCGCGTATACACCCGATAGCGCTGATCTCGCGGCACATGTCGGATAAGCGTATATACCCCGATCAACACCACCGGGATCACTAGTCCATCAGCAATAATTTTCACCATCCATGAGATATCCATAAGCCCCATTATACCCTGCTGGGCGTCGGCGTCAAACCCTGGAAATCAGCTTGCTGGCTTGCACCACTTCATTATCCGTAGTATAATCAAATACGCATTGGGGATTCGCCAAGTGGTAAGGCACCGGGTTCTGGTCCCGGCATTCGGGGGTTCGAATCCCTCATCCCCAGCCAAGAAAAAGGATTGACGTGTTGTCAATCCTTTTTCTTGCACTTTGGTTCGGCATGATCTTTATGGGCGGCTGGCCTTTCTTGAGATTTTACCGCAGTTGTCGCACCCTGACCAAAACCACTTGCCCATATCGCCAAAATCCACACACCAGCCAGGAACAGGAGCGACCAACTACCGCCCGGTAGGTCAAATGTCGCCCCGAATATCATTGATACTCCGTGACAAAATGCCATACCCTCCAGCAATGTCAATAGCAGTAGCGCCACGACGCCCATCACGGCACTGACCTTTCTCAATCTAGCTGATATATCCATGGCAAGTAAGAACGGCAGCGCCCCAACCTCTGTAACAACGAGAATAATGGCGCACACGACCGCCATCACGCCCGGCATTCCAGCTAGCATTGCTGGGAACTTGTCAAACGAAAATAGCTGGCTCAAGACGATAACGAGAATATATCCGGCAACGATGAACCGTATAATTTGCACAACTGACATTGGTCGTTTGGTCGATGTCTTCTTCATAGGTACAGTATACCGCCCTACCCCAAAAAGCTCAAGCTTGTTGTATTATTTACCAAAACACTTGCTTTTTTGATAAAAAACACGTACAGTAGCAACAAGCGAACGATACAAAAACAAACACTACTGACGTTTCTTTCGCTCTACGACATCCACCACAACAAAATACCGTTACG
>CAUPZG010000029.1:0-6120 GCA_963516175.1 uncultured Candidatus Saccharibacteria bacterium | reverse complement strand
TTACGGTCAGCATCCCAGAATTATGGGCACCAGAAGGTTGGACGATTGATATTCACGCCATGGTGAACAAACTGGATGAGTATGTACCAAAGTTGATCGCGCTGAGGCCGCATTTGATTATCATTCATGCCGAGGCCAAAGGTGACGTATTGGGGGCACTCAAAGAAATTAAGCGTTCGGGTATCATGGCTGGACTAGCACTACTGAGACCAACAGTGCCGCAAACCGTCGAGGAGCTTATTAAGGAAGCGGAGCATGTCTTGATTTTCAGTGGTGAGCTAGGCAAGTTTGGCGGAACAGCCAGTTTGATGCAGCTCGAGAAAATTCGACTGGTCAAGATGATTAATCCGAACGTTGAAATTGGCTGGGATGGTGGTGTGATGGTTGATAATGCCTATAGCCTTGTTCAGGGCGGAGTGAACGTCCTGAACGTTGGCGGGACAATTCAAAAAGCAACTGATCCGCCAGCAATGTTTGCTAAACTTCAACAGGAGATTAGCAAGACAGGTGTGCTCGGGTAGTTTGCTATGAGCAAACATACAATTCGCCAGCTAGAAGAGAGGGCGCGAGAACTACGGCAGCTGATTATTCGCCAAGTGACGGCTGCTGGTAGTGGTCATGTGGCGGGGCCACTGGGTTTTGCTGATGTGATGGCGGTGCTGTATTTTCGGATCCTTAGATTGCGACCAGAAGAGCCGAACTGGATCGACCGCGATCTATTCATCATGAGTAACGGTCATTATGCGCCGCTGCTATATGCAGCGATGGCGATGTACGGATTTTTATCAGAATCAGAGTTGATGAGCTTGCGGCAGTTTGACTCGCGGCTACAAGGCCATCCGGAGCGGGTGAAATTGCCGGGGCTAGAGACGACAAGCGGACCACTCGGCTGCGGTCTTAGTCAGGCCGCTGGTATGGCATATCATATTCAGTATTTACAGAGTGCGGATCGATTCGTGTACTGTAGTTTAGGTGACGGTGAACTTAACGAGGGTAATATTTGGGAGGCAGCAATGTTTGCAGCCAAGTATAAATTAGGCCGACTAATTGCTATCGTTGATCGTAATGACATTCAAATTGGTGGTAGCACCGAGCAGGTCATGCCGCTGGGTAATTTGGGTGATAAATGGCGCAGTTTTGGCTGGTATGTGCAGGAAATTGATGGACATGATATGGTGCAAATTATTGCAGCGATTGAATCGGCACAGGTAGTACGCGAGCAGCCGAGCGTGATTATTACACATACGGTGCCCGGGCGCGGCGTTGATTTTATGGAGGGTGATTATCGGTGGCACGGCAAGGCGCCAAACGCTGAGCAGTCTGTGGTAGCGCTGGCACAGTTAGATTTACCGGTCGGGAGGCAGCTGGAAAAAGGAGTGGGCGTATGAGCGTGTTGCGAGATGATTGGCGTGCGGGAAATACCGCATCGCTACGGCTTGGTTTTGGCCAAGGTTTAGTTCACACAGCACTGAATAATACACAGGTTGTGGCACTAAGCGCTGACTTAGCAGAAAGCGTTGGCTTTGGCGAGTTTGCCGAGCGAATCGGTGCGCCGCGGTTTATCGAAGTTGGCGTGGCAGAGCAAAATCTGGTCACCGTGGCGTCGGGACTGGCAGCGATGGGTAATATTCCGTTCGCGGCCAGCTATGCGGCATTCAGTCCGGGGCGTAATTGGGAACAAATTCGAACGACAATTTGCCTGAATAATCAGCCGGTCAAGCTAGTCGGTTCACATGCTGGGCTGAATGTCGGTGCGGACGGCGCAACACATCAAATGCTGGAGGACATCACGCTGATGCGGAGTTTGCCAAACATGGTGGTCTTGGCACCAGGTGATGCCTACGAGGCTGAAATAATGGCAGCGGTGATGGCAGCTGATCCGCGGCCAAATTATGTGCGGCTGCCGCGAGCTGACATGCCGCTGTTTTTGGACGGCGAAGTGGCGATTGGCCAGGCATCTGTGCTGCGGCAGGGTACCGATGTGGCGCTGCTGGGTACTGGTACGATGACATGCCAGCTACTCATGGTGGCGGAGCAGTTGGCGCGCACTGGCATTCAGGCAGAGGTCGTGCATTTGAGCACTATCAAGCCGCTGGACGAAGCAGCGGTCATTGCTGCTGCTCAAAAATGCGGCCGTGTGGTGACAGCAGAAGAAGGGCAAATTGCCGGCGGATTTGGTAGCGCGGTGGCGGAAGTGCTTAGTGAAAAATTACCAGTGAAAATAAAGCGTATCGGTATCCGCGATCAGTTCGGCGAAAGCGGCACGGTGGCTGATTTATGGCAAAAGCATGGACTAGGTGTTGAAGCCATGACTCAATGCGTAAAGGACAACCTGTCATTCATTTAGGCTCGCGCAGCCGCCAGGGAATGTCTCGAGCATCCACGGCTATGCAAGAAATTGTTACAAGCGTCACGATCTCCCATGCTGCTGCATAAGTAAAAAGACCGAGTTCCCTCATTAGTATTGGCCCTATAGTGAGCCAGAAAATAATATGGCTAGCTACGGTTAAGATCATGCTGATAATAGTGCCGATACCGCTTTTACAGGCAAAGGCTGGTGCGATGGCTAGCGGGGCAATAATAAATAGAGGGATGATGGTAGCGAGCATCACGGTATCCATGTAATTCACTATACCGTATCATATGCGAATAGCCAATATAATAATATATTACTCCAAAAAATCAAGGACAGCGTCTTAATGGAAATTGTATAAAGATAAACCACAAACCTAGTTCATCTCTTTTCATTTTCCGTCACCGCTGCTATAATAACCATAAGTAGCATAAGGGATAAAAGGGTATATGGGACTGACAATTTCTGACATTCGGCGCAATACCACGCATGCGTGCCATTTGATGCAGCGGACGCGGGCGCAGCACTTTGCGGTCGGGGCGTTTAATATTGATAATCAAGAAACACTGATCGCGGTGGCGCGGGCAGCGCAGAAACTGCAGTCACCAGTACTGGTCGAGGTATCAGACGCCGAAGTGAAGGCCATGGGGCTAGAGAATGTGCGCGATTTGGTGGACAATTATAAGGCTGAATATGGTATTGAGATGTATCTGAATCTTGACCACGGACCAACAGTCGAGGGCTGTAAACGGGCCATTGATGCCGGCTATGAGTTTGTGCACATTGATATTTCCCAGGCAAATCATGATGCCTCGGATGAGGAGATTGTCGCCAAAACTCGTGAAGTGGTGGAATACGCCAAGTTTACTGGGGCGTTGGTGGAGTCTGAGCCGCACTATTTTGGTGGTAGCTCCAATGTTCATGCCGAAGCCATCGACTATGAAGAGATCAAGAAAACGTTTTCCACGCCAGACGGCGCACGGGCATTTGTTGAAGCGACGGGAATTGACACATTTGCAGCGGCGATTGGCAACTTACATGGACGGTATCCAGTACCAAAAGTATTAGATTTGGAATTATTAGCACGCATCCGCGAAACACTGCATTGTCAAATTTCGCTCCACGGCGGGTCGGGCACACCGCTGCATTATTTTGAGGATGCGGCAAAAATTGGCGTTTCCAAAATTAACATTAATTCCGACATGCGCTATGCTTTTCGCACGACACTGGAAAAGACCTTGCGTGAAAATCCAAGCGAATACGCCATTGTCAAACTAATGCCACCAGTCTATGCGGCTGTGCAGGAAGTGGTCGAGACTAAAATTCAGGCCTTTGGTTCAGCCGGAAAGGCAGTGGTGTAGTGGCAAAAATTATTACTGTTGGTGCAGGCGTACAAGATGTTTTTTTAAGTCAGTCAGATGCACTAACACCAGTGTGCGAAAGTCCAGAACATTGTTTCGCCAAGTTGGAACTCGGTGCTAAGGCTGATGTAAATCAAATCCACTTCTCGACAGGCGGCGGTGCGACGAATGCTGCGGTGACCTTTGCCAGACAAGGTCATGAAGTGATGTTTATGGGAGTTGTTGGCCGCGATCCAGCCGGCCAAGCGGTACTGGATGATCTGGATGCGGAGAATGTTGATACACGGTATGTTCAATTTTCCCAGCAATACAATACGGGCTACTCAGTCTTGCTGTTGGCGCCAAATGGTGAGCGGACGATTTTGACGTATCGCGGTGCATCGACGCATTATCACGCAGCTGATTTTACCGTGGCGGATATTGAGGCTGATTGGCTATATGTGTCGACGCTAGCAGGTCAGATGACGGTTCTAGATAAGGTATTTCGTGAGGCGCGAGCAGCTGGTATGAAAATTTGTTTTAATCCAGGTAAGCGAGAGCTGGCGCAGCGGGAGAAGTTAATGGGACTATTGGGTGATGTAGAAGTATTGGCATTAAATAAAGAAGAAATGCAGCAGTTGGTACCGGGTGATGATCTGGAACAATTAGTGCGGCGAGCAAAAGAGCTCGTGCCGGTAGTATTGCTAACAGATAGCGTTAACGGTTCAATGGCGTCTGATGGTGTAACGATTGTCAGGGCAGCGATGTACGAGGATGTGCCGGCAATTGATCGTACTGGTGCAGGTGATGCATTTGCCAGTGGCTTTTTGAGTCAGTGGGCTCATGGCGCTCAGCTGAAGGACGCAGTAGTATTTGCCAGCGCAAATTCAAGCTCGGTTGTCAATCATATCGGTGCTAAAACCGGCATCTTATATCAAGGCGCACGACTACATACCATGCCACTAAATGAAAAGGAGTTTTAATGTCAAGAAACTTAACAAAATTATTAGGTGATTCAGCGCAGACGCGAGTCGCTGTCAGTGAGCTCAGGCGAATGGCTGGTGATGATAGTGATGTCAGGCTAATCACTGAGATCTTGGCGCGAGCCCATTCAATTATCCGTGCACTTGGGCTTGATCCGGCGGACACGACAGGCAAGGAAGTGTATCAGGCGCTGATGGCTGCTGCGCCGCGAATTGACCAGACAGCCTGGGCGAGAGCTAGCGACTGGGTGATGATGGATTTTGATGGGCAGATCATCTCGTTTCATCCGGTGGATATCGTCGAAAATTATCATCATCAGTTACCCTACGGCCAGCACCGTATTGAATCCGGTAAGCGCGGGCTTGGCTATGAAATAACCCGTCGTTTTTCAGCTCATCCACGCACGCACACGCCGACTGTTGAGCGCGTTGTCTGTGAGGGCGGGATTTGCTATATCGCCTCAGCGGTCAGTGAGCCGGTGAAGTCAGCGTCGCCCTTCCGGCTGCCGGTAGCTAATACGAAACCAAAAAATCACAAGTCATCCAGCGCATCTACGTCTGTGAAACCTAAAAAATCTAGCAGCAAAAAGCCTCACAAAAAGACCTGGCAAAATAGTAATACTCCAAAGAAATTCCGAAAAGCTTGAACGCTACAAGAAGAGCCGGGTGGCTAATGTGCTCTAATTTGTCGTGTGGTACGTCTTGTTTGCCTGTACTAACTCGATAATTTCGTCGACACTGTCGGTGATAGTATAGATATCGAGGTCTTTCTCGGCGATAGCCTCCTCGGATAGCATATGATTACGGAAAAAGGCATCCAAATCACTCCAAAAGGCTGTGTTAAACAAAATTACTGGTGCGCGGTTGGCTTTTTCAGTCTGGATCAGTGTCAGTATTTCAGCTAGTTCATCTAGCGTACCAAAGCCGCCTGGGAAATAAATATACGCGTCGGCAAACATCGTCATGACAATCTTTCGCGGGGCAAAGTGCTGGAACTCAAACACCTCAGTAGCATACTTATTGACTTCCTGTTCATGCGGCAGGCGAATATTGAATGCAATTGACTCACCGCCAGCAGCTCGCGCGCCCTCTTGGACCGCCTTATTAGCACCTTCATTAGCAGCACCCATAATGCCATGTCCACCACCAGAAACAATAGCGTAACCGAGCTTGGCTAGACGCTCAGCTGTTTCTTTCGCAGCGTGATAATAAGCACTATTTGGATCGGTGCGTGCCGAACCAAAGATGGTTACGGTTTTTTGATATTTCCGGAGGATCTCATAGCCGCTCTGGATTTCGTCTTCCATCTTGCCGAGGCGGAACATTGCAGCCTGTAGCTGTACATCACGCGGAATACATGTATGTTGTGGAGTCATTGAAGTGCCCTTTTTGTTTTATCGCTAATAACTGGTTAACTATATCATGAAAAGTTGTTATTTGTCAA
>CAUPZG010000028.1:0-6573 GCA_963516175.1 uncultured Candidatus Saccharibacteria bacterium | reverse complement strand
TTGTCACCAAGGCCGAGCGGCAGCGCTCACGAACGGGGGAAGTGGCGCACATTATCTATAAATATATTCGTCAGTTAGGGCGGCAACGCCCAGTCTCTGATGAGGAGAAACATTTCATTGCTCAAACGATGTCTCGGCTGCTTAGGCAAATCCATCAGCGGCGCGACTACGCCAGCCATGATCTGATGGTAAACGAGCGTTCAATCACGGCGCGTGATGCATTTTTAGAGGATTTGTGGTATTTCCTGCAGCATGAACTCGCCTAGTCCCAGGAAACTATGTATAATCAGGGTATGATAATCTACTATACTGACGGTTCAGCTAGTCCCAATCCTGGCCCGGGTGGGTTCGCGGTGATTCGCGATCTCCAGCCGTGGATTTTAGGTTCAGAGGACGGCGAGACGACTAATATTCGCATGGAGGGCAAGGCGCTGATTGCGGCGCTTCAGGACGCGGATGGTGCGCCATGCGTGATTTATACTGACAGCGAGTTTTGGATCAATGTAGTGACCAAGTGGGCGCCAGGCTGGAAAAAGCGCGGCTGGACGAAAAAGGGTGGTGAGATTAAAAATCTGGATATTGTCCAAGAACTGTATGAGCTATATGTGCAGTCGCAGGCGGAGCTCCGCTGGGTGCGCGGCCATGAGGGCGACGAAGGGAATGAGCTGGCAGACACTTGGGCCAACCGAGCGCGGCTGGGTGAGCGGATCTAATCAGCCGTCTGGCGGTTCAGTACAAAAATTGCTATAATTACCCTCATGGAAGAAGTGAGGGAAACGACTGATATTTTTTTGTGGGCGAATCAGACTGACGCAAAAAAGAATGATTTACAGATTGAGCTGTTTTTGTTTAATAAAAATTACACGCCGTATTTCATGCCCCTGAAGGGTGATGTCGAGCAGCAGCTCCGGCCGCTATTTTTGTTTGATTATATCAATCACGTTAATTTGGGCGCAGGAACTGGCCTCAGTGTGCGCGATTATGAACTGAGCGAAGCGGAAGACAACGTGCTGCTGCGGACAGACCTCGCCAAGGTTGGCCGAGCGGAGACCTTGATTCATTTGATTGAGCATGAGCGCGGCGACATTGTGGAGTTTTCGGAGACCGAGCATGAGTTCAAGCGGATGAAGGGCGTGATAGCGCGGTTTACTGGTCCGAATGATCCAGAAAAAGTCTTTTACACGGCTAAGCTAATCCAGCAGGGACAGACGCTCAAAAGTGCGCTGGCGTGGGAGTTTTCTGACGGCAAGTTTGGTGCGTTTAAGGCAGAGGTTGGTTTTAAGGTGCCAGATGATAACCAGGTGCTGATCATCGGTCAGGATATTTTTGCCTTTAATCCAGGCAAGTTCGAGCGGATGTTTGGCTATGAGTATAAGAAGCAGGTGATTGCTGATAAGAAAGTGGCGGAGATTGAAAAGGAATATAAATTGAGTTTCCCAGAGGGCTTGGATCTGAATGCACTGGTCAAGGAGCGCAAAAAGACTATCAATAAACTGCAGAAACTGGAAATCGGCGAGGTCAAACAAGAGCAGGTGTTAGACTATGCCGACGAGATGCAATTGGAGCTGATGAGCGATGATAACGGCGCGATTATCATTATGGATGGCAATGACCTCGATATGTTTGTGAACCTGATCAACGAGGACTACATTGAGAGCAAAATTACCGGCAAACGCTACGAAATTAAATCGAAAAAACTGCTGGGCGAGCCAGAAGGCGAACCGCCACGAGGTTAAGCATGGATCAAGAATTAGCGCTGGCGATTTTGATGAGCGGTCGGTCGGCGCTGCTGACGGGCGCGGCTGGTACGGGCAAAACGCACCTGCTGAACACGTTTATTGCACAGGCGCGTGACCAGGGTAAAAAGGTGTCGGTAACAGCGACGACGGGCTTGGCGGCAACGCATTTGGGCGGCAATACGATTCACAGTTGGAGCGGCATTGGTATCAGTGATCATCTGGCGAACAACTTTTTTGATCGGCTGTCAAAAACGCGGCGTGAGGTGATTTCTAAGACTGATGTGCTGGTGATTGACGAGATTTCCATGCTGCATGATTTTCGGCTGGACATGGTCGACCGGGTGCTGCGTGGTGTTCGGGAAAATGACCAGCCGTTTGGCGGTATTCAGCTGGTGATGAGCGGTGATTTTTTTCAATTGCCGCCAATCAACCGTCCGGGCGAGCAGGGCGGCGGTTTTGTGGTGTATTCGGAGGCGTGGCAGGAATTGCAGCCGGCGGTGCTATATCTGGAGCGGCAATACCGGCAGAATGACGAGCAGCTCCTCGAGATTTTGACGGCGCTGAGAAATGACGATATTAGGCGGCATCATGCCGAGACGCTACTGGCGCGGACGGAGGTCGAGTTGCCTGACGGTGACATCACCGAGCTACATACCGTCAACGTTGATGTCGACGCCATTAACAGCCAAAAACTAGCGGAACTGGCGGGCGAGGAGCGAGCGTATCAGCAGACGACGACGGGTTCAAAGGTGTATGTCGAGAGCCTGCAGCGGTCGGTGCTGGCGCCGAGTGAACTTGTGTTAAAGTTGGGCGCGTTGGTAATGGCCGTGAAAAATTCGCCGCAGAAATTGTACGCCAATGGGAGTATCGGCATGGTGGTGGATTTTGAGCCGCTGACGGACTATCCGATTGTGGAGTTTCGTAGTGGACAGCAGGTAACCATGGCACCAGATGTGTGGGAGCTACGCGACGGCGAGCGTAAGCGGGCGAGCATCTCGCAGGTGCCACTGCGGTTGGCATGGGCCATCACCGTGCATAAGAGCCAGGGCATGACGCTGGACGCAGCAAAAATTGACCTGAGAAAAGCGTTTGTTGAAGGCATGGGCTATGTGGCGCTCAGTCGGGTGCGAGATTTGGATAACTTATATCTTTACGGCATTAACCGCAAGGCGTTGGCGGTCTCGCCTGATGCACTGGCGATTGACGAGGTACTGCAGCGGGCAAGTAGTGAAGCGGCCAAGTACTATCGTCCGATGCTAGAGGAAATGAAGCGGGTCCAGTCGACGCCGAAAAAATCCGGTAAGAAATCTCAGTCTGGCAGCTGGCAGCAAAAAATTGCCAAAATGCGCGAAACCTATCCTAAAGCCTATACGCCGTGGGAAAAAGCCGACGATGATATCCTCAAACAGGAGTTCTTGCAAGGCGCAACCATCCAGCAGCTTAGTCAAAAGCTTGGTCGTCACGAAGGCTCAATTAAGATGCGGCTGCAGAAGCATTTTGGGGAGGATGTGGTGCAGTAGCCCCAGGCTGGCAGATGAGCTGATAACTTGGTATAATATACATTGATGACAACGAAGCAATCTGAACGCATCGTGTTTCCAAAGAAGTTTTTATGGGGTGCAGCGACGTCGGCGCATCAGGTCGAGGGCGGTCTGGTGAATCAGTGGACGACGTGGGAGCTCGAGCACGCCAAGCGGCTATCCGTACAAGCACCGCATCAATTTGGTGATATTGACAGCTGGCCGCGCATCAAAAAAGAGGCGACCAGGCCAGACAATTACATATCGGGGCGGGGTGTCGATCATTATCATCGCTACGAGGAAGATTTCGCGATTCTCAAGAGTCTCAACATGAATACCTTTCGGTTCTGCATTGAATGGGCACGAATTGAGCCGCAAGAGGGTGCGTGGGATGCAGCGGCGATTGCCCACTATCGGACCTATTTGCGGACACTGAAAAAGATGGGTATTACGCCGGTGGTGACGCTGTTTCACTTTACGCTGCCAGAGTGGTTTATGGCCAAAGGTGGTTTTGAAAAGCGGCGCAATATCAAATATTTCGTGTATTATGTCGAGAAAGTCTTGAGCGAGCTGGGGCGTGACATCGAGTGGATCGTGACGATTAACGAGCCGACCGTGTACGCCGGTGAGAGTTACCTCGAGGGGCATTGGCCGCCGAATAAAACTCGCAGGCGTGATCTGCTGCGCGTACTCTGTAACCTCGTTGCGGCGCACAAAAAAGTTTACAAATTGACGCGTGCTCGTAAAAAGTGGAAGGTGTCGATGGCGCATCATCTGATCTATTGTTATCCTGGCGATGATGCGATTCTCAGTCGTGCTAGTGCGCGGGTGGCACATTATTTCCTGAACACATGGGTGCTGCGTCGAGTGCGGCGGCACAGTGATTTCTTGGCGATCAATTATTACTTTGCGCGGCGGATTTATGGCTATCGGGCACATGACCCGTACCTGAAGGTTAGTGATCTTGGCTGGGATATGCAGCCGGATAAACTGCAGTATCTACTGGAGGACGTGGCCGAGTGCTATCGGTTGCCGATTATGATTACCGAAAATGGGCTGGCGGATGGCACTGATAGTCAGCGGCAGTGGTGGCTGACCGAGACGATCAAGGCCATGCACGAGGCGCTCAAACATGACGTCAAGCTAATCGGTTATTTGCACTGGAGCCTGCTCGATAATTTTGAATGGGACAAGGGCTACTGGCCAAAGTTTGGCCTGGTAGCAGTCGATCGGCGGACCATGACCCGGACGGTACGCCCAAGCGCGCGCTGGTTTGCGGCGGTGATCAAGAAGCTGCGGAAATAGTGATTAATTCTGTATAACTTGTTAGGCACAGTGTAGTGCGGTACGCTAGGGAAAGTAGCGCTCCGCTATTATGCCGCACCACTAGACTTTTCCACAAAACCGTGGAAAAGTTTTTGTTTGATAGGGAAATGGGTAGAAAGTGGGTAAAAGGGCTTGCATGTGGGTAGTTGTGGGTAGTATAGTGGAGTCAGTGGAACGAAAGTTGATGGCAACACCAACCAAAACAAACATCCACTAGAAAAACCAACTAATCTACCACGGAGGAAGGACGACGTGCAGACAGATTACTTTGAGCGAAAGTTGGACGACAAGCGGCGCTTGACGATCCCGGCCGAGCTCAGGGCAGAGTTTGCATCCGGCGTCGTGTTGACTCGCGG
The DNA here is from genome assembly GCA_963516175.1 of uncultured Candidatus Saccharibacteria bacterium. Classification (GTDB taxonomy): domain Bacteria; phylum Patescibacteriota; class Saccharimonadia; order Saccharimonadales; family Saccharimonadaceae; genus Nanosynbacter. The sequence goes on along the minus strand of CAUPZG010000028.1, from coordinate 1,632 downwards.
GTTTGGCAACTATCTGCACCTGTATCCACAGCAAGTCTGGGACCGGGAAGTGGAGGGCGCGCTGACTGGAAGCATTCTGGATGAGCGGGTGGCCGACCTGAATGTCAAGTTTCGCCGCGGTAAAACCGCCTCGGCGCTCGACCAGAAACAGGGGCGAGTGACGATTGAGCAGCATTTACTCGACTATGCTGGCATTGACCGGGAAGTCGTGGCGGTGCGGGCGGGCGCGTATTTTCGGCTGATGGCGGCTGAGAATGCGGATTGATTAGCTGGGCCAGTACCTTAACAATGTAAAAACCTCTCGAGATCAACTATCTGGGTATTTGAAGATGGCAGGTGGCAATTTGCTCCACGATAAAAACGGCAACGTTCTTTCCTCAAAACACCTCCCAAAAAACTCCACCTCACACATAAGTCTCTTTTGGAAACTATGGTTGTCACTGACAATCATCACATTTCCACTCTTAAGACAACAAAAACAAACAAAACACAAATACAAAACAGCCAGAATTAAATATCCAGTTAGGTGATCTCGAGCAGCAAAAGAGGAGGGGCTTGCCCCTCCGGCAGCCAGCCGAACTAAATTCGTCTGCGCTGCCTCCTCCCCCTAAAGCTCGCTTACGCTCGTGCGGATCGGCTTGCGGGATGGTATACTTTTGCTATGAGTATTAAAGAACATCCACCACAGTCGGAAGCGCTTCAGGTAGGCGAACCGATTCATGTTCCCGTACTCCTTGAGGTGACCTTGGACAGGTTGCGGCCAGCCAGAGGCGAGAGGTATCTCGACCTGACGGCTGGCTATGGCGGCCACGCCAGGGAATTCTTGACGAGGACGGATAATTACTTGGGCGCAGTGCTGGTTGACCGCGATGATAACGCGATTAGCACGCTGGGCGATTTGGCTGAAAAAGGCGCGACGCTGATTCACAAGGATTTTGTGAGCGCAGCGCGGGATTTGGTCAAGCAGGGACGTACATTTGACGTGATTTTGGCTGATTTGGGGGTGTCGTCACCGCAGCTTGACAGAGCAGAGAGAGGTTTTTCGTTTCGGTTTGACGGGCCGCTGGATATGCGGATGGATAATTGGACGGAAACGACGGCAGCGGATATCGTCAATTCGTATTCGGTTGATGAGCTGACGCGGCTGATAACTCGTTACGGCGAGGAGAATCCGGGGCGGGCCAGGCGGATTGCGCAGGCAATTGTTGGCGCCAGGCCGATTCGGGGAACGACCGAGCTAGCTGATCTGATCAAGCACACTGTCGGTCGCGGCGGGATGAAACACCATCCGGCGACTCGCACCTTTCAGGCACTGCGCATTGAGGTCAATCACGAACTTCGGCTGGTTGAAGAATTGTTGCCGCTGCTGCCACGCCTCCTCACCAGGGGCGGGCGAGTCGGAATAATTAGTTTTCATAGTCTGGAGGACCGATTGGTCAAGCGATATTTCTGGGAGCAAGCGGCTGCTGGCTACGAGGCCGAGCTGATCGTCCCAGAGAAAAAACCAGTGTCTGGAGCAGAAGATGTTCACAACCCGCGCAGTCGAAGCGCTCAGTTTCGCTACGCCGTAAAAACATAAACAAAAAAGGAGGGCGACACCATGCCAATCCACATCAAAGTACAATTCCAGGA
>CAUPZG010000027.1:0-6664 GCA_963516175.1 uncultured Candidatus Saccharibacteria bacterium | reverse complement strand
GAAACAGTGGTCATGAGCGAGCTGAACGAATTATATTTCCAGAATAAACTTGCCCGCGAAGGTAGTTCGCTCAAAGAACTATACGCCGAAGGAGATCGGCGATTAAGTGAGAAAATTGACATATTACGAAATCGCCCAGACATCAAGTTCTCTGACTTTGGCACGCGACGACGGTTTAGCTACGATTGGCAAAAACATGTCATCGAGCGCGTTGCACGTGAACTTCCTGATAATTTCATTGGCACTTCAAATATTTATTTGGCGCACGAGCTTGGCTTACAGCCGATTGGTACATTTGCACATGAATTACCGATGGTTTACGCGGCGCTGGCCGACAAGGCTGGTGACAATCCATTAGACGGTCACCATCAGGTACTCCAGGATTGGCAGCAGCTGTACGGCGAAAGTTTATCAACCGCCCTAACTGATACATTTACAACTGAGTTCTTTTTCGCCGACTTCACGCCGGAGCAAATGGCTTCATGGCAGGCTCTGCGTCATGACTCTGGTGATCCGATGGAATTTGGCGATCGAGTGATCGACGTTTACGAGCAGCATGGCATTGATCCGCGCGAAAAGACAATTGTCTTTAGCGATGGGCTGGATGTCGAGACAATTATCAAACTGGCGGATTATTTCAAGGATCGCATCAAGGTAACATTTGGCTGGGGCACAACACTGACAAACGACCTCGGAGTTAAGGCAAATAATTTCGTCATGAAAGCCACGGCAGCTGACGGTGTGCCGACAGTTAAGCTGAGCGACGTTGAGGGCAAGCACACAGGTCCGATTGATAAAATTGAAGAATATAAAAGACACGTGAAGGCAGCAATTGGACGCCACGCAGTAAGTCAATTAATCGCTGTATGAGTGAAATAATATCAACCACGGAACAGAAATTGTGGTACGATGGACCAAATTATACCGCTGATAGTATCGTTATTCATCCGGAATCACGACAAGTTCTCTTGGTTAAACGGAAAACTGGCGAATGGGCGCTACCTGGCGGCTTCATTGATCCAGGAGAAGAGCCACTCACAGCAGCCTATCGTGAGGTAATGGAGGAGACGGGCGCAACTATTGGCGGTGATCCAACCCTTGTGTTTCGCGGACTGGTTAACGACCCGCGCAATACCCAGACTGCCTGGATAGAAACCAGTGCTTATCTATTTACAGTCCCCGACCTAACGGCAATAACTGGGCGTGATGATGCGGTCGACGCCGGCTGGCACTCGCTTGATCACCTACCTGAGCTATATGCCTCACATGACGAGATTGTAGCAAGAGCGCTTGATCATCTGGTGTGCCGACCGCTGGCTGAATCGGTCCAGAATCCTGAATGTCTCTACCATGTTGATGGCGGTCATATGCAATACGAAAAAGCAATTGCCACAAAGGATCATCATGTCGCTTTCATCAAACAACTATCAGCCAAATACGACAGCGTCCAAAAACGGCAGCGGTTACAGCAATATTTAGATAAAGAGGCGTTTACTATGGTACACTTGCGACAGAGCGGCTATGATGGCGTTCCCGCACAGTCTGTCTTGTGCGGTGATGCAATTATCATGGAGGCGCTGCGACCCGACGATGGCTGGCAATGGCGAGCTAAAGCCGAGACTCTCGATGATTACGTATGGGCAGCTGCAGAAAAGTTTGCCAAACTAGAGACTATTCCACTACCAGCTGACTCATTCGCCATTGAACCATCATGCATCAGTTTTATCAAAGAGGGCTGGCAGACAATTGACGAACAGGTGGTTGCTCAACTATATCAGATACTGCCGGATTTTCTGAACCAAATGACACCACACAGCCAAGCCGTCACCCGGGATTTACTGACGGATCTACCTTCTCTGCAGCGTGCTGGGACTCAGCCGAATCAATTTCATCTACAAGCCTTTTGTCATCACGACATTAGGCAGTCAAATATTGCCTGGCATCCAGAACATGGCAGCAGGTTAGTTGATTGGAGTTGGTCTGGACCGGGCGAACCAGGCAGCGATATTACGAGCCTGTTGATTGATTTACATAAAAGTGGCCACGATGTTTCACCGTATCGTGATATGATCAACGTAAATCACTGCCTAAAACTCATCGGCTTTTGGCTAAATCACGCTACCTGGCCATATCGCGGCGAGAATACTATTAGATTTCAGCAGTTCTTATCAGCGCTAAGCGCCTATGAAATTCTACGCGTCTAATTACGCGTTCACCGCCTCGATCTCTACCGACAACACGTCTTTATTCGCCGGCAGATCAGATGTCGGCTCAAAGGTATAAACCAACAGCTGGCCAAACGGCATCTCGACATGTGCCATGTCCGCTTCTGGTACGTGGTCAAGGTGCTTCATTAACGCGCGGATAGAATTACCATGCGCTACCAGTAGAATATTCTCACCTGCCTGTAATTTCGGTAAAATCTCTCGTTCAAAATACGGCACGACCCGCGCATGAACATCCTTGAGCGTTTCACCGCCCGGCACCGGATAGTCCCAGCCGCGCCGGATACCATTGAACGCTTCCTCACCGATCTCAGCCTTGACTTCCCATTTATTTTTACCAGTCAGATCACCATAATCACGCTCATTCAGCTCAGCTGCTTGCGTTGTCGGCAGGCTGCCCATACCGCGCCCCTCAAGCAGTGCGTCCAGCGTTTGGTGCGTCCGCTGCAGTGCCGACGTATACGCCTCGTCAAGCTTGATGCCTTTCAGGAGTGCGCCCAGCCGCACCGTGTCAGCTCGCCCCTTTTCCGTGAGCCCCACGTCTGTCCAGCCCGTCCACTTACCGAGCAGATTCCATTCACTCTCGCCGTGTCGACTGATAACTAATGTTCCCATCATTCCTCCTTGGTTTATTTTTCCTACGAGCCAAATCCTACGAATTGCGTAACCGCCTCTTGACGTTCGTCATTGCTGTCAACGATTCGCGTCTCGATGTAGCCGCCTGGCTGGTCATTGGCCCAATGCGGTATTGACCACGCAAATCCTTCGGTGCTTGCCAGCACTGCGTCGCGACTCAGGAACTGATAAGCATCAATTTCTGACTGCTGCAAGACAATTCGTTCCAGCCGCTCATCATCCAGTACTGCCTTGAATACATATTGATGTGCCAATCCTTTCTCACTCGAGCGTGAAGCTACCGCAAAAAACGAAACTTCCTCCTCGGCAACCACTAGCCCAACTTCTTCCCGGGTTTCGCGAAGTGCTGCCTGTAGCGGCGTTTCGCCAGCGTCAACCATACCTCCGGGCAGACTCCAGTGTGTCTTGTAATACGCCTTAACCGTGAGTAACTCACCTGCTGGATTTTCGATCAGCAGTGCGGCGCTAGCGATCCGCGTGTCCTGCGTCTTGAGCCACTCCTCATGCGGCAACCAACCACTTCTCATTATTTTGCGTACTCGATCGCCCGCGTTTCACGGATGACGTTAACCTTGATGGTGCCTGGGTACTGCATGGTCGATTCAATCTTGGTGGCGATATCGCGCGACAGTTTGAATGCGCTCAGATCATCAATGTCCTCTGACCGGACAATCACCCGCACTTCGCGCCCTGCAGAAATTGCGTAGGCTTTATCAACACCGGCAAAGCTGGTTGCCACATTTTCCAGATCGCGCATCCGCTCAGCAAAGTTCTCGGCTGAAATATTGCGCGCTCCTGGCCGAGCAGCACTGGCGGCATCGCATACCCGCACAACCAACGCCTCAGGCGTTGTCGCCTCGATATCATCGTGATGCGCTTCGATGGCGTGAACAATGCGCTCGTCCATACCATATTTACGTGCTAGCTCAGCACCGATGTGGTGATGCTTGCCCTCGATCTTGTGCGTCACTGCCTTACCAACGTCATGCAGCAGTGTCGCGATTTTCGTGATGCGCACATCCGCGCCAATCTCCTCGGCGACCATCCCGGCCATCTGCGCCATCTCGGTCGAATGCTTCAGCACGTTCTGCCCGTAACTCGTCCGGAACTTCAGCTCACCTAGCAGCCGCTGCATTTCCTTCGGGATGCCGACAACACCGGTCTCGCGCATAGCATCCTCGCCAGCCTGTTTAACTTCCTTATCAATCTGCTTTTTTGCCTTGGCGACGACTTCTTCGATGCGGGCCGGATGGATACGGCCATCTTTCATCAACATCTCGAGACTCAAGCGAGCCACCTGCCGGCGAATCGGATCAAAACTCGACAGCACGATCATACCCGGTGTGTCATCCACCAAAATATCAACACCGGTCTCGCGCTGCAGCGCCTGAATGTTGCGGCCTTCTTTACCGATAATCCGACCTTTCATCTCATCATCAGTCAGCTTGACAGCCGTGACTGTCCGCTCAGCCGTCACCTCACTGCTCATCCGCTCCATCGCCGTGAGCAAGATCATCTGCGCCCGTTCCTCGGCATCATCCATAGCCTCGTGTTGTAATTTCGACACTAATCCAACCAGATCGTTCTTGATATCACGCTCGGTCATCTGCATAAGCTTGTCGGCAGCATCTTTTTTCTTTAGACCAGCAATCTTTTCAAGCTTCTCCTGCTGACGCGTGCGAATAGTGCGAATCTCTTCCTTCAGATTATCAACTTCATCCTCGTGTGCACGCAATTTCTCTGCCCGCTGGTCTAATTCGTCCAATTTCCGATCCAGTGTCTGCTCGCGATCCGCCAACCGGTTCTCGGTCTTTTGCCACTCGCGGCGGCGCTCGTTTTCAATTTTTAAGGCTTCGTCCTTTGCTTTCAGGACAATGTCGCTGGCCTTACTTTTTGCTTCGACAATGTCGCGTTCAATTTGCGACTTACCGCGAGCTTGCCGCGTACGCTGATAAGTGTAAAATCCACCCGCGCCAAGCGCTGCGCCAACCAAGCCGCTAATAATTATTACTACCATATGATTTCCTTTCTTTCCTGGTCACTCGCCTCGAGTATACGCCCCGAGAACTATATCAACGACTGACCATATTCAACTGATGCAATAGAGCGGTTCAGCCACTACTCTAAAACCGCCTACTTGTATTGTACGATATTGCTGATGAAAATACCACTACTTGCGCGGGGCCGTAATATGAGCCTCGCTGCCATATTCAGGGAGAATCACCATGTCATTTTCGCCACGTTTTAGTCTCTCCAAACAGTCCTCCCTCCAGTGGTCGCCGCTACTACCAACAATCGGAACGCCAAGTCCATCCGCCAACGTATTTGCTACCGCACAGCCAATGCGTAAGCCCGTAAAGCTACCCGGCCCACGCATGATACCGATACCACTAATACGAGGAATACCACCCGTCTGCTCGTCCAGAAATCGTAGCAGCCCTCTGGCCAAACCACGACCCGCTTCCCAAGTCACGTCTCGCCAGGTATCGTCCTGAACAATCGTCAAACAGCACGTCATCGTTGATGTATCGAGCAGAATAATCACACCAACTCCTCGTCCGCCGCGCTGATCGCCGCAAGGAGCGCTTGACTCATCGGTCCGCCAGCACTCAGCGTGACACGTCGCGATTGTTCGTCAATTGCTATAATCTCGGCTGTCAGTCGATCGGCCGGCAATACCCGCTCGACCGCACCCGCCCATTCAATCACTGTCACGGTCTGTGGCTGCATGGTTACCTCGTGAACTTCCTCCGCCATGATGCCCGCCTCACCCAATCGATAAAAATCATAATGAGCCAGCGTCAGGCCGCCCGGCGACCGGTACACACGAGAAATAGTAAATGTCGGGCTCTGCACCGGTTCGGTAATGTCGAGACCCTCGGCGATACCCTTCGTTAGTGTTGTCTTGCCGGCGCCAATGTCCCCGATTAACTCGATAACTTCCCCGCCTTTGAGGTTGCGCCCAATTGTTTGACCCAACTGCTGCATCGCCAGTAAGCTAGCAACCACTGAGGTCATTTGCTGTCGCTGCCGTCAGCTTCGGCCGCAGGACGCGCCTTTCGGAATGGATTTTCGAACGTTGCCTGTGGCTGCACGACTGGCTCCTTGTGGCGAATCTCTGGCGTCTTGACAACGATGTGTTCATCAGTCACGCGAACGATCTGCGAACGATGAATCAGCAGTTCAGTGTCGCCAAAGCTCTTGAGCAGCGGTCGCCGCACTCGGAGCTGCTGGATGACAAAATTACCGGCCTCTAGCGTATAGCCAATGACATTACCAACTTTACGTTTTTTCCCGTCAATGACGTGCTTGCCGACCAGTGCAAACTGAAACTCATATACTTCCTTGATCTTCAGGACGTCGCTTGGCATAATCAGCTCATCCGCCGAATCAATGATCAAGCCCAGCGGCCCAATCTCTCGCACGTCAGCGATCCGTAGCAAACTCGGCGACTGGTCAAGCGTTGGACCTTCTAGCTCATACGCCACGATTGATAAATTGCGCGGATCAATTACCGCCCGCGACGTCCGTGCTAACTCTGAGCCAGTTTGCAGGCTCATCACTGGTGCGTTATCAAATCGTTCAGCAGAAATCAACATACTTCTCACATTATAGCGATATCTACGCTATTCGGCAAACAGGTTCGTCCGCCCTGCTGGCAGACTAAAATTGGCGTTGGCAGTATCACGCGTACGGAAACTATTAATCTGATCAATTGTTTTCTGGTCAAATTGCGTTGTCTGCTGCTGGATGGTATCTTCTTTTGGATTTGACGAGGCGAGTAGGCTATAGAGCAGGAAAAT
>CAUPZG010000026.1:0-7026 GCA_963516175.1 uncultured Candidatus Saccharibacteria bacterium | reverse complement strand
TATGTCAAGCTAGCTATTGCCCTAGTTCGTCGACACTTGAGACCAAAACATCACGTGCTTTTGAGCCGTTCGCCGGGCCGACAATACCACGCTCTTCCATCTCTTCAATCAGCCGGGCTGCCTTGCCGTAGCCTATCCGCAGCCGCCGCTGCAGGTAGCTGGTAGAGGCCTTGCCGCCCTCAATCACCACTCGCACCGCGTCCATAAATGCTTCATCTTCACCACCGCCGCCAAAATCAACCGCCATGCCACCCTTGCCATTCAGCTGAACTGGCTGCGCTACTACTTCATCATTGTACTGTGGCGCTGACTGCATCCTCAGGTGGTCAGTGATTTTATTGACCTCGTCATCAGTCACCCACGCGCCCTGGATACGCTTTGGCTTACTCATACTCGGCGTATACAGCAGCATATCACCCTGACCAAGTAGTTTCTCCGCACCAATTTGGTCAAGAATGGTCCGCGAGTCAACTTGCGACGCCACTGTAAAACCAATTCGTGCTGGCACGTTCGCCTTGATCAAACCAGTAATCACGTCGACACTCGGCCGCTGCGTTGCCAAGACCAAGTGAATACCCACCGCTCGGGCTTTCTGCGCCAAGCGAACGATCAGCGCCTCAACGTCACGCGCCGCCACCATCATCAAATCGGCCAGCTCGTCAATCACAATAGTAATATACGGCATCGCCCCGTCTTCATGCTGTTGAATATTGCCATCAGCATCCGCTACTGGGATTTTTTTAGCTCGTGTGGCCAGGCGTTGATTATAGCTCTTGATATCGCGAATTTTCTCGGCTGCCAACAACTTATACCGCCGCTCCATCTCATTGACCGCCCATTTCAAGGCCGAGATAGTCTTTTCTGGCTCAGTAATCACTGGAGTTAACAGATGTGGGATATCTTCGTACGGCGCCATCTCCACCTGCTTTGGGTCAACCAAAATTAACTTCATATCGCTTGGACTATTGCGGTATAGCAAACTCGTTAGCAAGGTATTAATCATCACCGACTTACCAGAACCGGTCTGACCAGCGATCAGCATGTGCGGCATTTTGTTGAGCTCACCGACCACCGCTTCACCGGAAATGTCCTTACCAATCGCAAAGCTCAGCGGCTCGCGAGCATTCTTCCACTGCTTCGAATCCAGAACGCCGTATAGTCGCACATCAGCCGCTCGTCGGTTTGGCACCTCAATACCAACTGCCTTCTGTCCAGGAATCGGCGCTTCAATACGCAAGCTCTGCGCCGCTAGATTAAGCGCGATATTTGTCTCCAGCGCCGTAATACGCGTTAACTTCACGCCGCTTGGCGGCCGCAAGGTATACTGCGTCACTTTCGGCCCAATATTTGCATCTTCCATCTCTACGTCGATATTAAACTCTGCCAAGGTGTCGTGAATAATCTGCGCGTTTTGCCGAATATCACCAGCATCAGCCGGACTTTGCTTCTTCTCCAGCAGATCAAGGCTTGGCGCCTGCCAGTTCGGATCGTGCGCCGCCACCAACGCCGCCTGCTCCTCAGCCGTCTTATCCCGCGCCACACTACCGCGCAGGCTGCTCAATGGTGATGGTTTTTTATCCTTTGGCGTGACTGGATCGACGGTCGGAACGCCAGCATTGAGCTTGATATCGCTCGATGACTTGGCGCTGGCTGCATCTTCGCGGGCCGCCTTCTTCATCACCGCCGCATTGTTGTCATCCTCAGAACGGTCACGCTTGAACGCTTCGGCTACTTTTTTAATCACCGTGAACGGCGACGTCTGAGTAATAAATAGCGCCGTGATAACGATGAGCACCACATATATCAAAGCAGCGATGCCAGGGTCGACCATGGCACTCATGGCCCGATTGGCCGTATCACCAATAAACCCACCAGCATTTGGGCGGGCTGATGTCTTTAATAGTCCAAACAAACCAGACAACCACACCACCTCGAGGATGGCTGCTAATTTCATCGCCAGCGGCAACCGATTATTCTCCGCGCGGAAAATCTCCACAGCAATATATATCAGCAAAATTGGCAGTCCGTACATCGCATACCCGAGCATGCTCAGAGTCGCCTTATGTAGCCACTCTAGCACCGGACCACCAACACCGAACCACGCCACCACTAGCAGGAGCGACAACACGACGAGCAGCACCGCGCCGACTTGCGCCCAAAAACCGCTCGGTACATCATGCTTTGGAGCCGCGGAAACTGATTTCTTGCGGGTAGGTTTTCGTTTTTTTGGCATACCTGTTTTTATTATATCACTTTACCAACGTTCACATTGTAGCATATTTTACAACAAATAGCAAGCGTGAGCTAGTACGCGCGTACTCGGCCAACCTCTCGAGCCTTGGTATCATTTGCCTCAGTGTCTGGCACTTGGCGGCGCGGGAAGCGACGGCGCAGCATGGTTGGTAGCGTCATTTTTGGTTCTGCCGCCGAAGTAGCCGCAGGTTTCTTGCCACGTACTGGCGGCGTCTTTACGATAGAAGTATTCGAAGTGGCAGTCGATTTTACTGTCTTCAAGCCGCCCACTTCATTAATCACCGGGATGACAATTGGCGTCCGGCGCGTCTGGTCATACAAAATATGCGTGACTTCGTCCTTGATTTCCTTTTTCACCACGTCAAGGTCATACTTGCCAGCAAAACTACGTGCTGCCTTCTGTTTCAAGTACTGGCGGATCATATTCATCAATTCCTCAGAATCACGCAGGTAGATGAAACCGCGAGAAATAATATCCGGGCTGGTCAATAATCGGCCCGTACCGCGTTGCACCGTCAGCACTACCACGAACATTCCCTCCTGTGACATATGAATGCGGTCTTTTAATACCACCTCAGAAACGATAGCGCCCGTATCATCGTACATTACACCACCAACTTGAATCCGACCAGCCTTCTTAGCTTGGCGTTCGATATCAATTTCAATAATATCGCCAGCGTCGCACACAAAGATGTTCTTCCTAGGAATACCGCACTCTTTCTCTGCCAGCCGTGCATTGTGCACCAGCATGTGGAACTCGCCGTGAATCGGCATGTAGTATGTTGGGTTCAAGGCATTAATCAGCTTAATGTGATCATCGTAGTAGCCATGGCCCGACAAGTGTAGCGGCCCAATCCCCGTCAAGTGTGTTTTGCCATTCTGAATCACATCAGATCCTTCACGCATCAAGCCATCAACCGTGCGCACCACGTTTTTCTCATTACCCGGAATTGGATTGGAGCTAAATACCACCACATCAGTACGTTTAATTTTAATGTACTTATGTGCACCCGTTGCCATACGGCTCAATGCCGCATTAAATTCGCCCTGTGAGCCGGTACAGACCACGGTTATCTGGCTATCTGGCAGCTTGATGATATCTTCCATCTTCATGACGGTGTCTTTCGGAATCTTAATTGCTCCCGAGCGCAGTGCCACCTCCAAGTTTTGAATCATCGAGAAGCCAGCAAACGCCACCTTGCGCCCGTGCTTATGTGCTTCTTCCAAGATCAATTGCAAGCGATGCACTTGTGACGCAAAACAGCTCATCAGTATTCGGCTACTACTAAACTTATCCATCACCTGACCGATAGAATACTGAATATCAAACTCGGTGTGCGTATGCGTACCAGCTGATTCGCAGTTGGTTGATTCGTTCATGAACATCAACACTCCCTCTTTGGCAGCAATCTCTGTCATACGCTCAAGGTCAAACTTTTGGCCGTCAACTGGGCTTTCCTCAAACCGCCAGTCGCCAGAATCAATCACCACACCGAGCGGCGTCCGGATCACCACCGCGGTTGAATCCGGAATGGAGTGGTTCACTCGCACCAATTCCACAGAAAAATGCTTCGACACTTGAACAACTTCGTGGCTCAATGGATCCATCACCCGAAAGTCCGGCTGAAAGTCAGTATCCGCATCCGCCATCGACTTATCTAGCATGCCGATAGTGAACTTCGACGCATAGACCGGTGCTGGGATACGGTGGATAAAATGCCGGAATGACCCAATGTGATCAAGGTGGCCGTGGGTGAACACATGTGCCTTGATCTTGTGCTTATTTTCTTCTAGCCACGTGATATCCGGTGTGATGTAGTTGATTCCTGGATAGTCACTGCCCGGAAACAGGAAACCCATGTCCACGATGATAATTTCGTCATCATACTCAATGGCATTCATATTTTTACCGATGCCCATTTCACCAACACCGCCAATTGGGATAATCCTTAACTTTGGCTCACCACCACGGACACGTTTTGGCTGCATTTTGGCGCTAAATTGCTCGCCGCCATAGCCATTGTAAACCGATTTATTGACCGGAATGTCGATCAGATGCTGCGATGCCCTGAGGTTAACATTCTCGCTCGTGCGCCGCTGCGCCCGAAAGACCTCGCCCTTGCGGGTCGTGGTACTATTCATTACCGCCGTATTACTTTTTTTTGTAGCTGGTCGTTTTGACTGATCATCGCCCTTCGGCGTCGCAAGTCGTCTCTGGCCCATGCGTATTGTTCTCCTTTTATAAAAAATATACCTTGCAAAATTAGAATGACAAGCGATAGACGCGGGGAGCAACGTACGGCAAATCTATCCCTTAACAATTGTGCTCATTATAGCACGGGGCACCAGCTCTTGTCAAAGACAACTCACGTACTCGCCTTGACAGCCAATTGCGCCGCCCGCACAAAATCATCAATCAACGTCTGGCGCAATGCTCCGTTATACAGCGCTGCTGCCGGATGATACAGTGGAATTACCAAGAACTTCAACTCGTTGAACTGTGCCCAGCGCGGATTACCATGGTCACGCGAAATCGCCAAGTCAGGAATAAATGCCATGCCACTATGCCGACCCAATGTGATGACTACCTTTGGCTGAATAATCTGCAGCTGTCGCATCAGATACGGCCAGAAAGCGCGCTTCTCCTCTGGCAGCGGGTCACGATTATTTGGCGGTCGATATTTAACGATGTTGGTGATGTAGATGTCTTGGCGACGTAACTGGGCCGCGGCTAACATCTCGTCAAGGAATGTGCCGGCTGCCCCAACGAATGGTTTGCCCTGAAGGTCTTCGTTTTTTCCTGGCGCTTCACCGATAAATACAATGTCTGCGTCAGCTCGGCCATCACCCATCACTAGCTGTGTCGCCTGCTCTGCTAGATCATGACAAACATCACGAGCAATAATCTCTGCTGCTAAAACCTCCAGCCGTGCTGCCTCATCCATATTTCTATTATACAAAACACCTCGTCACTATGCGAGGTGTTTTGCTTGCTGCTGAGGCAAATTAATTCTCAGCTTTTTTCTTGACGAGCTCAACAAAGGCTTCCTGATGCTTTGTTATGTTAGAATCCTTGATGTTTTTAGTGAAGGTAGATAATGGGCTAATTCCTGACGCCAGCTTCGGTGCCCTAGCGCTGTAATCTTTATTAGCTCGCGCTACGAGATAATCACCAAACGCCTTGTAATACTCTGTCATCTTTTTTGCGAACTCTTGTAGTTCCTTTTCCTCGGACTTGGCAACATTATCAAGCAGCTGATAGCAATCGCTCATCTTTTCATCATAGAGCTTCTTTACCTCATCCGCTGGCTTGCCAAAATAATTAAAGTTGTTTAGCGAACACTTCTTAGAGTAGCTCTGTAGCTTCTCTACCACACTAGCAATCTTTTCCATGTTCGGACGTACTTTGTCGTACGCAGCTTTATATTCGTTAAAGGATTTTTTCGTCTCCCCGTCGCGCATAATCTTTGATGACTCAAGCTTTTTCATCATAGTATCGGCACGGCTAATTGACTCTTCAACCCGCTTCTTTATATTGTCACTATTTGAAGACTGAAGTGGTGCTGTAATCTTGTGGTTAGTGAACTCCTCTAGTGTTTTTAGTGCTTCCTGGTAGTCGGCTTTTGATGGGCCACCAAGGAAGATAACCGCCAACACGATACCAACGACAACAACGATCAAGCCAACTGAGCCGCCAATAATACCCCATAGTGCGCCCTTGCTGAGACCTTTCTTTGGAGGTAGTGGTGCTGCACCGGGCATTTGCGGTACTGCGGGCTGCTGCATTTGTGGCATCGGTGGCACTGCCGGCACGGGCTGGGCTGGCTGTGGCTGCGGTGTTGGTTGCGCAGGTTGGTCAGTTGCTGCCGGCGGTGTTGCTGTCGGTTGTGGTACGTTCTTATTATTCTTATCGTCCATAATCCCCCTCAATTAGTATTATATTTCACCATTGTATCGTATTTTGCCAAAAAGCAAAAGTTACAAGCCGATCATTGTTAAGTTAATCTTACCGCGCTCATCAATGCCAGTGATTTTTACTCGCACAACTTGCCCCTCTTTCACTACATCGGTAACCTTGGCAACCCGGCCCTCAGCCAACTTTGAGATATGCACCATCCCGTCAATCCCCGGCAGAATATTCACAAATGCTCCAAAATCCTTGATGCTGACGACCTTGCCTTCATAGATTTTACCAACTTCCGGCTCTTCAACGAGGCTCTTGATCCAGTTTAGTGCCTTCTCAATCGACTCACCATTCGGACTGGCGATGGTGATCAAGCCGTCTTCCTTGATGTCGACTTCGGCACCAGTTTCACTGGTAATTTTGTTGATCATCTCGCCGCCCTTGCCGATCACGGCGCCGATTTTATCTGGATCAATTTTTAGCTTTTCAATCCGCGGCGCGTACGGGCTAAGTACTTCGCGCGGCGCTGGCAGCACACTCAACATGTGCTGCAAAATATGCGCCCGGCCCGCCTTGCTTTGTTCAATCGCTTGGCGCAGCACCGCTACCGGCAAACCATGCACCTTCATATCCATCTGCAGCGCCGTGATACCCTTGGCTGTACCAGTCACCTTGAAATCCATATCACCAGCAAAGTCCTCGGCATCGGCAATATCGCTCAGCACGTACGGCGTATCACCGTCCATCATGAGACCCATAGCAATGCCGCTAACCGGCGCCGAGAGAGGCACGCCAGCATCCATCAGCGCCAGACAGCTCGAACAGGTCGCTGCCATCGACGTCGAACCGTTCTGGCTCATAATTTCGGT
>CAUPZG010000025.1:0-7704 GCA_963516175.1 uncultured Candidatus Saccharibacteria bacterium | reverse complement strand
ACTTGCTCGATCAGCAACCTCAAAGAATTCTTTTGCCTGGAAGCCGAACATGCCGGCAACTATGTTAGCTGGGAACCTTTGAATTCTTGTGTTCAGATCGCGAACGCCACCATTATAGAACCGGCGTGATGCTTGAATTTTATCCTCAGTGTCAACCAACTCTTGCTGCAACTGCAAAAAGTTCTGATTAGCCTTTAGCTCTGGATATGCTTCAGCGACAGCAAACAGATTCTTCAGAGCGCCCTCCAGCATATTCTCGGCCTGGGCTGTATCAGCCACACCTTTGGCATCCATAATAGCCGAGCGCGCTTCAGTGACCTTTTCAAACACTTCTTTTTCGTGTGTTGCATAGCCCTTGACCGAGCTGACCAGATTTGGGATCAAATCAGTCCGGCGCTTGAGCTGCACAGTAATGTCGCTCCATGCTTCCTCAACACGGTTGCGCAGTGTCACCAGCCCATTGTAAGTACCGATCAAAAAGCCGACCAGCAGCACCAACAGTACGCCGATGACGATTAGTACAATCAACCATACTTCCATATACGTTCTATTCTCCTTTATTATTAGTTGTGCCCTTTATTATATCAACCAAGTGCGGGGCGCGCAACAGGAGGGCTAGGTTTTTGGCACTCTAATCGTACTAGATATACCGTTCTCCATCAGAATGTTAAGCTCTAGACAATAATTCCAAATACCACACTGGTGCGCGAGGCGGGAATCGAACCCGCACGACTTTTGGTCAAGGGATTTTAAGTCCCTCGCGTCTACCAATTCCGCCACTCGCGCCTACCTCCATAGTATACTATATTTATGAAACAAATTGTACACATCCACGATGGTAATGCATTTAATAATCGTACACGATTATCTTAAGGCGCTTTACCATTACATCTGAAATGCCGTCACCCAAAAACATATTCCGGCTATAAGTGAAATTGGAGTCATAACATATTTTTCTTTCTTACTTTTTGAAATGATGTTCATAATAGTATTCAACGATAGATACGCGGCAAAGAAGAAGCAAATATATTTAGTAACCGTAAAAGGCAACCACAAGGGAATAAGACCTCCAGCTTGCAAAATAATTATCATGGCAAAAATTTGGATAGCCACCGAAATGACTGCTGCAACTCTAAGTTTCTTAGGTAAGATTTTATGTTGCCCACCCATGGTAAATTCGCCCAAAGGCAAACCGCAAGCAACAAGCACTGTCATAGTTGCTATAACTCCAAATAATACGGCACCTAATATTGAAAACATGGATCAATATTCCCCTTTGTAAAATACAAAAATTTAGTTACAAATTCAACTTTGTTTCACTCAATATTTTTATGTATATTATAGCTCTCCAAGAGAACTTTTATCGACAATCCTGGAGGCACGTACGAGAGTCGAACTCGTCTAAAAGGTTTTGCAGACCTCTGCGTAACCGCTCCGCCAACGCGCCGCTCTGTTACATTTGGTGCGAGCGAGAAGACTTGAACTTCCACGAACCTAAGTTCACTAGCCCCTCAAGCTAGCGCGTCTACCAATTCCGCCACGCCCGCATGACCACTTACCATTATACCTGATTACGGCGTTTTGTAAACGGATTCACGGCGAACGGTCCAGTAGATCACGTCAGCGAACCGATCGGTAGGATATACGAGCCGCACTGACTCGCCGAGCGCCGACACAGAAGACAGATGAATATAGTCCAGTTGCACTTGATATAATGCGAGAGCCGGCACATCGGACTGCCAATGTTTGGTGAACGCTTGATATTTGCTAACTCGCTGCTTGGCATTTTGTTTGGCGCGACCTGCAGCGAGGGCATCATCGACCACGGCACTATTATAATTAGCAAAGTTGAGCCCACTTTGATTAGCCTGTGATGAATGCCAGTAGGCAAAGACATCGGCATCACCACCCAGTACCAACTCATACAGTAGTACATCAAAGCCACGCGGCCGCAAGACGGATTGTAAAACGTTCTGCGAGGCATCATTTGGATCAACCACCCGCAAGTCAACGGTGATATGCAGCGTTTCCTGCCAGACTTTTACGAGTTCACGCGCAATATTTTCAAAGTCAGAGCCTTTGAGCGTCACGAACGACAGCTGCAAAACCTGCTCACCCTTTTTACGCTGATTACCGACTACCTTCCATCCTTCTTCATCCAGTAATTTTTTCGCTGCTTCTGTGTCATACGGCAAACGACCGGCCAGCTGCCCGTCCACCTGGTCGTCAAAAATTGGGCCATGTAGTGGCTTCCTCGCAAAGGCAAACTTCTCGCGCAGCGCCTGGGTATTAATTGACTGGACCAGTGCTTGCCGAACCTTACGCGAGCTCACTACCTCGCTTTGGGTATTAAACAGTGCGTAGACACCATCGTTAATAGCGTACGACCGCGAGGCATACATGTGACGAATTTGATCTGATTGGGTGGCATACGACAACTCCGGTGTCGCCATAATTTCACTCGTCTTGAGACCTTTGGTGATCTCATCCCGCGTCGGGTATACATACAGCTGAAAACGATCCAGCTTTGGCGCACCATGATGATACTGCGAGTTCGCCACCAGATGAAGCACTTTTTTCGACCCATCAGCATTGGCATTCTGTAAAATCCGCATGGCAAACGGCCCAGAGGTTACGGGCGACTTGCCATAACCATGCTCACGTAGCTCGGCCGGATTAACTTCACTGAGGCTGTGCTGAGGCAAAACCGGAAAGGTGAGGGCATGCATGAATGGTGCGTACGGGGCTGGCAGAGTAAATTGTACTGTCCGCTCGTCAACCTGCTTGACGTTGATCGACTGCCAGCCAGTAATTGACGATTGTGTCCGTGCATCCTTGAGTAGATTAACAGTAAACACCACGTCGCGAGCATCCAGCGGCGCTCCGTCTGACCACTTGAGATTACGGCGCAATTTGACCGTATACTCAGTCTCGGCCTCATTGACTGTGACCGACTCAGCGAGGTCGCCCTTGATATGTCCGGTTGTATCATAATTATAAAGACTCGCAAACATCAGTCGGGCCGCTGACTTTTCGGCACTACTACGAGCAAAGATTGGGTTCAGTGTCTCTAATGGCCCCAGCATGCCCTCTGAGTACGACCCACCCCTGGCCGGTGCGTTATGAGCGTATAGCTCACGAAACGATAGCCACTGCACCATGCTGATGGTAATTAATAGAATAACTAGAAAGATCCACCCCAGGACATGCCGCTTGACTCCAGCCAAATGTTCGAGGCGTGAAGAGATAAACATATGCGTGTGACGCAAGGTCGTCTTGGTCAGTTTTTGCGCTTGCCCATCAAGGTCTTTTGTTGCGAAGTCCAGCCGCAGAAATTTTTTCCAAGATGATTTTTTTGTGTCCAAGGCGCGCTCCTAGCCCTTCAGACTCGGCAACACCAAACTCGCCAAGATCGACAGTACGAACACAACAGCAAACACGATAGTCACATCAAACAAGTTCTTGTCAAAACCTCGCCGCGTGGTGAACAGTTCGCCCGACGAGCCAAAGCCTGCACCTAGGCTGGCGCCACGCTGCTGCAACAATATGGCAATGATCATCAAAACGGCTGATCCTAATGTGACATACGGCAAAATAGTATCAAGTGACATGCTTTCTCCTTATTCTGGCGCCGGCTTGATAACGAAGGCGCTACTCACTATATAGTTTACCAGACTGAGTATGATTCCGGCAAGAATTGACGAGCCAAAACTCATGGATAATCCCGGCGCCAGCGCCAATGATATATAAACCATGATGCCATTAACCACCAGCGTAAATAAGCCGAGCGTCAGTAAGATCGCCGGTAGTGATAAAATGACAACGATCGGTTTTAAGATAGAGTTGACGATCGAAAAGATTAGGCCAGCGAGGACAAACGTTGCCGTCGTCTCGACCACTGGCTCACTCGTCCCGAGAAGCCGCACCGCCACCCAGATGCCAACAGAATTAAGTATCCACCTGACAAAAAATATTGCAAATTGTCGTCTCATGACTATATTTCATTATATCATAACGCTAACAGGCGCCGTCGACTACCTTGCGCTCGGTGCTTTTGATGTGCATCTGGAGTTGCTGGCGACTACTCGTCCCCTCAATGCAGATCGCGGCCGGCGTCGAACCAGACGGCGGGATTGTCCGTACAGTGATTACGATGTCTGGCGAGCCACTTTTGAACGACTGCGGCAATGTCGTTGGGTATGACCCTTTGAAGTTTTTTTCCTGCTCCGCCGCTGATAGCGCATTCTGTAGATCTGACGTTATAGCTTTACGCACCGTCTCTTTGCGCCACCCGTTATAACTAATGAGACCGATACCCGCCAAGATGCCGATAACCACAACGACAATTAGTATTTCTATGACGGTAAATCCATATTTTCGACTCATACTTATGATGATAGCATAAGCATAATCTTTTTCGCTAGCTCTTTATCCACGATTTTTTCCAGGTCGGTGAGTGAGGCATTCCGTATACGGTTGATGCTACCAAATTTTTTCAGCAATTTGGCGCGGGTTTTTGGTCCTACACCAGGAATTTCCTCCAACTGGTTTTTTGTTTGTCGCTGACGCTTCAGCGCCGTGTGGTAGCTCACGGCAAAGCGGTGCGACTCGTCTCGGATGCGCTGGAACAGTTTGACGATGTCGGTTGTTGCGAGAGCATTCTCATCCGTCTTCGAGCACTCTTTATGATTTTGCTCAGTGCTAGCTCGTAGGTTTTTTGAATGCGAGCCGGCATTACGCTGACTTGGGTGTAAATTCACCACATAAACCTCACTGCCTTCATGAATCATAATGTCCGTCCGTGGCTGCGACCGCATTTGCTCAATGAACGCCGTATTAATTTGCGAACCAGTCTTATGAACCAGCAATTCTTCCTCGCGCTTGGCGATACTGACGATCGGCACGGTGACACCACGTTCATCACGAGCTTTAATGGCCGCCGCCAACTGACCCTTACCGCCATCAATGATTAGCAGATCAGGACGACCCCAGCTTTTCAGATGACGCTCGCTCAGCCGGCGAAAAATCGTCTGATAGATATTGCCGGTGTCATCATTTTTCTCACTGACTTTGAATTTGCGGTACTCCGCTCGGTCGCTCGCGCCATTCGTAAACACCACCATGCTGGCAACAACCTGCTGGCCGCTCATGTGCGAAATGTCATAACCCTCGATGCGCGCTGGGATATCCTGTAGGCCCAACAATTTCGCCAAGTCAGCCAGCGCTTTGTCTTTTGAAATGTCCAAAAATTCCTTGTCGCTGAAGCAAACTCGCCGCTGCAATTCCCGCATGGCGCTGAGCTTATTACGAAGATCAGCCGCCCGCTCAAAATCATGCAGCCCAGCCGCCGTTTTCATGTCGCGCTCCAGCTCGGCGGCGATGGCTTTACGATTGCCCTTGATGTAGCTGATGAGCTTGCGCAAAGTGGCTTTGTAGGCGACCGACCCATCACTTAGTCGCGGACTGAGGCCTAAATCTTCATCCAATTTCGATTGTCCTGGCCGGCGCTGCCTGGTCAAATACGGAAACACTCGCCGCAGGTAGCGCAGCGCTTTTTTCAAGGCAAAGCCATTATAGAACGGGCCAACATATTCCGCCCCATCATCCACAGGATTACGCGTAAAACTGACGGTCGGCCACTCGCTTTTCATGTCAATTCGCACATACATCTGCGATTTATCATCACGTAGCAGCACGTTATAGCGCGGCATATAACGCTTGACCATCTCGCTCTCCAAAAACAACGCATCAACTTCGCTCTCGGTCTCAATCCAATCAGTGTCAGCAATTTCCGCCACCAACGCCATGGTTTTATTGTCCCGCCCGCGCGAATCCTGAAAATACTGCCGCACACGGTTTTTCAGTACCGCCGCCTTGCCCACATAAATAATCTCACCATCAGCTGACTTATGGAAATAGACGCCCGGTGTGCGGGGCAGGGTTTTGAGCTTTTGCTGCAACCGTTTATTCACAGCTACCATTATATCAGCGGTCAAACTTTATCTGCAAAGCCGTCCAATATTCCGATATAACCCAACCCGCTAATAGCGTCTGCGACGTATAGAAGTTATTCTACGAATAATGTACTCAATAGTTATTTGTTACGCAATATTGTCTCAAACAGCTCAGGAAAAGTATCGTCGACCATGTCACGCTTACCACAAAAATGCCTATATCCCGGAAATAATCGATAACAGGCAGACGGGAAATATTTTTTTAGAATTTTTATTGCAGTATCAACTCGCACTGAGTCATTGTCAGAGTAGAATATAGTTAGGCTATGCACACGATCAAGTAGTGTTTCATCAATCTTAAAATTAAAAAAACCACCACGAAGTGGTTCTTCGTATGGAGCTTCGGGATTAAACTTATCGCCAAAAGCTGGCGCAATGAGATAGACGTCGCCTGCACAAATTTGCGGGTTCTCGCTCATCCATTGAATTAGAAAACCTCCGCCACAACTATGACCAACCAGTATGGTTTCCGAATTTACATTATATTTTTCAAAAGTCTGTCGCCACAGTGAGTAATCTGGTCGCCATGATTCAGGCATCTCGGGCGTCTGAGCATCAATGCCGCAAATTAGCAGCTGCTGTTGCAGCCATGGAATCCAAATCGAGTTACTGGCGCTCGGTAGATTTGGATTGAAATACGATTGTTTGGACAGCTTACCGTGAACAATTATCGCCTGCTTCATATTTCAATATTAACACAACGATGCGTTAGCTTATGCATTTGACAAATATACAATGTATGATATTATAGTAAACACACCGATGAATAACCTAAGACAGCCGATAACAACTTTTTGCATAGGCGGTGGCGGTAGCCATTTGACAAGAAACTCAGTCGCCTTTAATTATATTAATGATACTCTATCAGGCTATGGCATTACTCCTCACAATATTCACGGCGTTACTACTGACGCGACCGGCCTCCGTGTCCGCTCTCCCTCAGAACAATATGAAGAAATAATGGATAACATGTCTGACAGAACCAAAGAGAAAGGCGAAGAAGGTTCTGTATTACTAATAGCTCAGTGTATGGGTGCAATCGCTGCCCATCAAGCATTATCGTCCATAACTGAAGAAGGCATAGACGCAGCACTTGTAGCATTTTCACCTCCATTGCCAAATCCCGACCAAGTAATTCAATTGCCGAGCTCTAGAAAGCGACGACGCAATGATGATACCGAGATGAAATATTTTGTATTTCTCGAGATGGGTGACTTTAATACTTTATGCTACGAGTGGATTCCTCTTCCCCGAGGGTATTTTCACGATATCCAAAAAGCTCACGACTTAGAAAAGCGGCTACACCAATCAATCGAAATCGGGCATGCAGCGGTAATTGCAGCAGAAAATGACTGGAACACTGGCACGCCATCGACCGTAAGCAGCTGGAAGAGGGATTGGCAGCTGCGCGGATTACACGAAGCCAAACAACGAGCTATTGTCATACCAAAAATCGGCCACTCACTTAATCCGAGTGGGGAGAATAACCACCTTGCACCTCTGTCGCAGCAGCAAGCCTGCCAATTAGTTGTAGACACTGGCTTAAAAGTTTTGGCTACCGGCCCTCTGAGTAAAGAATTATGATCACCAACAACAAACAAACAACTCAGCAGTCTAACAGCAGCGTAGATATTTTTCCAAAAACTCACTCCACTCCGGCACATTCTTTTCGCAGAAATAGGCACGAAGG
>CAUPZG010000024.1:0-7771 GCA_963516175.1 uncultured Candidatus Saccharibacteria bacterium | reverse complement strand
AGGGTGCTGGTGGGCGGTTTGGGTTTTTGAGCATTGTGGTGGTTCCTTTCTGGGGGGAATGTCGCGGTCGGCACTTCTGCTACCGAATAGCTTATGTTTTGAATGGTAGCAGATTTATAGGAAAAAGTCAACCTATTCGTAACCAGTCTTAACAGGACTGTGCGGCATAAGCCTACAACGTCTTCTTCACCAGCTCCCGCGTAAAGAACTCCAGTGTGTCGCCTTCTTCGACGGTGACTTTTCGCGTAGTTTTGAGGCTGAGACCGCACATTTCACCCTCAAATACTTCTTTGGCCTCCTGATGTTGACGCTGGACGGATGATACTTCAACTTCGGCAATGTGCTCATCGCCGCGCTTCAGGCGTGCCAGCAGGCCCTTATAGACCTTACCCGTCATCATCTCACCGCCAGCGATCACCTCTTCGCGCACCGTTCGGAACACACCCTTAACGCTCAGCTGGCCGACCTCGGTCTCGACAACCTCTGGGGCCAGTAATGCCTCCATGGATTGCTTGGCATTATCAAGTAGTTCATAAATCACCCGGTATAGTCGCACCTCAACATGCTCACGCGCTGCCAGGCGTTTCACCGCTGGTGGCAGATCGACATTAAAGCCATAAATGACCGTGTTCTCGCCAACCGCCAGATGAATGTCATTTTCTGAAATATTACCAACCCCGCTACCAATGACGTGCAGATCCACCAAGCCGCCCGTATCAATCAATTTTAGGCTGTCAATCACCGACGTGAGCGACCCCTGAACATCAGCCTTAACAAGAACATTGAACGACTCCGCGTCATGCTGCTGACTCATCATTTTTAAAATATCCGAGCTGGTGACATTGGTACTGGCCGCCATCTTTTCCTGCTCCAGGCGTGCTGCCTGCGCCAACTGCCGTGCTTCTTTCTCATTTTTAGCCAACCGAAAACTATCACCAAATTGCGGCAGCTCCTTAAATCCAGTCACATTAACTGGCGTACTCGGGCCCGCCATTTTCATCGTCTGACCACGAAAATCTAACATTGTTCGTACTCGACCGTATGCCGTACCAGCCACCAGATAATGTGCTGGTTTCAACTGACCGTGCTCGACGAGTAGCCCAACCACTGCGCCACGCCCTGTTTCCATGTGTGCCTCAATCACCAAGCCCTCTGCCGGAACATCCTCATCAGCCCGCAAATCTTCCATATCTGCTACGAGTAGCACCATATCCAGCAGCTTATCCAAATTCTGGCCAGTTTTAGCGCTGACCTCCACCATCACCGTGTCGCCGCCCCACTCCTCAGGATTGAGGCCGTGCTCAGATGCTAGCTGTGTTTTTACTAGTTGTGGATTAGCAGTATCTTTATCGATCTTATTGATCGCTACCACGATTTTCGCGTTAGCCGAACGGGCAAACCGAATCGCCTCGACCGTCTGCGGCTTGACACCGTCGTCCGCCGCTACCACAATAATTACCACATCAGTCAGCACCGCGCCGTGTTGCCGCAGCGCTGCAAATGCCTCATGCCCTGGTGTGTCAAGCAGCGTAATCATCCGCCCATTATGCTTTGTTTGGTAGGCGCTAATATGCTGCGTAATGCCACCAGCCTCGCCTGCGGCAGTCTTGTTGCCCAAAATCGCATCCAGCAAGCTCGTCTTGCCGTGATCAACATGCCCCATCACTGCCACAATCGGTGGACGCGGCACTGCCCTTTCCGACAGCATATGCTCCACGCGTGTATGGCCGACGGGAGCCTCCTTTTTCTTAAGCGTCACCTCAAGGCCCAGCTCTTCAACGATAATCGATGCTGTCTCAAAGTCCAGCCGCTGATTAATCGTCGCTGCGATACCATTTTTAAACAGTTCACCGATTAGCGTTGTGACCGGTAGATTCAAGGTAGTAGCGAGCTCTCCGACGGTTACTGAATCTGCAATTGCAACAATCTTTTCTGTCATCTGCTCGTGCTCCTTTCATCGCCCGCGTGACACTCCCGGCGAACTGTTTACATTACTTTTTTCTATAGGCTATTTTTTCTTGCCGCCAGCCAGCGACAGCGAAATCTTGCGATTATCTTTATCAATTTCTAGCACCGTAAAGGTTTTGCGCTCATTCAGCGTAAAGACTTTCTCTGGATCAGTTCCATCGCCACCTAGCTCTGAAACATGAACGAGGGCCTCAACAGCTGGACTTAGCTGCACAAACGCACCAAATGGCGTAATCCGCGTGACTGTACCTTCGACGTCCTCACCCGACTTGAACTGCTCCACTTCATCAAGCCACGGATCCTTTGTCAGCTGCTTCATACTCAAGCTGAGGCGCTCCTTATCAATGGCAATAATCTTTGCCTCCACGGTCTGACCAACCTTGACGTAATCGCTCGGATTGTTGACCCGCTCCCAGCTAATCTCTGAGATGTGAATCAGGCCCTCAATTCCCTCAACGTTCACGAATACGCCAAAGTCTACTACACCAGTCACGATACCCTTGACCGTATCACCGACTGACAGCTTCTCGAACCGCTCCGCCAGGCCTTCTTTGATGGCTTCTTTTTCAGAAAAGATGAGCTTGTTCGCCTTGCGATCAGCATCTAGAATCCGTACACGAATCTCTTTGTTGACCAGCACGTTAAGCCGCTGCAAGATTTCATCCTTGTCGCTCGAACCGACCCGTGGGTAATGCTCAGCTGACAGCTGCGATACCGGCAAGAAACCGCGCACCCCTTCATATTCAGCCAATAGACCACCGCGATTAGCATCATACGGTGTCACCGTTACAATTTCGCCACTCTCCAATTTAGCTGCAACTTCGTCCCAGCCACGATCGCGCGCCGCTTTACGCATGCTCAAAAGTGAATAACCGTTGTCCAGCTCAACCTCGACAACACTCGCAGTTACCTCGTCACCTTCGGCGTAATTGTTCGACATGCTCACCTCACGGCGCGGCACCAAGCCAACACCCAAAGGCCCCAGATCAATCAGAACTTCGTGTTTCTTTATTAATAAAATAGTTCCGTGCACAACCTCGCCCGCGGTCAGCTGTTTCACGGAGTCGCTCGCCTGAGCAAGCAGATCGTCCATGGTCAATGGATTTGCCATACGTCCAAATAGACTCCCATATTACGTTAATATTCTTATCCAAGCGGCCTGCCAAAACAGTCACCTCTTGGAGGTCTCGCTTTATTATATCGTAGATAACGCCTCGAGTAAAGAGAAGAAAGCTAAACTACCAACATTGACCGGCGATAGGCAAAGCCCACCGCTACGATCAGCCCCAACACAAAGCCAACTGCCAGCGAGTCAGCTGGTCCAGTTGTTGGCAGATGAGATGACCCATGACCATTATTTTGAGCTGGTGCTGTCGGTTGATGTTGTGCGTGCTGTTGAGGCTGTTGCTGCGCAGGCTTTTTGACTTCAGCTGAAGAAGTGTCTTTTTTCTCATCACTCTTCTCATTCTTCTTTTGCTCAGTCGACGTCTTGTCAGCCTTTGTGTCCTTTGCATCTTTTTGCTGCTCGGTCGTCGCAGTATTTTCTGCCGATGATGCCACCTGATTCTGTGCCGATAATTGTCGCAATCCGTACAGCGTTGCCAAAGCAATTGCCGCCAAAATAACCCCTACAACTACGTAGATTACAACATATCCTCGCTGGCGGTTCTGCTTCATACCATTATCTCCCTGATGTTACTAGTACTTACTGTACCATATTGTCACTACTCTCGTAAAGGGTTATACTGGCTTCATGATTATTGCAATTGATACTGGGGGTACAAAAACATTAGTCGGACGATTCACCGACAACGGTACACTAGAAACAACGACTCGGTTTGCCACGCCAACAGACGTTACGGCATATATCAAACAAGTCGTTGACACCATCACCATGATCACCAAGGGCGCGCCCGTCACAGACATTTCAATTGGCTTGCCCGGCACCGTCACTGGCGGTGTTGCTGCGTATTGTATCAACCTCGGCTGGTGCGGCGTACCTATTCGCGACCTCTTAGCCGAGCACTTCTTTAACACTCAAATTATCCTCGAAAATGACGCCAATCTCGCTGGTCTCGCTAGTATTCGTCGCCTCGAGCCACAACCAGCCTGTGGTCTTTACGTCACTATCGGCACAGGTATTGGCACTAGTATCATCCTCAATGGCACACTCCACCCTAGTTTGCGCAGCAGCGAAGCCGGTCATATGCAAGTTGCGTATCAGTCAACTATCGATTCATGGGAAAACCTTGCCTCGGGGCGAGCGCTCAGTCAACAGTTTGGCGAGTTATCGGACACAACACCACCTGAAGTCTGGCTTGAGGCTGCTAAGAGACTCAGTCTAGGACTTCAAGCACTGACCGCCGCTATCCAGCCAGATGTCATCGTAATCGGCGGTGGCGTCGGCCGCTACACCGACAAATTTTCAGCATCGTTAGCCGGATTTATCACCGAGAAGCTACCGTCATTTATCACCTGCCCACACATCGTTGGTGCAGCACATCCCGAGGAGGCCGTACTGTATGGTTGCTACGATAACGCTATCCTCCATCGTTAAGCAGCTGGCTCGTGATTATCCAAGGTATCGGTTCCAGACTGGTGATGTTTTTTCGTGGTCATACCACTCACAGACAATTACTTACATTGATGAGGAATCACCAGCTGCTATCGCCCAGCTACTCCATGAAACGGCGCATGCCATTCTAGGCCATCATCACTATACTCGTGATATTGACCTTATCACCATAGAGCGCCAGGCTTGGGAGGCGGCTATCCATCAGTTAGCCCCGCACTATAATATTATTCTGACCATGGCTGATGACGTCGTTCAGGATGCGCTTGATACCTACCGCAAGTGGCTACATGCCCGCAGCACGTGCCCAACATGTAGCGCTGTCGGCATAGAAACTGCCAAGCACCACTATCACTGCCTCCTTTGCGCCGGCAACTGGCGTGTCAACGAGGCCCGGTCCTGCGAACTGCGCCGTTACCGCAAATAGCCCTCTATAGAAAGAGGGCTATGTATCCTTTTCAACAGTATGGCTATGCAGCCAGCGTTACGTCGTCTTGAGCCGTTGCCTGTACCGTTGATGCTGTTGTTGTCGGATTAACTGCTGTCGTAGCTGTCGTTGTCGCCTTGCGCCGACGAGAAATACGGCCACCCTTCGCGCCAGCGATCCGTGCTAGAGCTGGATTAGCCGCAAAACCACCGGTACGTCCGTTCCGACCGCCCTTCGCACCAATCTTTGCATAGAAATCTGGGTCACGTGCTAAGTTTTTTGCTGCTGCTTTCATACCGCCAATTTTTGTACCTGCCATGTGAGTTTTCCTCCCTAATTAAAAAGATTTCCACATCATCTACCGTGGAAACCCTCGCCTTTATATATCACACATGATATGTGTTATGTATGCATATTATCATACTGCTCATACTTTGTCAACATTTACATAAGCCATTTTTATTGTGAATAAAATATTGCAATCGGCGATCTACTTCGTTATAATGAGATCTGTCACACCGTGACGGCACCTGTTGGAGCTTAGAAATGATGAGTTCCACCACTCAAAAACCACCCTTTCTGCGAGATGGGTGGTTTTTGGTTGTACAAGGAATTCTGTCAACAGCTAAATTACCTGAATTAAAAAATAATCTGACGGCGAGCAAAATAACATATACCTCTCTTCAACTTTCCAACCACAAAGCTGTGTCTATAAAACTAGCTCAATAGCAAAGACGTGTGACCCCAACGCACCATCCTTATCCGGATGCCAATTTTAATGCACCGCCAACAGCTGCGCCGCCGGCCCAGCACCAGCTGTCATTGCCACAAACTGTGCCCTCGTCCAATAGAGTTGTCCCGATATTGGGTCATTAATATAAAATCCAAGTGGATCGTGTGGCTCGCCGCGTACACCAACGATGAGGCGCACATGCATTGGTATTGGCCCACTCACCGTTCTGCCTGATGGTGTTCTCCAGCTATCAATTTTTGCGCCAGTCCGCCATACACCCCACGCGATAACCGGATTACCGTTGTGGATTTGCTGCGCCACGAAATTCGCATTAGCCCCATACGCCAGCGATGTTCCCCGACCATATTGACCGGCAGCTCGCGCCACTGGACCAGCATACACACCCCATCCTGTGCCTGTACCCTGATTACCGTTTACGTCACCCACAAACTGCGCATTCGGATCATCCCATTCATTTGTCGCCTTATCTCGCGGTCGTGGATGATACCCAAAGCGCTGCAAAATATTCCAATCACTATCATGTACTCCACGATACGCCAGCGCCATGCGCAATGAGGCGGCCTCACAGCTTTGAGCATATACCTGACGATAAAACGGTACATTATTAAGCTTGACGACCCGTGAATTGGTCGTAAATGAGGTTGCAATCCGCTCCACACTCGGCAGTCCAAATACCGGCTGTACACCGGGCTCTACCCAAACCTGAACTTGCCGCTGAAAGCCCATATTAACCACCCGGGCAATCATCGTATTGCCATGCCAAGAAATGCCCTGGACCGTACCAGATGATGTCCTGAGACGATCCTGAGCACTCTTGTGATCGACCGCCTGATCAAATGTTATCCGTACATCCTGCGCCGCTTGATCAACAGTGGCTCGCCACGGAGACGCCCCTGCACCACGCACGTGCCCATTAGTAGTAAAGGTCTTTTTTACTTCGTCAACAAGAACGCCCCCACGAGCCGTCCGCAGACCTTTTGGGATAGTGTACGTATACGTCTTGCCCGGTTCCAACTTATCTGCCTTAAACACGTACTCTGTATCACTCCGCCATGAGCCGTTACCAGCCGTGTCAACTGTTATATTTGGCCGGTCCTTCGCATCAATTGCCTCTTGAAACGTCAATTTTAATTCATCTGACGGCGTCACTAGATGCTCCTTAATCGGTGAGCTAACGGCTGGTAGCGGGGCACTCTTTACCGTAAAGCGTTTTAGCTCTTCCTTCTGGGCTTTGTCATATAGCCTAAAGGTATACTGTGCACCAGGCGCCAACAGACCAGCGTACTTCCACGAGAACGTTTGATCATCTGACGAATCGCGCTTGAGCTCAAGTGCCGGTTCAGCAGTCAATTCTAAATCACGCAACTTATTCGCCCGCGAACCCAGACGTACCGTCAGCACTTGATCCATCGCGATTATCTCTTTACCGTCCAGCGAAGTTGTAGTTACCCGCGGCGCTTTTTGTGTTTTAAATGGTACCTCATGAATCATTGCATCACCAAACACTGAGCGTCTGACTCTAGGGAACTTCACAATATAATTCGTATCTGCTGCTAATGCTTGATCGGGTACAAACTCCATTTCAATAATACCGAATAGCTGTCGCTTTTCGTGCCACGCGCCACGCACTGCTGGCGTAATCTCTGGCTTTACTTCACCCAACTGTTGATTAAACCTTAGCCGAATTGGACTATCAACTTCTTGTAGTGCTTCATTAGACACACGCTCAACGCTAATATTGCCGCGCGTCGTGACAATAAACAACACCCCGATTATCACCACCGCCAATGCGGCAATACCACCGGCAATAATAATCCATGATTTTGGTTGTCGCAGCCAAGATATACAGACCGCTATAAGCTCCTTGCGTTCTGGCTTTAGATGTTTTGGTTGCTCTGTTTGTTTCTTGTCCATTTCTCATCATTGTATCATACTTGTGCTGCTAGTAAACATTTTAGACAAAACGAAGAAAGACTCCCTATTCGGAAGTCTCTCTTATAATTCGGCACCGTGCTAGTTTCCCACTTTCGCAGTATAATCGCCGCTGGGG
>CAUPZG010000023.1:0-7931 GCA_963516175.1 uncultured Candidatus Saccharibacteria bacterium | reverse complement strand
AGCTCGAACAGGTCGCTGCCATCGACGTCGAACCGTTCTGGCTCATAATTTCGGTGACGCTACGAATAGCGTACGGGAAATCTTCTTCGCTCGGCAGCACTGGCATCAAGGCTCGCTCCGCCAAGTACCCGTGGCCAATCTCACGCCGACCTGGACTGCCCATCCGCTTGACCTCGCCAACCGTATAGCCCGGCGCATTATAATGGTGCATATAGCGCCGCTCGCCGTCATTAACCTCCATAGTATCAACCAGCTGCGCGTAACTCAGCGGCGCCAACGTCACGATATTCATACCCTGGGTCACGCCGCGAGTAAACAGGCTTGAACCGTGCGCTCGCGGTAGCAAACCAACCTCTGAGCTTAGTGGGCGGATTTCCGTCAGAGCACGGCCATCTGGGCGCTTACCTTCCTCAACGATACCGCGGCGCACATCGTTGTGTAGCGCCAACGTGAACGCTTCATCATAATCATTGCGAACTTCGCTATATCCTTCTTCATCTATGCCAAGTTTTTCAGCCATCGCTTCATGAAACTCAGCGCGAATATCGCTAATCATTTCGTTGCGCTCTGGGTACGGCCGGCGGATTTGCTCGCCCAGCTTGCCGTCAACCCATTCGTCAGCCGTCTGCTGGATTGCTTCATCAGGTAAGACTAGTTCATATTCCTGGGCGGCTGGCGCCACTTTAGCTGCCAATTCTCGCTGCAAAGCAATCGCTGGCTGCATCATCTGGTGCACCCAAGCCATCGCATCGACAATCACCTCTTCTGATACCTCCTTGGCACCAGCTTCCACCATGGTGATGCCACCCTCGATACCAGCTACCACGAGATCCAAATCAGATTGCTCACGCTCTCCTGGCGTCAAAAAGGCCTTAAACTCACCATTCACTCGACCCACTCGCAGGCCCGCCACCGGACCGTCAAACGGCGTCCCAGTCAGCATCAAAGCACTCGACGCTGCAATCATCGCCACTACGTCTGGGCGGAAATCCGGATCCATGCTCAGCACCGTCGCCACAACCTGCACTTCTTGGCGATACCCCTTCGGGAACAGCGGCCGAATCGGACGGTCAATCAACCGACCGATCAGCACCGCCTCGTCGCTCGGCCGACCCTCGCGCTTGATAAACCGCGAGCCAGAAATTTTACCCGCCGCATAAAACCGTTCTTCATAATCAATCGACAGCGGGAAATAATCCAACTGCACTGGCCGACTGCCCATCTGGGCACTGCCCAAAACCACTGTATCGCCATAACGCACCAGCACGCTGCCCGTCGTCCGAAAACCAACGCGGTTGACCTCGAGCGTCAACGGCCGCCCACATAATTCAGTAGTAACCGAAAAAATCTCCTTACCACTTGGATTAATAATTGCCATAGATCCTCTCTTTCTCGCAAAGACAGTAACAGGTGTACGCGTGCTGGTTTACTACTCAACACACCACACATCCATCACCGTCTGCGGGTTATGCTTCGTACCATCTATTATATCACAGAGCCGCACACTTTAGAGGAAGCCAGCCCGATCAAACGCATCCCGAACCGCAGCGAGCCGCTCACTCACTTGGT
This sequence comes from uncultured Candidatus Saccharibacteria bacterium, assembly GCA_963516175.1. Lineage (GTDB taxonomy): Bacteria > Patescibacteriota > Saccharimonadia > Saccharimonadales > Saccharimonadaceae > Nanosynbacter. The sequence continues at coordinate 6,362 of CAUPZG010000023.1, read as the reverse complement.
CCAAAACATCTGGCGTTGGCGACAACGTCTCCGGTGAGCTACCGCCAGCCGCACCAATGACTTGTTGTATCACATTAAAACTCTCCACTCCCGGCAGCATAGCAGTCCACTCATACGGCTGCTCACTAGTTGGCGCTGGTTGCCTCTGAGATACTGGCACAAAGGACAGCATCAGCTCTTCCGGACTAATTTCGTACAGTATATCCCAAAACGCACGTTCTGTCGGTAAGCCTTGCCTCGAGATCCCCCAAACTGCCGTCAGCCCAGCAGTCTTAGCTTCGGGCCTGCCTGCCAACAACTCAAACGCGACGGCTACGCGCACCCTACTATCATCATTCAAATCCGAAGAGACCCCCGTTCCTATCACTGCTCGCTCAGAATGACCAGCCTTATGTAGCAGCGCACTCCCCGTCATAAAACCGTGCCGACGTTCACCTTGAGATGCAGATATCGATGCGGGTGGTGGCAATATCGGCGGCATCTCACCAGTAAATATAGGTGCGCCCTTAATACATTGCCGAAACATATCACATGCTTGACCATATATCTCATACGCCCTTTCAATGTCAAGCTTCGGAGCATTCGTCTCTATCGATAATCTCCGTTGACTTTCATCGCCACGATCCATCAGCAGTCCACCAGCTGTAGCCGCCACTGCTCCAACCGCACCACATAGCAGACCGCGCCGACTTATCTTTGGTGGCTCTGCATCCATATTTCTTACCATACCAAACTCCTATTTGCACAAATACTCATGCGCACTTGAGCACTCAGCCTCAATAACATTTTGTTGAGTAACCGTATGTAGTGCCAGCACATAGAGCATAAACATTGCCTCCTTAAGATCGGCAAGGTGCTCCTCACCAGCTGCTGACTTCAGGGTAGCAAGTTTGTGACTATCAATATTGGTATCCTCAAATAACGTCCCGAACAACTGCCGAACCGATGTGAGGAGTTCTCCTCCTGCCAGCTTCAACCGTTGTCGTGGTGGTTTGCCTAGCACAACCGAGCCCAACAGCTCATCCTTCTCAAACATTTTATCCGGAAAGAAGTACTGCCAAAAATTATTAACAAATTTACTCGACGTATCAGAGCCGTCTTGCGACGGATCCATACCGTTTTCCCAAAAATCATCCGCATCTGTAAATCTTGAATTATGATCATCAGCACTCAACTCTTCCAACTTTTCGAGATGCAGCGGGCCATCACTTAATCGTCCCCCATCCGGGCTAATCTGCTTCTTAACAGCAGCCACAACTTCACTGACTCTTGCCGCTTGTTTAGCCACATCTGGCGGTAATTTATCAACCCGCGGGGCGTATTCATTCATACTCTGTAATTTAGCATAAAAATTATAAAAAGTCAAACGACAGCGTGCTCTACAAATCAGCCAGCTCTCTAGCGTCCGGATCTTCGCCACGCAATACGGCGCGAACACGCTTATCAGCCTTATAGGTTGCCGGGATCTCTCCTAGCGCTTTTAGGACATTCTCCGGACTTGACGGCCTATACGGCGAGACAGGGGGAGCAATGACTATATCCCTTGCCTCGGGGTGTGCCAATATCCGAATAGCGACATCAGTAGCGGCTCGAAGATAGTGCGGTGAATTTGTAACGATACTGAGAGGATACTCTTTGTTGCGCTCTAGGACACCTAAATCTAGTAGTTCTTTGATCTGGCTATCACTCGTTGGCCGTGGAACACCGCGCTTTCTCGGTACTGCAGCGGCATTTAGCAATGTTGCGCGAGTTCCATCAAGCAGGTGATACGTTACCAAGACGTTTTCTCGATCCGGAACGCCCGGTATACTTGGCCGGCTTTCGCGAGGCGCAATCTCCTCAATACCATTCTCCCAGTCAATTAAGCCATGCCTATCAAAGTAAGCCTCAAGACCTAGCCGTCCAATCGCCAGCTCCGTAGCGAATGCTTCATCCCAATTACCAGCCTCAACCTTTTTGCGTAGCTCATCCCGCAGCCAAGGTGATTTTTCCTTGAGCTTATCCATGTCAACACCATCAAGTGCTCTTGATACTGCCGCCAAAATAGCATCAGGATCTTTTTCGGTTGGTATACCATTCCAGCGCTGACGCTGTCCGACCAGTAAATACGTATCCCGAACAGCAATATCTCGTGGATTTTCACCTCGTGCAGCTCGTAGACGTTTTGGCATCTCCTCTGCTGATCCACCTAGAATAATACTGTTACCATACTCTACAGTAGCATCGGCTGGATTTGACTCTAGAAAACGCATATCACCATAATGCAGCTGTTCAGCCAACGGTCGCAATCTAGGGTAGTTTTCCTCATTAACCCGCACCTTACCGTCGCCACCTTCCATAGTGCCATGCTGAACACCCATAAAGCGCGCCCACATAAAATCTCGTGAATCTGACGCCAACTCACCACCACTTTCAACATCACTAGCAACTGCCTGCGCGGCTTCAGCGAACGGTTGATTAGAACGGTCTGTTGCGATAACGCCTAAAATATCAACTATGGCCTGGCGATTTCCTTCGTCAAGAAATTCTTTATCCGGCAGCCAAAGCGGTTTATTTGGTAACGATTCATTCTTATTCATGTGATAAATTATAGCATAAAGCTCTATACAATTCAAGCTAGCCTTGATGCACGGACCAACCCACCCATGCTACAATATAACAAGTGAAGCAGATAACCCACGCCAAAAACCGCCGCCGATGGCTCAGTATGAGTCTGGCTCTTATCCTACTCGCTGGTGGCAGCTACACACTCATCACAGTGTTCAGTCCATTCTTTCGTGCTCAGCTCATTGATCCAACGCGCAACCAAACCACCCAGCTTCTCGCCGCTACGCCGGAAACCAGCATCACCGAGGACCGCCTCTACATCCCTAAGATTGATATTAACGTGCCGTACGCTACTGGCGGTGCCGAAACTATGGAGCGAGGTGCATGGTGGCGCCAGCCAGAGAATGGCAACCCGGTTGACGGCGGCAACTTTGTTTTGTCGGCCCACCGCTTCATTATGGGCTTGACGCCGCAGCAAACCATCCAAAAATCACCATTCTACAATATTGATAAGCTACGCATTGGCGATGAAATAATCATTGACTACCACGGCAAGCGCTACATCTACATAATATCCCAGTTATTTGATGTCAAGCCGAATGCCGTTCACATCGAAAACCGAACTGACAAACCACAGCTTACCCTCTATTCATGCACCCTTGGTGGCGCGGCTGATGGTCGGACGGTTTTTGTAGCTACACCGCGCTAAATAAAAATACCCACCTCGTGATATATCAAGGTGGATATCCGTACAACTACCCGGCGCGACTATTTACGCAGACCCAGGGCAGCCACAACCGCTTTATAACTCTCAAAATCAGTTCGCTCCAGGTATTTTAGCAGGCGCTTGCGCTTGCCAACCATCTGGATTAAGCCACGGCGCGCCATGAAGTCGTGTTTATTCGCCTTCAGGTGCTTTGTGACCTCTTTGATACGAGCCGTCAAGATCGACACCTGCGCCTGCGGGCTACCGACGTCGTCCTTGTTGACCTGAGTCAAAGCAATTGCTTTCGCTTTATCGTCTTTGCTAATCATAGCCTCGTCATTATACCAATGCTATGCTAAAAACGCAAATCAGCCGCATTTATTAAAATGTCTGTACATAATTATACGCTGGCTTGCCGGTGGTCGGCACGGCTGCACTCGAAATATTGCAAGTTGCCCTGATTGCATTGACTTGAGCTGCCTCCTGCGGCTTGGCGGAGTTAAGGGCTGCGAACACCGCAATGCCGGTTATCTTGCCAGATGCGTCCTTGCATGGATACCAAACAAAAATATCGTTTGGATTTGACGCATTCTTGCTGCTAACGCCCTCGCGATACCCTGGCTGAATATACTGTGGTACAAGCGAGTCAACACTATTGGCGTTATTAAACGTCCCCTGTCCGGACGGCAGTGTTCGTTTCTGTGTATCATATATCTGCAACGCATCCCCGGCAATCTTGACGATGGAGCGAATCTTGGTATCAGTAGCATCCTGACGCATACCCGAATACGACATAGTACCAATGGTTGCCAAAATTGCAATCACGACAATCACAATTAATACTTCAACGATCGTAAAACCTGTTTGCCTACCCATGTTTTGATAATAGCACTTCAAGACAAAATCCCAAAATCCGCTAATGCTTTTGCCTCGGCAACATCATATTCAGCAATAGCCATGCGGCGCAGCTGCCGGCAGTAGGCCCCCGTTTCGAGCTTCTGACCAATATCAACCGCCAGACTCCGAATATACGTACCACTTGAAACATGTGCTCGAATCACCAAGCGAGGATACTCATATGCGACGAGCTCCAAGGCATAAATTGACACGGTGCGCTCTGGCATCTCAACCGGCTGGCCTTGACGCGCTAGCTGGTAAGCCCGGCGGCCATTGATCTTGATGGCGCTAAATATCGGTGGGCGCTGTTTGATTTCACCCTCAAATGCACCGAGTGCCGCTTCAATCTCACTACGGGACGGCTGCCGCGCCGATACGTGAGTTAGCTCACCCTCGGGGTCACCAGTCGTCGATACCTCGCCAAGTATCAGCTCCGCTTCATACCACTTATCAAGCTTCGTAAAGGTATCAGCCTCGCGGCACTTCTTGCCCGTCACGATAATCATCAGTCCCGTAGCGAACGGATCAAGTGTGCCGGTATGGCCAACTTTCACTTTTTTGCCCGCAGCCTGGCTGAATACCCGCCGCAGCCGCGCTACTACCCCAAAACTCGTCATGCCAGCCGGCTTATCAATGAGCAGCACCTCATCCATGGACTATTTTTGCCCCGGGATCTGGAATTGGGACGGGTTAAAGGTACGCGGCTGTGTAGAGGCGGACGGTGCTGAAGGTGATGTGCTCAACGCTGGCAGCCCCCCATCTGCGGCACCGATCGGAGCTGGTGGTAGTGGCGGTAGGCCTGAACCCGAAAAGTCAGAAAAATCAGGCAGTGGCGGTAGGCCATGCATCACACTGGACTCAATATCAGCCAGCGTCGCCGGGGCAGATGACACCGCAGGTAGTGGCGAAGATGAGGCTACCGGAGCCGGTGAGGCTGCAGCTTCAAGCGGTGGCGCGGCAGCCAGTGCCTCGGTAATTGCCGCACGGGCATCACGCTCAGAATCTGGCAGTGATGGCGACGTAGCAGACTGAGTCTGTTTGGCGGCTAGTGCTTGCGTCTCCTCTTTCAGTGCGGCAATGACCGCTTCGTCTTTGTTAGTTGTCGCAAACGGATCAACACTTGGCGGTTCATCGGACTTTCCCATAGCTGCATTCAACGGAGATTCACCGAGGGCCGGACGCGATTCACCAACATAGGTACCATGATGCAGGATAGTCTTGTTTTGATCAGTATCAAGATCACGGCGCTTATCCTCGGCTGCCCGCTCCGTTGTTGCGTTCAATGTTCCACCTAGGAGCGGTGCAGCCGTCTCCGGTTCTGCCGATACTGACGCACCAATCGACAGTGGTGTTGACGGCGTACTGTTTCGCCCACTCGCCGCTGATGCTGCCCGGAGGCGATCAAGCTGTGCCGTCGCCGCACGGGCTGCTGCATCCTGCTCCTCGGCCCGAGTCTGCTTGGCTACCTCATCAAGGCTACCCCGCCGCTCGTGGCTGATTGATAACGCACCATCATCTCTTCTGGGATCAGCTGTCCTTGAGCGTCTCCCCCGCTCAACCTTGAAATTAGAGCCATCCTGGCCATCGTCATCATCCGCCTTATCATCGGCTGCGTCATCAGCCGCCTGCTGTGATTGCTCTAACTTCGCCTGCTCCTCAGTCTTAATCGCCTGCCCCTCGGCCAACTTGGTAGCGATCAATTGCTGGTTGGCGCCGACCGCCATCAGTTCTGCTGCCAATGTCATGACTCGTGACGAGGTTAGGTTATTGCTAAACCGTTCCGTCGCTGCCACAACACCGGTTAGTAACGCCGTTGCGATCTGCTCATCCATAGTCACTTTCGGTGTTCGCAGCTCATCGATCAAATCAACCAACATCTCACTGACACCTGACGCTCTATCATCATGCCAATCAACCGTCCCGAGATTACTCCTCACCATGCCGGCAGTCACCGTCGATACCACCGCATCATGCAAAATCTTGCCATGAGCCGTCAACGCCTTGTCGAGATGATCCTGACTCTCAACATTAAGCGCAAGCACCAGCTCAATATTATAATCACCCTGCGAGAACTCTAAATCTGCCTCAGTAATTGTCGCCCGGTACGGTGTGATAAAAATCTTCACCGCATCATCAACCACCTTGTAGCGCAGATGATCGGCTTTTTCCTTATCAAGCGCGATGATAAAATCACGCAGGCTGTCCGCCGTGG
>CAUPZG010000022.1:0-8375 GCA_963516175.1 uncultured Candidatus Saccharibacteria bacterium | reverse complement strand
ATATTAACATTGGGACAATAATTGATAATCCCACAATTATTTTCTTATTCTTCACAACCAACCCCCTTCGGTAGTGTATTTAACTTTATTAATCCTCGTAGCTTGTAGTCGTTTGATCCTAGTTTGAGTGCTGGCGATAGGTAGTCTTCTGGTTTTAGGTCATAGTAGCCTACGATAACTTCAGTATCGTTAACCCCAGAGCTTAGAACTGAAATTCCCTCAGCCCAATAGCTATGATGTAAGCTAATACCGCAATAACCCCAACAAGTATCCCGGGAATACACAATAATTTTACCCTGCCTTGACAACAAATTAGGATAGATCCCCCGATGACAAAGGCTCCAATTCCTATAAGTAGATAATTGAAATGAGCTTCAGAGTAATGTGGAAATATGAATTTTTCAGCTATTATTTGATAGATTACGAGCGTGGGGATGGGAATTATCCCTATAATTATAGTGATTACGTTTTGACACGTTTGTTTATCCTTTTTCACAACTCACCCCCTTCGGTAGTTTACTTAATCTTGGTTTTTGATGGCGATAGGTAGGGCATTAGACTAATGATTTACCTTAAATAATTGCAATCCTGTCAGTATTACAGACAAAGTTCCTATAACCACCGCATAAAGCACCCAGTTAACGAAATTGTTTAGACTCCTACCAAAGCCATCAAAACTGCTAATACAAAAACTAATAACCACGTATAGATATGTGGCAGCTGACACATAAGACAAAAAGCTACGTCTGCCCCTCCTTTCTCTAAAGATGAGGATTGAGCTAAGTATTCCTGCCAAAGTCAAAACAAACACTCCTATGTGTATGTATTCGGTAAATAACACTGCAACACCGATTGACATTAGAATTACTAAAGTGGTATTCTGCAGCGCTTTATTCTTTTTCACAACTCACCCCCTTCGGTAGTGTATTTAGTTTTGTTAATCCTCGTAGCTTATAATCTTTTGATCCGGGTTTTAATGCTGGCGATAGGTAGTCTTCTGGTTTTAGGGCGTAGCACTTTTCATTTATGTCTTTGGCGAGAACAATTGGCGTTCCTTTTTTAATATCGCCATCATCTTCTTTCATAATGACCGGTTTCTCAAACGCCAATCCACGCGTCTCTTCGCTTAAAGTATGTCCAACCAGTGCATCAGCGCTGTTCTGGTTTTTCGACTTGTCAACATAATCGTTCGTGACGCCAGTCAGGTTAGCTGCTCGTGTATTGCGAAAGAGATAAATCCGATCCTCATCTTCGCCAAGTGATGACTTGCCGTTGCGAGCAGTGTAGAGGATGGGGTCGGTGATTTCAGGGTCGCAGGCATCGTCGATGCCATCAAGGTCTTCGTCTTTGTTAGCGGCTTGAGCGAAAGCCCCGCAGGGTTGATTTTTATCTAGTGTACCGTTTTCGTCGATATCCTGGGATTTTGAGACCATAGCCATATATTCTCCTCTTTTTCCCACCGCTAAAAACGTATATCGCTATATAAGTCCCAGCCAATCCAATAAGTTAAGATTGCAACAAAAACAAGAACAATAAACACCCAGATAAGTCGTTGCCACCATTTTTTAAGTAGGAGGACATTTACAAGCGAGCACAAAATTACTACTCCTGCTATAATTTTATAGAGCATAGAGGTTTGGTCACTTATTAGATTCGCTACCGTCCAGCTATATAACCAGAATACGACTAGAAGTCCGGCAAAAGTTTGAGTATACAGACCAGCAACCCGTCTTTTTTTACTGATAGATTTTTTATTTATTAACTTACCAGATATATTATCATTAACTATTTCTTTATTCTTCACAACTCACCCCCTTCGGTAGTCTATTTAATTTTATTAATCCTCGTGGTTCGTAACCGTTTGATCCTGGCCTCAATGCGGGCGATAAATAGTCTTCAGGCTTTAAGGCGTAGCACTTTTCGTTTATGTCTTTTACCAAAACTATAGGCATGCCTTTTGAAATATTATTGTCTTTATCGTCTTCTTTTGCGATGACAAGTTTGCTAAAGGAGAGGTTTTTGGTACCTTCCGCAAGACTGCTGGCAATGAGTGCTTCGGTATTATCTTTGTTACTTGATTTGTCTATATAGTCATTGTTTACACCTGTTAATTTCGCTGCTCTAGTATTGCGAAAGACATAGATTTTACCTTCGTCTTCGTTAAACTCTGATTTACCATTGCGAGCAGTGTAGAGGATGGGGTCGGTGATTTCAGGGTCGCAGGCGTCGTCGATACCGTCAAGGTCTTCGTCTTTCCCTGAAGGTTTCAAAAAGGCTCCACATGGTTGATTAGCGTCTTTTACTCCATCATCGTCAAGATCTTCCTTATCTTTGCCCGTTACCAGTAGCGTCTGAGTGATCTTGATATTTTCGCCACTTGCGGATTTGCCGTACACAAATAGGGTATGATAGCCGGCGGGAATGTTGTCTGGAATAGTTATCGTTTCCCTCATAGATCCGTCACTTGACACAGTATAGCTGCCTAGGTCCACTGGCTTAGATCGAATCTCGACACGAGCCGAACTACCAGGTTGCAGCGAGTTCTTTGCCAGCGCAACTTTCTGCTTACTGCCTTTTGAAGGTTTGGAGTTTGCTAGCATTGTAGTATTCACAGACGAAGGTGCACCTTTGTCAAAATAGATTGATGAAGGTGCGTTCACTGATTCATCGCCAGCAGTAGGGTATTTGCTATAAGTCGATAAATCCTCATTATCAAGTTGTTTTGCTATTTCAGCGAATATCTTAACTTGACCAAGCTTGTTTGGATGGTAACTTTCTTGCTCACCCAAGCCTACTATACCTGTCATGTAGATCTGATGCTTCTCACACATCTTACCGCCGTTCAGTGCTTGTGAAATATCTACATATTTTACACCAGCTTTGCGCGCAGCAGCTTCGATTACTTCGTTCATATACTGAGTAGCGCGGACTACCATGCGTCGCTCATCCAGGTCTATAGCTCCAGCATTCAGTCCACATGCGGCTGGCTCTGTATCTGTGATAAATTGTGGATATCCTATTGCATATATTTTTGATTTAGGGCTTGCAGCTTTTAACTCTTTATATAGTCCGACAAGGCGATCAAATTGACCCTTAATCTGCGACCCCAGGGTGTTCATCTCGTCTTTGGCCCAATCACACGTTCCTATGCTTTTAATATAATGAGCGCAATCCTTAATCTTTTTACCAAACCCCACATCATTCCCTCCCGCCGTCAGCGTGATTACCTTTGGCTGGTATTTCTTTACGAACTCGATTTGCTTGACGCGTCCTGGAATCATCTCGTTGAGCGCCATCTTCTGCAACACTCCTTTGTTGTCATAACCGTGCAACCGCCCGAGCGGGCTGTCCTGTCCTTCATAGCCGCCCGAATTATCCCAATTCATGTCGTACACCGTCGCCCCACTACACGCAACCGACGCCCACGCTGCCGACGGGCCGCTACCCAGCCCCATCCAGTTCGCCAGCTTGTACGGATACGAGCGCGTGCTGACATGGCACTTTTCCCTTGGCGCATCCTTCGCCTTATCTTCATTCACATCCGTCCACTGGCGATAATACTTCCGGTCAGTCGCCGGATTTTTATCGGTGTCACCCTCGCCGCTGGAGAAGGAATCGCCGAGAGCGAGATACTTAACATTGCGTCGATCGCCAGGAATCGGTTTACCCTTATAGCCGTCTGGATATTCGACGTCGAAGGTTGAGGTGAAGATTTTCATATCGTTACCACCGCTCAACGGCATATACGACTCATTAAATCGAGCAGTAGGCACATAGCCATTTAGATAATTTCCCTGTAAAAACTCAACTTCACAACCGCCACGCGCCTGGAGCGGTTTAACACTGCCCGCGATCATGCCATGCAACTCTGCTCTGCTACCCCATTTATGTGTAATGAAGGCAGTTCTATATGGAGCATCACCGAGAAACTTGATGTAGAAATCATCTCTGCTCTCTGACCAAAATACCGTTATGAAATGAGGGTCTACTGTTTTACCGTTGACTGTAACTTGTCCATAGGCAACAGCATACGCTCCTGTCGCCATCGCCCGTTCGAGACTTGCCATATAACTTTTATGATACTTATGATTGTCAGGAATATTGGGATACTTAAATGCTGTAAACCAACTATTAGAATAGTCTGCTGGCGCACAGAACACCTTATGATAATTTATATAGTTTATCAGCTTCTTTATTGTTATCTTATCTGTAAAATCATCATATTGAGACGAGTCTGGCCACCATCCGATCGCTGAGCGATTGTCCGGAAACTTGGGGCCTGCATAGCCACTCGAATAATCAACAGGAAACGTAGACGTGAAGAGTTTTTTATTTGATTCTGCAGATATATTCAAATCAGATACAAAAGCCTGTGACTGTTTATATCCCCACAAGTATTCAGGGGCACAATTGCTACCCCCTAAAACCAATTTAGGACTGGCAATGGTAGCCACATAAAGTTTTGTCCGACTGCCCTCCTTTCTCGCTAGAGCAACCCCACTTGTCTGATGATTTTTATAAAAACGATAGGTATAGTCGTCCCTACCATCTTCTGTCCAAAAAACTTTTATGAAATATGGGTTTGACGTGTCGTTATGCTTATTGTTCTGCTCATAAATAACCGCATATGCACCCTTTGGTGACGACATAGCGCGCTCTAAACTTTCTACCGCCGCCTGGTGGTCTTTAGGGTCGCCTTGATAGTACCTCTTTTGCTTGAAGGCAAACAGCCACTTCTTCGCGTAATCGTCATCAGGACTTCCACAGGTCTTACCCGAATAATTATCAATGTGATGGATCAGTGTTTTCGTTGAAACTTTGCTGATGATATCATCATACTCAGAAGCCGCTCCAGCCGTTGCCGGCACCGCGATGCACACCGCTAACGTAGCCCCAACAACACTAATAATACGTTTCCACATAAGCGCCCCCTCCGTTATGCTTATGTCAAAATTGTACCAGACCGCCCCGCGCGCAACAAGAAACCAACCACTCGCCTACTCAAACCGTCGTCGTAGCGCGATAATGTCCATCCGCGCTAAGTCCTCGGTGGGCAGCTGCCGCATATATTCAATTACCCGGGCTGCCAGCGCCGGATCAGGACAGTCGGGCCTCGTTGATGGCTGACGGCCAGCTTGCAACGCCGCCAGCGCTGTTCGCATCTGCCGCCAAAAGGTATAATAATCAAGCTTGATCTTGACGTGATGACCACCAGCATCTTCGAGTACAAAGCCCTCAACCCGCTCACCCTGCCACTGGTACGCCATGCCGTGAAGCTGGTCAAACCACGTCATAAACTCACTCCACGATGAAAACTCCGCCGCCAGACGCTTGCTGTTCGCCCCGATCTCACGCGCAAATCGCTCCCGCTCCTGCCGGTCGACCGCTTCGTATGCAACCTGACGCTTGACGATATCGAGCAGCACCAGCTGATCCGACTCATACGCGATAATATGCGGATCAAATCGCGGCAACACGACCTCAAACAATAGGCACGCATTATGACGGCGCAGATAGTCACTGATATACGGTAGCTGGTCTTGAAATTGCTCCAAAAACTCTCGCCGAAAGGCCGCCGCATAGTCACCCTCAGTCGTTGACTTTGACGCTATCACCAGCCCACCCGCCGCCGAATCATACCCGACCAACCCCAAAAATCCATTCTCTTTCACCCACGCCCGCGCCGGAAAGGTCATCGTCTGCTCCAGCGCCGCTAGTTCAGTATCGCGCCGCTCGCCGATGTTAAAAAACTTATCATAGGCTCGAATCACGATCTCGTTTGTCAGCGTATTGAGAAACAGTCCGCGCGCCCGCATCGTCTGCGTCGTCCATGCTTGGCGATAAAATGCGTCGGGCTTGAAATTAAACGAGCTGATATCACCCGGCAGGATCGATTCACGAATGTAGCGATTCTGCCGCAGCTGGCGCAGGAACGCTGCGTTTTCTGGATGCAGTCGCACCGTTGCCCGTTGGTTTTGAATAGCGATCGGCGTCATGCCGTTCTCGTCCAGCCGTACTGTTCGTAGCTCGCCGCCAAACTCAACCTTTCCCTCCAAATTGTAGCAACGTTCGTTGTAGCGCGTGGGGTAATTTTGCCTGTTGCGATGTCCGTGAATCTGAAACGTCGCGTCATCAGTCTGCGCCAAAAATGCATCATCCACTGCCCCAACCTCATCATACGCCCCCACGCCGTGGATCAGCTGGCTGGTCGCAACCAGCGGTAACTGCTCCGGCAATGTACTGAGCCCGCCATGCGTTACCAAAACTGTTTGCCCTCGAAACTGGTACAAAATATATTGATCCATCCGCCATATCAGCCGCGCGACGTTACGCTTATCAATGCCTGCCGCCTCCAGCTGTGGCTGCGTTTGTTCGCTAAATACCCGCGCCGCAACCGGCTGATCGGTTGCCCACTGCCAGAGATATAGCTCGTGATTACCCTCGACGAACCGCACGTTTGGTCGGTCAAGTAACTCGTCACAAACAAATCGCATCACCGCATCATTCTCCGTGCCGCGATCTAATAGGTCGCCGACAAAAATATACAGTTCATCGTCCCGAAGTGGATACCGCTCGAAATATTCCTTGAGCGGCGTAAAGCACCCCTGCACATCGCCGATGTGATGAATCACCCGATACCTATCAACGTTCTCCGGCTGATTAGTGAGCAGTTGATTCACCTCCTCAGCTGTCCGTACCACCGTCACCCATTTCGGCAGTGAACTCTGCTGCAGCCGCCGATGCATACGCTCAAGTACGCTACTCGGCACCACCTTATAGCTCAGCCGCTCCCTATTACGCTGCTGACATACCGCCAGCGGCACATCAGCAAAATCAATCACCACCAGCCGGTAGCGATATTTCCGACACAGCTCGCCATACGTCTTGAAATAATTTGGCGTCGTGTGTGTTGCATCAACCACCGTCGTCTCACCCCGCGTCATCCGCTGCTCCAGCATCTCGTGTAATAGCCGCCACACCATTGCATCCTGACGCGACGGCATGGTCGTTTGTCCGTCAATCATCAGCTGCAGCGACGCCAGCATCAGCCGTATCGTGTCCGGCGACAGCGTATAATTATCAAGCCCTTGTTCCGCGAGAAACGTCGACTTACCAGAGCCGGGAATTCCTCTGGTTACCAGTAACAGCCGCATGTCTCACGCCGCCCGTTCCCGGCCAACGATCTCGCGCACCACCTGACCATCATTCCACGGCAGCCGCTGACCATTGACGATCCGATACTGCTCGTGACCCATACCGGTGATCAGCACCATATCGCCCTTCTTGGCACAGCCGAGCGCTCGCTCAATCGCCTGACGTCGGTCGGCAATCTCCGTCGTTTTCGCGTCGCCGCGACCACGCTCAATTCCTTCCATCAACATCCGCCGGATCTGTTCCGGATCTTCGTTATAGCTCTCCTCATCAGTCAGGAAAATCCGATCCGCCCCACGCGCCGCAATCTCGCCCATAATCGGCCGCTTGCCCTGATCACGGTCACCGCACGCCCCGAACACCAAGATCACCCGCTGCTTGGTGATGCCGCGGGCCGCCGCCAGCAGTTTTTCCAGCGCATCCGGCGTATGAGCATAATCAACGATCACGTCATAGCCCAGACCCTCAACCGCCCGCTCAAACCGCCCCGGCACAGCCTCGACATTAGCCACCCCCTCCTGGATATCCTCCAGCTTGACGCCCAATAGGTACGCCAGCGTCGTCGCGGCCGTCATATTCATCACGTTGAACTCGCCCGGCAGATTCGTCGCCAACTCCAAGTGCGTCTGATGATCCAGCACCACATCAGCCTCGGTGCCCTTGCGATACAACTTGACGTGGGTAATTTTTGCCTCAGCCTCCGCGCTTCGACCGTACGTCATCTTTTGCTCACTAGCGACAAACTGATTGAAATAGTCATACCACTCATCGTCGCGGTTGAGCACGATAAACCGCGGCCGCAGCTGAAACAGTTTACTCTTGGCCGCGGCATACTCTTCCATCGTTTTATGATAGTCGAGGTGATCCTGCGTCAAATTCGTCATCACCGCCGCCTCAATCGGCACGCCATCCAGCTTGTGCTGATCCAGCGCATGACTCGTTACCTCCAGCACCACGTAGTCAGCATTCGCCCGCTTGGCGTCGCGGAAAAACCGCTGCATCCGCGCCGTACTTGCCACCGTGGCATTGAGGTCGTTAAGTTTTCGCTCGCCCGCCACCTCGATCACCGCCGTGGTGAACATCGCGGTCGTGAAGTGAGCCTCTTTCAAAATCTCATTGATATAGCATGACGTCGTTGTCTTGCCATTCGTCCCCGTCACCGCGATCACCCTGAGGTGCTTTGACGGATTACCATACCGCGCGCTAACCAGCTTGACGCGCAA
>CAUPZG010000021.1:0-10070 GCA_963516175.1 uncultured Candidatus Saccharibacteria bacterium | reverse complement strand
TGGCGAATCGGTTTGATGTTAATTTGGCGGAAGTTTACTTTGAGAAGCACGAGATCAATAGCACGCGGCGGTGGGAGTAAACCAAGTATTTTGCTAAATCAAGCTGATTGAAAAATCAGTCCCCTACGGAGATATTTACAAATATAAACTATTGTGGTATTATTCGTTCATGGTTAAAGGCATGGATAATCATATAGAGCAGCAGCGAGTGCGATTAGACGCCCTTCTTGAGAAGATTATACAGGGTGAAATTGATAATGGCTTTGGCTTTGGTTTTAATGATAAGATCGCCGGTTATATTGCTAGTAATCCTGATTTTTGCCGTGATGGTATTGCTGAGCAGATGGTGTTGGCTATTGATTATTTGGAGGCACATAGGCCAGAGGTGTCTGAAGGCAGCTATGATCATACGGATACCCGAGTACTATCCGTGCTTGACCAGTTCAGGAGTAGACCGCTAGTTGAATTAGAGGCATTCTTAAATGATCCATTGATTCAGACCAGTAAACTTATCCAGAATGATCATTTTCTCACCGTAGCCCCGGTGCGCTATTTTAATGGAGGGGGGTCCAAGGAGGGTGTTTACCGGCTGTTTCAATACGGGATTAATCGAGTCGAGAATCCAACTGAATACGTTAATAATTTGTGTAGTGGATTTGATGGTGATATTGAATTGCTGCAAGCCTTAGTTGATAATACTAAGGACGGTCTATCCCCTGAGAGCGTAGCGGGCGTACGTCGTGAAATAGATAAGTTAGCGCAGGCTATCGAGAAAGAGAATCGAGCCAGGGAAGAAGCCGAGAAGGCAAGAGGAGAAGCTGAGAGGGTAAGGGAAGAGGCCAGAAGGATAGCGTGGCAAAACGAAGAGAAGGCACGATTACGAAAGCAGGCGTTTGACAAGGCGTTTACACAACTGACCCCAGCTATTATCGCTAATCCAAATGAATCTTTTAATAAAGCTATATGCGCAGGGTTTATACTGGATGCTCCAGATGTAGAAAAGCATGTCGAAGAGGTTAAGAGACGCTGTGCAAGTACATATCTAAGGGTAACGGCATTTGGTAATTCAGATCCTGAACTTCGCGCTTATGCAGTGGCTGCCCTATCGGATACTTTGCATAATTTATTAACGACTGTTGGGCGGAATGGGCGTCGTGGTAAGGTTACGCAACGACGTGATTATCAATATATTCGTGATCATTTAGTGCTGCTCATTCCAGACGTTGAATCATATAAGACACTTGTTCAAGAACATCCCGGTCTCGGAAGTGACGGTGAGTTTTATGATGATTGGAAGAACTCGCTGATTGACCAACGTCTGAGAGAGTGTGCTTTGGAGTTGGTGGATCCTTCTATCGTTGCAGAGCTGAACAAAGCCGATGTTCGTGAGTTTACGATTAATATGGGGCCAATGTGTGTCAAATATACTAGCAAAGAAAAACTTTATGATGACTTAAGGAGGTACTTTGTCGATTCTGAGGGTGATATGTCTGGTGCTGAGCGAGCGCAAAAGCGTCATTTACTTGATGACAGAAGTGGCACGACCACCTCTTTGCTTGAGCGGTTTTCTCGTAGCAATGATACAATTCTTCAGGAAGACGTAATTAACCCGTTTGATCAATTTATAGAGGACCCCGGTATAGATAACTTACAGCCAGGACAGTTAAAAAGATTTATGACTGAGGAAGCTCAGTGTGGCGGTACTCCCTATAAATATGAAGTTACCTCTTTCTCGGGCTGCGCGATAGCTATTGATGTTATAAAACAATCAGATAATAGCTTCGAGTATGTGCTATATATCCAAGGAGGCGGGTATGCCGTAGAGCGATATAGCGGACAGAAGGTTTCTCAGTTTGCTGCTTTTGTTGACAAGCAGGTTGAATTGCCGGCACCATCTGAGGCTTGGGTTTGTACAAAGACTTTTACACAGGATAAGCTAGTGCGAGATAGGTGCGATGAAGACATCAATGACCGCTTAATGGAGCTATATAAGACGCTAAAGCTAGAGAGGCCCCCTGATATAATTCGATGCCAAGACGAAAATGTATATAGCTTTTGGAAAATACCGTACGATGGCAGGCCAAATTATGCAATGGCACGTCTACTGCAAAATGTAGTGGGTCCGAATTTGCAATTTCGTATTAGTGAAATTTGGTCGTCAGATGAGGAACTCGTGTGCTCAGACCCATCTAATTTACCAGAGCCAGAGCAGGGGCTGTGTACTATAGCGAAAAAAGACTCAGAATTGCCTACAGATTTGAGATTGAGGATCGATGATGCGGGTTTTGATGTTCTTGGCAATGTCCAACCGGATCAAGCTAAGGTGCTGAAGGCTCTTGAATATATATCACTGAATATGCCAAGGTAATTTGGTAATATACATTGCTAGGGTATTGTTTCTTGATAAAATAAGCACTATGTCTATACGGTTATGTTGGATGCTGTATCTGTAAAATGGTATAATATCACTAAGTTATGTCTGAAGCCATTACTGTCCAGCCACTGCCTGGCTACAAAGAAGTCAAGCCCTTCGTCTATGCGGGGTTTTTCCCGGTGTCTAACGAGGATTATAATGATCTGAAAGAGGCGATTGAAAAGCTGAGTCTGAGCGATTCGGCACTGCAGTTTGAGCCGGAAAATTCGCCGGTGTTGGGTTATGGCGTGCGGATAGGCTTTTTAGGTTTACTTCATATGGACATTATTCGCGAGCGGCTGGAGCGCGAGTATAACCTGGACCTCATTGTCACCAATCCGAGCACTGATTATCAAGTCAGCCTGACCAACGGCGAGGAGTTGGACATCAAATCAGCCAGCGAATTGCCCGATCCAGCGCAGATCACCGAGGTTCGCGAGCCATGGATCGATGGTGAAATTGTGGTGCCGCAGGACTATATCGGTGCGGTGATTCAGCTGATTGTCGCCAAGCGCGGCCGGCAGAAAAACCTCAGCTACATCGATGAGCGCGCCCTCATTTCCTTTACGGCACCGCTGGCAAATCTGCTGACGGATTTTTATGATCAATTGAAGTCGGTGACCAGTGGGTATGGTTCGTTTAATTATGAGCTAGCGGGCTACCAGCCGGAAGATTTGGTGCGGGTAGATTTTTATGTGGCAGGTGAGATGGTCGATGCGCTGAGCGTGATGTGTCACCGCTCTGAGGCGCCAGGCTTGGGCCGGGAGATCGTCAAGAAGCTCAAAGAAGTGGTGCCACGCCAGAGCTTTGAGGTGGCGTTGCAGGCGGCGATTGGTGGCAGATTCATCGCCCGTGAAAACATCGGTGCTTACCGCAAAGACGTTACTGGCTATCTGTATGGTGGCGATGTCAGCCGCAAAAAGAAGCTCCTCGCCAAGCAAGCCCGCGGTAAAAAGCGCATGAAACGCTTCGGTAAGGTTGATATTCCGTCAGAAGCGTTTACGGTGATGTTGAAGAGGGATTGATTATGAAGAAACCAATTATTTATATTGATATGGACGGCGTACTGGTTGATTTTATGTCGGCCACGACGAAGGTTCCGCCCGAGATGCTTGAGAAGTTTGCGGGTGAATATGATAATATCCCGGGTATTTTTGCATTGATGGATCCGATGCCGGGCGCCCTCGAAGCAGTTGATAAACTAAAGGAAAAGTACGATCTATATATTCTCTCGTCATCGCCATGGGAAAATCTGACGGCGCTGGGCGATAAACTAGCGTGGGTGAAGAGGTATTTTGGTGGCGCCGGTCGGGAGAATATTTTCTATCGTAAGGTTATATTTTCGTCGGTCAAACAGCTGAGTCGAGGCGATATCTTGATCGATGATCGGACGGCCAGGGGTGCTGCTGAGTTTGTTGGCTGGCATATTCATTTCGGCACTCCGCAGTTTCCTGACTGGCAATCAGTGCTGGATGAATTGCTCTAGCAGCTCGGCGGTGCGCTGCTTGAAATCACCGAGCATAACCAGTATAATGGTGACAGAATCAATCAGAGGAAGGAGGGTCATATCGACCAGCTGACCGTAATCATTTTCGGTATCGACATCTCCCAAGGGATGGGGTGGTACTGATGAAGTTGATGAAGCTATTCAAAAAAGCTCGGCTCGGCAAGCGTCGTAAGGGCGAGGTGTCAGATGTTGATGCTGAAGCCCCAGTGCCGCGTCAGCGTCCGGTGGCTACTTCAGTACCCGCCGCATCTCCCACATCGCCCGCGCCATGCTCTCTTCACTCTGTGGCTGCTCCGGCTCGGCGTCATAGTGTTCAACGGCAAACTGTAGCCGCGCAGCCAGCTCGTCCTTCAGCTACGTCTCGGGTTGTGCCGCCACAACCTTCTACTCAGTTACCTCGCTCGCGTTCTGTTGCTCCTCAAAAGACTCCCGCTCTCAATCCACCGGCTAAACCTCACTCTAAAAAACCGGCAGTCTTTCATGACATTATGCCGCCGCGTGGCGTCCAGCGCTCGCGAAGTACATCATTTACCAAGCCGTCCGTCAAGCCCCAGCCGCCAAAGCATGCCCTCTCACCGTCACGCGCTTCACTGATCAAGCCCACTGCTTCGGCGCCGGCCCCGGCCAAGCGCCCGCTCAATAAACTTTCTTCTGTCAAGGCTCAGCCGGTCAAGCCGCTCTCATCACATCCGTCGCATCCACCATTGACGAAGCCGCCACTCTCGTCCCAGACGTCAACTCGTCCGCTTAATCCTGTAGCTGCTGCGTCATCTCGACGTCCAAACCAACCATCAGTTACAGTGCCCCAAGCGGCGTCCAAACCAACCACTTGCCGCCCGCATACTAGTCCTCGTGCCAGTACGCCGCATGCTGATACACAATCGACTACCAAGCGCCCGCTATCCCAGCCGCACCAACTGCCAACCCAGCCAAAATTACCGCCACAGTCAAAGGAGCTGACCCACCCGCAAGCTACTGCTCACTCTCGTGCCCACATCGCTGTGCCGTCTCGCCGTCCTCAGCTGACGCATCGCCCGCCACACATTCGAGCGATGGACATGGTGCATAAATAGACCAAGCACTGCCGCGATCCCAAAAAGCACCTTCTCAATAATCTGGTATAATACCCATATGTCAGACCTTGAACATGTTATTAGAGAGTACCAGCCGACCGAGGCAGCCGTAGCGCTGGTACGAGATACTAAAATTGCACTACTCACTGGTATTTCCGGTGCGGGTAAGGATACAATCAAGCGGCAGTTACTGCGATCACCATCATTTCGCGACATCGTGTCGCACACCACGCGGGAGCCACGGGCAAATAATGGCCAGCCGGAGCGCGACGGCGTCGATTATCATTTTATTGATCAAGTAACCGCGCTGACTATGCTCGAGCACCATCAGTTCATTGAGGCCAAGTTCGTCCACGGCAAGGTGTATGGCACCTCGACAGCCGAGCTGCAGTTGGCGCACGACCATCAGCAGACGGCGGTTACTGACATTGACGTGCAGGGCGTGGCTGAGTATGAGCAATTGGCGCCGGGCTGTATCGCTATCTTTATCGTGCCGCCGGATTATCCGACATGGCTGGAGCGATTAAAGCAGCGGTATGCGACGGAAGCAGAGTTTCAGGCGGCCTGGCCAAAGCGTCGGCAGTCGGCCATCGCCGAGCTTAGCCATGCGCTGGAAGTGCCGTATTATCACGTGATTATCAATGATGATTTGACTCGAGCGGTGCGGGTTTGCGGCGAGATTATTGAGCGCGGTGATGTATTCAATCGGCGTGATGATGAAGCGCGATTGATAGCGCGGGATCTCCTTGATTATTTGATAAGTGAGGACGCGGCCTAGATGGCGACGAAGAAGTCGTCGTTTTTGCTGAGGCGCCCGTTTTGGTCGTTGTCGGGATTGCTTGACCAGATATTTTTCTTATTAGCCGGTGCGGCGTCGTTTTGGCTGGCGTGGCTGGTGTGGCGTGAGGGCTGGCATTCGGGTGGCTGGTGGATGGTTGGGCTGTTTGTAGTGGTGTGGCTGATCACGGCCTACTTGGCACTGCCGCGGCTGCACCGTATCTTGAGTAGTTTGTATGTACCGAATTATTTCATCGGGCGGACGCGCACGGCGGATGGACTGCTGGGTGATCCCGTCAATCTGGCCCTACGCGGCTCGGAGGCGCAGGTTCACCGGGCGATGACCGCGGCTGGCTGGACATTAGCGGAGGAGATAACTGTGCGTTCATCATGGCGAATGATAGTGGCGACACTGACGCGGCGCAGTTATCCGCAAGCACCGGTATCGTCGCTATTTCTATTTGGCCGGCGGCAGGATTTCGCCTACCAGCAGGAGGTTGATGGTAATCCCGGCAAGCGTCATCACGTACGCTTCTGGCGTTGTCCGCAAGGCTGGCTACTGCCGGGTGGACATCAGGTAGATTGGCTGGCAGCGGGGACGTACGATAGAAGTGTCGGCTTTAGTTTGTTTACTCTGCAAATTACCCATAAGATTGATGAGAATACCGATATCGAGCGGGATTACATCGTCCAGTCAGCGCTCAAGGCACGCGCTTCAATTGAGGTAACTACTTTGAAAGATTTCTCCACCGGGTATCATTCGCGTAACGGTGGTGGTGATGCTATTCAGACCGATGGTGATTTACCAGTGCTCGAGGTTGGGCGAGTGCGTGCCAAATCCTTGGCAGAGGAGCGTGATGAGGTCATTCTCGATGCTACCTCACACGAGGTGACACCGCCAACGCATGATACATTGATACAACAATTTTGGAGTCGGCGGCCGCCGCAAATCGCGTTCGGTGTGGTGGCGGTATTTGTCGCACTGGCGCTTAGCACGACAAACGCTATCATTGAACTGTTTGCAATTGACCAGTTCCATAGTCAGGTAGTGGCCGAATTGGCGGTTGATGGTCAGGTACATGATGTGGCAGTAGTTGCTAATTGGTTGATCGGCTCGTCAATTGTCCTTGGTACGGTGTGGGTGGGTATCACTATTATGCTGGTCAGTCGGACATTTAGTGGCAGCAATAGGCTGCGGTTGGTATTAATGGTGATGTGCGGGTTAGCAGTTATTACCAATTCAGTTACCTTGACTATCGGCAAGATAACTTGGTCGACAGCCAGTACACTGTTGTTTATTGGGCTCAATATTGTCGCGGTGCTGATGTTTTCATCAGACGCTGCTCGGCGATTTACGCGAGCGCGTAGCCAGGCTAGGCGTGCGGCAAAGTCGCATTAGCACTCGCTTGCGATGAGTGCCAGATTTATGCTACAATGAGTTCATGACCGAACGTCAACAGGCGATTTTAGCCGCCATCATTGAGCAGTATGCCGAGATTGCGGCGCCAGTTGGCAGCGTGACGCTGGCCAAGTTGTTTGGTGTGTCGAGCGCCACTATTCGCAGCGAAATGGCCAAGCTTGAGGAGATGGGTTTTATTGAAGCGCCGCACACTAGTGCTGGTCGCATCCCCACTGACAAAGGCTATCGCTTTTATGTCAATGGCATCACCGACGCCCAGATGACGGAGCTGCCGAGCAGCATCGATCGCAGTGCGAGAGCGATCGAAGCGCATGTTAATTCGCACGTTGATACGTCTGACCGGGCAATTCGTAGCGCCGTTGACAGCTTGGTGGAGCTGACGGGCAATTTCGGTTTTGCGTCGTTTGGCACGCATTTGTATATGAACGGCATGACGCAGCTGTTTAGTCAGCCGGAGTTTGTCGAGGGCGACCATGTGCAAGCGATTGCCAGGTTGATTGATAATATCGAACCGTGGTTACATGAGGCTGCGCCGAACCAGCCACTCAATGTGTTTATCGGCAGCGAGAACCCGATTGGCAAAAGTTCTGGCGCCACGCTGATCATCAGTAAATTCCGCTCGCAGTTTAGCGATAGTAGCTATATTGGCGTGATCGGCCCGACGCGGCAGAACTATCGTCGGACGATGGAGCTGGTTAGGCGAACCGGTGCGATGTTAGAGGAGGTATTGTAATGGCTGAGTGGATCGGTGGACTACTGAGCGGCTTACCGACGTGGCTAGTCGTGATGATTTTGATTATTATTTTTATGGCTATAATCGCGTTCTTTCCCTGCACATATGGCGACACGCCGTTTTGGCCGTTTAGAAGGAGGAAAAAATGACAAAAAATAAGACCAAGAAAACTGAAGATCTAGAGCAGCAACTGGGCGAGTTGACGCTGGATTTGCAGCGGACGCGGGCGGATTTTGAGAACTATCGCAAGCGCGTCGAGGCGGAAAAACAGTCAGCGCACGAAATGGGCCAGGCGAAGTCGGTGATGAAACTGCTGCCAGTGATTGATACGATTGAGCGGGCGATTATTAACGTGCCAGATGAATTACAGGACAACGCTTGGGTGAAAGGTGTGGCTGGCCTGAATAAACAACTCGACAAACAGTTGAAGGAAATTGGCCTCGAGAAAATTGACGCCAAACCCGGTACGCTATTCAATCCCGAACTGCATCAAGCTATTCAATTTGACGAAGAAGCAGAGGGTGACAAAGAAGTTATTGCCGAAGAGCTCCGCGCTGGCTATACGCTAAACGGTGCGGTGATTCGTGACGCGATGGTCAAAGTAACACGCCAACCGTCAGCGCCGGAACAGACGGAAACCACACCAAACACCGCCACACCGGCGGAATAATTAGCAACTAGTAAAAACTTGAATTAGCACTCTTGACACGGGAGTGCTAATTATTTATACTGAAACAGTTGGCACTCAACATAAAAGAGTGCTAAAATGAATATAAGCAAAAACCAGATGTGATCAAAACAAGAAAGGGGAATCATATGGGTAGAATCATCGGAATTGACCTCGGTACAACCAACAGCGCCTTTGCGTATATGTTGGCGGGCAAGCCAGAAGTTATCGCTAACGCCGAAGGCAACCGTACCACGCCATCAGTGGTGGCGATTAACAAAAAAGGTGAACGCTTGGTCGGGCAAGTGGCGCAGCGTCAGCGCGTGACTAATCCAAAGAACACAATTTATGGTGTTAAGCGCTTTATTGGCCGTAAGTTTGATGACAAAGAAGTCCAAAAAGACCGTGGCCTCATGCCGTTTAAGATCGTCAAGAAGGGCGCAGGCGTGGCCGTGGAAATGGGTGGCAAGGAATACACACCAGAAGAAGTTTCAGCCATGATCCTCGGTAAAATCAAGGCTGATGCCGAGGCGTTCCTTGGCGAAAAAGTCACCGAAGCCGTCATCACCGTGCCGGCCTACTTTGATGATTCACAGCGTCAAGCCACCAAAGACGCTGGTAAAATCGCTGGCCTGGAAGTCAAGCGCATCATCAATGAGCCGACGGCCGCCGCTTTGGCGTACGGCCTGGAGAAGGGTAAGAATGACGAAACCATCGTCGTGTTTGACCTTGGTGGTGGTACTTTCGATGTTTCCATTCTGGAGCTTGGCGACGGTGTGTTTGAGGTGAAAGCGACCAATGGTGACACCCACCTGGGCGGTGAGGACTTCGACAATGTCATCGTTAATTATTTCCTGGACGACTTTAAGTCTAAAGAAGGCATCGACCTACGTAAAGACAATGCAGCCATGCAACGCCTGAAGGATGAGGCCGAAAAAGCCAAGAAAGAATTGTCGACGGTTACTGAATACGAAGTTAACATTCCATTCATTACCGCTGATGCTGACGGGCCAAAGCACTTTGAGTTGAGCTTGACGCGGGCTAAGCTCGAGGACTTGGTGAAAGATCTGTTGGATCGCCTGGACGGCCCAGTTGAAAAAGCGCTCAAAGACGCTAAATTATCCAAATCTGACGTCAATGAAATCGTCATGGTTGGCGGTATGACCCGTATGCCAGCGGTGGTCGAGCGGGTGAAGAAGCTGTTCGGTAAAGACCCAATGCAAGGCGTTAACCCAGACGAAGTAGTAGCGGTTGGTGCAGCCATCCAAGGCGGTGTGCTGGCTGGCGATGTCAAGGATGTGCTGCTGCTGGACGTGACGCCATTGAGCCTCGGTATCGAGACGATGGGCGGCGTATCAACCAAGCTGATTGAGCGTAACACCACTGTGCCAACCAGCAAATCGGAAGTATTCTCGACCGCTGCTGACAATCAGCCGCAGGTGGAGATTCACGTCTTGCAGGGTGAGCGCGAATTTGCCAA
>CAUPZG010000020.1:0-10593 GCA_963516175.1 uncultured Candidatus Saccharibacteria bacterium | reverse complement strand
GCCTCGAGCCGAGCGCCTCGAGCCTGCACAATGTCGGCCTCATTTACTACGAGACACAGGATTACGTCAAGGCGGCGCTGGCGTTTGAGCAGGCGCTTGACATGGAGGCTAATCATGCCGCCCGGCACATCGCCTACGCCAAGGTCCAGGAGAAATTAGGTAATACGAAGAAGATGCTGGCGGCGCTAGAAAAGGCCGCTGAGCTCGAACCGACAGCACACACCCTGAACACACTCGCCCAAGCCTACGACAGCGCCAAACAGCCTGAACTGGCCGCCAAACTTCGTGAGCGCGCTACCGCCATGCTCACGCCCGAGAAACCAGCCACCACCCCACGGCGTTCGCAGCACCCGGCTCACCCTCAACAGCCACACCAACAGCGGCAGCCGCGAAAAGTGATCATGTAGCCTTGTCTTAGGCCGCAAAACTTGCTACAATCATTCAAGATGCCGATTTAGCTCAGCTGGTTAGAGCAGCTGTTTTGTAAACAGCAGGTCCTGGGTTCGAATCCCTGAATCGGCTCCAAACCCACGCCGGAATCGTGTAGTGGCAATCACAGGAGACTGTAAATCTCCCGCCGTCAGGCTTCGTAGGTTCGAGTCCTACTTCCGGCACCAAGATCTGGAAAACTTCGGAATTTTCGCCTGAAATGGCGACTTTTTCATTTGCATCCCTTAATTCCTGCCATAGGCAAAAACCACTTTTCGCCCCCTTTTGGAGAGTAGTTTTTGAGCTTGCACTTGTAAGGGTTTGGGTAATGGTTTTGTTACGGTATAATAAAAATATGATACGGCTATAATAAACTTTCTGTTTATCAAATTTGATTCTTTTCCGGGAGTTTATTATGGTCAATCTACAGAATATATGTTTATCGTATAACGAAAATTTAATCTTAAATAATATCAATTTTTCTATCAATCACGGCGAGGTCGTGGCGCTGATCGGTGAGAACGGCGTTGGTAAAACGACACTACTAAAGGTAATTACGGGCGAGATTCCGCCAGATAGTGGTACGGTTCATTTGCATAATGAAACTGTTGGCTATGTGCCTCAAAGTATTTCCACTGAGGGAACAGTCAGACAATTTTTCAACGCGTCCTTCGAACCGTGGCGTATTGAGATGGCGCTAGAGCAAGTTGAGCTTGGTGATATTTCTCGTAACACAAATGTCAATGATTTAAGCGGCGGGCAGAAAGCGCGCCTAGTGTTAGCGAAAGTTTTGGCGAATGAGTTTACGCCAACAATATTGCTATTTGATGAACCGACAAATAACCTTGATCAAGCAGGTCTTGATTGGCTAGGGAACTACATCCGACAATTTCGTAGTGGTGTGCTGATAGTTAGCCACGACCGCGCATTCATCAATCGAGTAGCAACTAAAGTTGTCGAACTGAGTCCAGCTGGACTAAAACAATACGGAGGCAATTATGATTTTTACAAAACCCAGAAAGCTACCGAGCAGAAATCACAACTTGCGGAATACGAAAAATATCTGGATGAAAAAAATCGCCTATTAAAATTGCGCGCGGCGAGGGATGATCGAGTACAACAAGTCTCAAGTCAGAGATACAATAAGCTAAAGGATGAAAACAGGATGACTTTCAGAACTAAGAAAAGTGCCACGCAGAAAAATACTGGCAAGCAGCTCAAAGCGCTGGATACACGGATTGCACACTTGGAAAGGCCCGAGCGCCTGAAAGTAACGAAACATTATAAAGCTTCAATTAATGGGCATATTGACGGTCATAAATTGTTGTTACAATTCACTGGTGTTAGCAAATCCTACAAAAAACCAATTCTGAATTCGCTTGATTTGGAGATTCGGGGTAGTGAGCGCGTCAGTATCGAAGGTAAAAATGGCAGCGGCAAAACTACTCTACTAAAGTTGGCAGCTAACTTAATTTTACCGGATGACGGCGAAGTAAATCGTGGCGAAAATATTAAAATCGGCTATTTTTCACAAGATATTGACGAACTAGATCACGAATTGACCGGCTTTGACAATCTTGCCCAGACTGGTACTGAGACAACCCTGATTTACACCAAAGCACGCAGCTTAGGGCTAACTGAATCTGACATAAAAAAGAAGGTTGCCGAACTATCGCGCGGACAACAGGCGAAATTAAGTTTTATTAAATTACTACTGAATAATAATCACATACTAATTCTTGATGAGCCGACCAACCACCTCGACATTCCAACCAGAGAAAATATCGAATCCGCCCTGCAGCAATACAAAGGCGCCATTATCGTCACCTCGCACGATAGGTATTTTTTAGATGCCATAAAAATTCGGCGCAGTGTTAAACTGTAGTTATTTAAGTGAGAAGAGCAGTTAGAATTAAATAAACTTTTTCTGTAAGAAGTATAGGGTTATTTCGGTGGGTCGGGGGTGACATGCCGAACAGGATTTTACTCTGGCTATTCAGATTTGTGACTTTGTGCTAAAGCGGGTTCTAGCGTGGACGTAAAATCTCACTATATGGCTATTTTACAGAGAGCGTTAGCCAACGCTCTTTTTTATTGAATTATGTGAGCAACATAGACCTTTTGATATACTGAAACTATGGAAAAGAAAAGGGCAACGCCAGAGGAAAGAAAAACGCCTATTGGTACACTTGGATACATTATTATAAATACAACAGCTAGTGAAAAATCGGCAAAGTTCTGGAGCGTCGTGACCGGTAGAGAGCTGGGTGATGTCTCATCGCCATACACTGATCTATCGCCAACTAGTGATGAGGGCGGGGTAACGATTAGCGTCCAACAGGTTCCTGATAAAGAGTCTCTCGGGATGCATATTGATATTGTTGTCGACGATATTGATGAAGCTATTCAACAAATAACTGCTCTTGGCGGAGGACTCGTAGAAGAAAAAACAGAGGGAAACTGGCGCTGGGCAATTGTGCGAGACCCAGATGGAAATACATTTTGCCTAGTGGCTAACTAGCAACTATAGGTAAAATTGACTTTACTCACAAACAATGCTATAATTTCCACCATGGTAGAACTTATCAAACGAGGGCTGATCACCTGGAACGAGCAGAAAAATCAGCGCCTTAAGTTACAGCAAGCCTACGTTGCCCTAGCCATCATCAGCCTGACTGTCGGTGGCGGGTTAGTCCTGATCAGCAGTTCCGCTGCGCACCTGGCTGCCTCGATCGCCGGTATCGTCGGCGTGGTCTTCTTGGTCAATAGCATCGCCTGGACAGTGCTGGACGCCATCATCGCACCGCGCTTGCCACGGCCAGCCAAACCAGCCCGAGCGCGCACCACAAAATCCACCGGCACTTCACGCTAAGTTGCTCACCGCCTCCCGACATGCTATTATCAAATCATGAAACGATTTCCATTTGCTAAAACCCTCAAAGCACTCTACAAACCATTGCCACGCATGTCAAAGCAGTCACGCCAGGCAGTCGCTGACAACCTCTGGATCGTCGCTGCAGTGTTGACAGTGGTGGCAGCATTGTCGCTCAGTTCGGCTCTGTCGCTCCTCTCACAAGCTGGCCACATCTCGATCTTTGGCGTTGCTATCTTTGTACCAAACATCGCCATTATCCGCTTGCAGCAGATCATCACGCTAATCTTTGCCATCACCGAAATTATCCTCTTCGGACTGGCTATCTCGCCACTACGACAGAAACAAACTCGAGGCTGGCTCTTCGCGACCGCCGGCGTCGTTGTCACGTTCTTTGCTACTGCGGTCACCTTTATCCTCAGCTTCTTTACGCATTATTACGATGTTACTGCCGGAGTTGTTGCTATCGCCCTTGTCGCTGCTATGGGCTACGTCCTCAGCGAAATTGAATCTGAATTCGACTCAGACAAAGCCGACAAACCAACAGCGCACAAAGGACATAGTGAGACCACCTCATCAGCGTCTAAAACCGATACGCCAGATCAGGCCAAGGCAGAGAACAAGGCCAAGTCCAAGAAATAACCTCAGCTCACGACCGTCTTTGCATGGCTACGTGAGTATGATACAATACGATTATTACTGCGCCATTTTCAGGAGCAGTAGTGCGCCGCGATAGCTCAGCTGGTAGAGCGCATCCATGGTAAGGATGAGGTCTCGGGTTCAAGCCCCGATCGTGGCTCCATTTTGATTTTTAGATTATTTATACTAAACATGGACAAGCAATCGTCTGCCGCCTACATGCAACGTATTCGCGACCTTACGGCTGATTATCCACGCTTTGAAGATGGACGAGTTAACTATACTGATGAACGTGTGTGTTTTGTGTTAAACTGTGTCGTTATCTCAGACGATCAAATCTTACTGACCAAACGTAGCAGTGAAGTTATCGCCTATCCAGGGCTAATTAATGGCATATCCGGTTTTATCGACAATCCCAACCTCAGTATCGAAGACATCGCGTATGGTGAACTAGCCGAAGAGATCGGCATTTCAAAGCAACATATTATCAATATGAAGCTCAGCCGACCATTTGTACAGATTGACCAGCAACTAGATCGTGAATGGCACGTTGTTGCTATCCTCGTTGAACTGGCAAGTACCGTTATGCCGCGACTTAATTGGGAAAATAAATCTGCTGCCTGGTTTAATCTCAAAGAAATTCCCAAGATGAAGCTCATGCCGGGTTTCGCCGAAACGGTGGAAGCAGCATTAGCAGTGCGCCACTTATAGGTTATAATAAACATATGCCTCAAGATCTCACGCGCCAACTCGAAACACTTGCTCAAGGCAACGAAACCTACGCCGCCTTTAATAAACGCATCGTCAACACCAAGATGCCGGTCATCGGTGTGCGCGTGCCGGATTTGCGGCGGTTGGCGAGGAGGTTGGCAGCCGACATGAGCGCAGCGGATATTAGCAAATTGCTGACGGCGCAGAACAAACCATTCGACTATGTATTGCTATGTGGACTATTGATCACACATACTCGGCTCGATGATCGGACGGCGATTGATCTAACCAAGCACTACCTACCGCTCGTTGATTCGTGGGCGCACATCGATATATTTATCGAGAAAAAGCGGCGCTTTGCCGGCGAACTGTGGTGGGATTTTGCGCTGGAATGTTTGCGGAGCAAATCTGAGTTGACGGTGCGCTACGGCGTAATTTCTTTGATGACTAATTTCCTAGACGAAGCACATATCGATCAGGTTTTTGCGGCGCTGCGGAACGTCAGGCACGATGGCTATTATGTCAAGATGGGGCTGGCTTGGCTGTATGCGACGGCGGCGGTGCAGTTTTTTGAGCTGACGTTGGTTGAATTAGAAAACGGGTATATCAACGCCTGGACGCGCAACAAAGCCTACCAAAAAATGCGCGAATCACGACGCTTCACACCCGAACAGCAACGTATCATTATGCAACAAAAAGGAGGACACCAATGACCAGTAAACCAACCATTTCAGCAGCAGAAATTACCAAGGCGCTGGACTTTCGCCACGCCTGCAAAAAATTTGACGCTAATAAAAAGATCACCGATGAGGATATGACGCTCATCCTTGAAGCAATTCGCCTGGCGCCAACCTCGTACGGTTTTGAGCAATTCGATGTCATCGTCGCCCAAGATCAGCAGCTGCGCCAGGATCTAAAAAAATGCACACTGACTAACAAGCCGCGCTTCGATGCCAGCCATTTCCTCATTTTTACCGCCAAGACAGCCGAGGCGCTTAGTGACCATATCGACCACATACTCCAGGACGTAAAAGAAATGAATCTGGTCGAGCGTACTGCCTACAAAACGTACTGGAAGCAGTGGGCCAAGAACGATTTCAAGCTGATGGACACGCCTGACGGGCTACACCAGTGGGCAGCGCACCAAGCGTATATCGCCCTTGGCTTTGCGATGCTGGTGGCAGCGCAGCGGGGGATTGACTCGTGTCCGATTGAGGGATTTTCGATTGATCGCACGGCCGAGGTGCTCGCAACTTACCAGCTCATTGATCCAGCCAAAGACCTACCGGTTCTCATGCTAGCGCTCGGCTACGCTAGCCGGAGTGACCAGCCGCGCCCGCGTAGCCGCCGGCCGCTTGATGAGATGGTGCGCCGGTACTAGCCCGGCGAGAATAACAATTTTCCACAACAGCACCCCTAGCGTTTCCCAATTATCTGTGCTATAATCGGTCAAGATTGTAAATAAACGTAACGAGTAAAGAGATGGCAAAGAAGAATACGAAGCGAAAGTTGATTGGTTTGGTCAGTGATTTGAGCGGTCACCGCACGTACTACACCACGGTCAACACCCAAAACCGCACCACTAAAGGGCAGGGCAAGTTGACGCTCCGAAAATACGACCCGGTAGCTCGCCAGCACGCAACCTACACCGAGACCAAGAAAAACCTCGGTCGCAACGAGGTCAAGCCGCGTAAGGGCTAATGACATCAAGCGAGAATCACCCCTCAGCCGGGGTGGTTTTTTATTTGTGGCAAACAACCAAGTCAGCAGGCCGGTTTAATTTTCATGCGCCGACCTCAGCGCTGGGCCACGATCATATCAAGCAGCGTATTGATATATTCAGCCGAAGCCACCACCGACGATGCACTATGCTCATTCACTGCACCAGTTTTCATGATGCGCCGCTCGCGGATCAAGTCGACGATTCGCTCTGCTCGCGCCAGCTCTCCCGTCTCGACATAATACTGTGCCAGCCATAAACTAGCAACCACGCTGCTGTTGGGGTCATCCGCTCGCCGCTTAAACAGACCGTCAACTGCCGCCAGTGTTTGTGTCGCCTCGTCAACTAGCTGCTTTGTCTGCTCAGCCTCGCCCTCAACACCGAACATATAGGCAGCGTATACCGCATCCATCGTCATCTCGTCAGCATCACGCCCCGCCAGCTGCGTGCTGATATCGTCAGCGCAGGTTCGCCACTGCACCGCATTGGCTGGGTCGTCATGTTGCTGTGCGAGTTCGCTCGCTTGCTCCAGTGCTGCGCGCGACAACCGCCAAACGAACGCCGCGTCGTCGTCCGCCGCCGGATTATCCCAATTATCCGTCAAAAATGTCGCTATCTTGATGGCCACCGATTGATATAGCTGCCGCGAGCGCTCCGCGCCAACTCGTGACGTCGCAAATTGACAAAAGATAAATAGTACCGCCGCCGCGTCCGCCAGTCGCATTGGCGGCCGGTCTTGACGCCACGCGGTATCAGTCGCGACCGGCTCACCATCTGTATAATACGCCGGTACAAAGTAGCCATCGGTCTCAAATATCCGCTGACAAGCTTCGAAAAACATCGCTGCCTCATCGCCATAACCCAGCCGAATCAGCGGCCACAGCGCGAATGCCGCGTCGTATAGACGACAACTGCCCGCCGAGTCGTCAGTGAGTACCAGCCCGGATTCATCCGCGTGAACCCGCAGTGTCAACAGGGAATTAATAAAGGCCTTACGGTGTGGTAGCGGCAATTTCTGCGCTGCGCGAAAACCGGGACTCAGCCACTTGTGCCAAAAATCTGTTGTCCGTACCAAGCTCCGCACCAGCCCGACACTGCGTGTCTTTTCGTGCAGCCCCAGTGCTTCCTTGATCGACGTCCCCGCCGCCAACCAGTAAGTACAGCGATCCGACGCCAGTGCCGCCAGTCGCAGCGAACAGCCCAGCACCGAGTCAGTCATACCATATTCATGCGGACATCCCGCCAGCTCGCCATCCTCCGCATCGCGCCACGCTCCATCGAGGCCATCACCAAATCGCCCGACCGTCCACCGATCGAAATCATGCCCATCAAATGTCCGTAGACCAACAGCAAACGCCCGTCGCCCACGATAATGTAGCAGCGCCCGCGAAGCCTCGACATACTGCGCCGTATCAATCGCTTGACCATCATCGTATAGCCGAAACGCCTGATGCAAGAACAACCGCACCTGGCGTGTCTCAGTCCGCAGATTAACCACGTGAATATTACGACCAAATACATTGACCTTACTATCGACGAAATCATCACACTCCAGCACCAACCCCAGCCGCTCATGCTTGAGCACCGTGTGCGCCACCAGCGCCCCCTGCGGCAGCCGCATCGTCACTTGCCACGATCCATCATCAATCCACGAAAACTCGCCGTCCACCCACACGCCGATCCGATGCACAGCTTGTCGATTCTGAACTTCGCGGCCAACGTGCGGGAACGACAGTGAACTCACTCGACCAAACTGATCGAGCTCAATCGCCAAGGTACTATTTGCCAGCAGCACCGCCATCAAAACCTCTCGTACCGATGCGCGCTCAGCCGCCAACGCACATCGCGAATTGCGTTAACATAATAGAGAAAGGCCTCGTACGGCGAATCATACGGACTGAAATAGGCGTGAACGTCGCCGTCAGTAAACCACTTGGTACACATATAGTAGAAATGATCAGACGACTGCAACCGCCGCCAATCGGCGATCAGCTGCTCGTCACCACTCCTCAGCACATCGGCCTCCAGCTCGTACAGATACCGCAGCGCCTCTTTCTGTAAATCATTACCATTCCACGCTGTTAAATCACGCTCGCTATCCGCCCAGGTCACCGTCTCTGGCATGCTGATCTCGCCAACCGGCTGATGCGCCGCCAGCGCCTCAGACACCGTATAGAATGTATTACCGCCAATCTCGAGCCACGAACTAACAAACTGATCAAAAAAGCTAAAAATACCGCTATCCGACCACTGGTGTTCGCCAAAAGTCTCATAATCCATGAACAAATTAACCAGCGGCGCCTCGGCCGTCGCCTCCATCAGCCACGTCCGATATTTTTCTGCCGTCAGCGGCCAACCCGCCCACGACCGATTGCTAAACCTAAAGGCGATATCGTCACTCAGGCGATAATTCTTGAGCAGCAGCCCAATCCTGTCCGTGCCGACTGGCCGATACACATAATTCGGGCTGCGCCAATCTAACACGTCATCCCAACCTTCGGCCAGCACGCCGCTAAAGCCAGCGTTCTCCGCCCACTTGGCGAGGTCGTTGTTATACGCCAGCTCGGTATTTGCGAGCACCCTGGTCTCGACGCCAAACAGCTGGCGCAGCTTCTGGCGGTGGCGGTGAATTTGCGCCTCAAACTCTGAGCGTGAATAAAAGAACGCCAGGCTATGATGATATGGGCTTGATACCAATTCGACCTTGCCGGTGGCAACCAGCCGCTTAAAGCTCTCGATGACCGCTGGGTTAAAGCGCTCCGCTTGCTCGAGAAACACGCCGCTGATGCTCAGCGACAACTTGAAGTCATGATGCCGCCTGAGTAACTTCTCCAGCAGGGCATTCATCCGTAGATACGACTTCTCGGCGACTTTGTGAAAAATTAGCTCGTTGTTTTGGGCTGGATCATTCGTCTCGAAATAATCATGCCGCGCCGCCACGTCAAAAATACTGTATCGTCGCACCCGCCATGGCTGATGTACGTGGAGATAGAGGGTGATACCCCGGCTCATGCCCACCTCCTTTCGGCTGATGCTTGATACAGCGCAACGCACCGCTCCGCAGCATCCTGCCACGACAGCCGAGCGTATTCATCCTTGACATTACGCTTTAATGCCGACTGTAATCCCGGTGAGCGCGCAATATTGACGATCTCATCCGCCAGCTTATCAACATCCCAATAATCAAACTGCATGATATTGTGAAGCACCTCGCCAACACCCGACTGCTTGCTGATGAGCAGGGCCGTATCGTGATGCGCCGCCTCCAGCGCTGTCAGCCCAAACGGTTCCGACACCGAACTCATGATAAATATATCAATCAAATAGTAGGCATCGCGCCACTGCTTGCCGCGAACAAAGCCGGTAAAAATTACTCGGTCGCTCACACCCAGTCGCGCGGCCAGCGCCACCAATTCATCCCGCTGCTCGCCATCACCCGATAGCAAAAACGCGATTTTGTCATACCGCTCCAGCGCTCTGGCTGCTGCCCGCACAAAATAGGTCAGCCCTTTCTGTACCGTCAGCCGTGTTAACGCACCAACGATGGTATAGCCGTCAGTCTTGAGATCCTCGAGATATTTGTATGTTGTCGTATCATACTCATGTGGCGGCAGGTCAGCAAGGTCGATCGCATTATATACCACCTCAACTTTATCTGGTGGGATATGATAATTCTTAACAATCATATCCTTGGTGATGTGACTAACCGCGATAATTCGATCCGCCATCATCAGCCCCTGCTGCTCAATTTCATGCACCAAGGGATTACCCGAATGCTCGCCCGAGCGGTCAAACTCAGTGGCATGCACATGGACGATCAGCGGTGCGCCCGACACCTCCTTGGCAATCATGCCGGCCTCCATCGTCAACCAGTCATGAGCATGAATAGCGTCTGGTGGCTGTACCTGAACAAGCCGCCTGACAAACTTGCCATAGCGGCGCTGCAACCGTCGCATTGGCCCAAGCCCATGCCCGTCCGCGTCCTCGACTTCTGATACCACTCCATGATCATACGCCCCAAGGTCATGATAGCCCGGCGGCAGCGGCGAGGCCGCATGAATATTCATATGAGTGATAGTTGGATGCTCGGCTGAGTAGGGCACGACAAAATCAATAGCAACGCCATGTGCCGCCAACGCCTTTGACATCTGATAACACGCCACACCGAGGCCGCCACAATTGTGCGGAGGAAGCTCCCACCCTAGCATCAAAATTCTCATCT
>CAUPZG010000019.1:0-11655 GCA_963516175.1 uncultured Candidatus Saccharibacteria bacterium | reverse complement strand
CGGTATTAGCTACCCTTTCGGGCAGTTATCCCTCACTTTGGGGCAAATTCCTACGCGTTACTCAGCCGTTCGCCGCTCGCCGACAGGGTGCAAGCACCCCTCGCTGCCGCTCGACTTGCATGTGTTAGGCACGCCGCCAGCATTCATCCTGAGCCAGGATCAAACTCTCCGTTAAAAATCTACTTTGTGTCAAAGTATTAAGGCTCTACAAAAATATAAACTGACGATGATATTGCACAATCAAATTGTTAAAGACCATAGTCGGGTTTGTGTACCGCTCTCGCTTCACCTAACACATTAGTGTGATTGTCGCTTGGCTCGCACTCCAGCAACCAGACTGATATTCATCTTACCTGATCTTAGTGGTCAGGTCAAGGGTTATTAGCAATTATCTTGTAGCGAAAATTACAACAAATGTTACAACCACGCCCAGAACTGCTCCGACAAGCATTTCTGGCAGTGTATGACCATGTGCCACCCTAATTATCGACAGCTTTGGATAGTCTTTCTGCACTACTCTATTTAGTAAGTCACCTTGTTGTCCAGAAGAAAATCGCACCATCACCGCATCATACAACACAATTGCCGCAAACCACGCAGCGAGGCCGAACAACGGGCTTCCCCACCCCTGGTAATAGCCGATGGTTAGCGCAAGTGACACCACCGTTGCACTGTGAGCACTCGGCATGCCACCGGAAAATAAGATTGGCGAACGGGGGTTAGACTGAGCGACTCGACGATTACGACCAAGTAATCGAACCAAATGTTTTGAAGACTGCGCCACAAACCACGCGATGCCCGGTATCAGGATGTATTGCATCGGCACTTGGCTTATTCCTCCTCGTCTGGGCGCTTCTCCATTAGACCAATTGACGACACTGCATCACCATCACTCAACCGCATAATTGTCACGCCCTGTGTCGTTCGGCCAAGCAACTTGATGTCGTTCAGGCTCAGGCGAATTGTTTGACCATTTTGCGATACCAACAGTGCTTCGTTCATCGTCGGATCAATCGTCTGCACTGAAATAATTGGGCCAGTCTTTGCCGTTACAATAGCCGCCTTTATCCCGACACCACCGCGCTTATGACTTGGGAAGTTGGTCACTTTCGTGCGCTTACCAAAGCCCTTTTCGCTAATGACCAGTAGTGTCTGCTCATCGCTGGTAACGATATCCATACCGACGACACAATCATTCGGACGTAGACGCACCCCGCGTACACCACGGGCCGCTCGACCCATCGGCCGAGCATCCTGCTCGTTGAAGCGAATCGCCTGACCGGCTGATGTTGAAATAATTACATCACTTTTACCATCTGTTTTCTTGATCCAGCGCAGCTCGTCGCCATCGTCTAGCTTAATAGCAATGAGCCCGTTCGTCCGAATATTGGCGTAGTCACCAAGTGGCGTCTTTTTGACCGTACCATTCTTAGTCGCCATAAACAGATAGCCCTGGTCACCAGCATTCTTCTCGTGTTTGATGATCGCCGTGATCTTCTCTTCTGGCTGCAGCTGCAGCAGGTTCACCGCCGCTACACCCTTGGCGCTGAGGCTAGCAGCTGGCACTTCATACGCTTTCAGGCGGAAAATCCGGCCTCGATTTGTAAAGAATAGCAAGTAGTCATGGGTATTTGCTGGCACCACCTGGTCAATGATATCCTCCTCCTTGGTAGTCATGCCGCGCTTGCCCTTGCCACCACGGTTTTGCTTGCGATAATCACTGAGGAGTGTCCGCTTGATGTAATTCTCACCGGTCAGCAAAATGACCGCTTCCTCGTCCGGAATTAATTCCTCGTCAGAGAACTTACCCAGTTCATGATTGATAATTTTACTACGCCGCTCGTCGCCATACTTTTCCTTCATCTCTAGAAGCTCAGTCTTGATGATATTCAAAATCTCCTGCTCGTCGGCCAAGATAGCCTCTAGCCGTGCAATCAGCTTCAAGAGCTCACGCAGCTCATTCTCAACTGCTTCACGCTCAAGCCCAGTCAGGCGTCGCAACTGCATCGCCAAGATAGCCTTGGCCTGGATCTCGCTCAGTCCGAACTTGGCACGCAGATTCTTTTCCGCTTCGTCCTGAGTTTTTGAGGCACGAATGGTCTTGATCACCTCGTCGATGTGATCCAGCGCAATTTTATAGCCTTCCAAGATATGTGCCCTCGCCTTGGCCTTTTTCAGCTCAAACTCCGTACGGCGACGCACCACAGACTGACGATGTTTCACAAACTCGCTCAAAATATCGTGCAAACCTAAGATCCGTGGCTGCATAGTATTGACCAGTGCCAACATGTTGTAATTAAAACTCGTCTGGAGTGCTGTCAGTTTATACAGCTGGTTTAGCACCTTCTTTGGATACGCATCTTTTTTCAGCTCAATGACAATGCGGACCTTACCTCGAGAGCTTTCATCACGCAGGTCAGCCAACTGCACCCGCTTTTCTTTGTGAAGTTCACCAATTTTTTCGATTAGTGTTGCTTTATTTACACCATATGGGATCTCCGTGACAACGATCTGATGCCGCCCCTTCTTGGTCTCCTGAATCTCTGCCACTGCCCGCATCATCACGCTACCACGACCGGTCGCATATGCCTGACGCATCGGCGCACCACCGTAGACAATTGCTCCTGTCGGAAAGTCTGGACCCTTGACGTGCTTCAGTAGATCATCAACCGTCGCCTCAGGATTATCAATCAGCTCAATTGTCGCATCCACCAACTCACCAAGGTTATGTGTTGGGATACTCGTTGCCATACCAACAGCGATACCGATCTGACCGTTCAGTAGCAAGTTCGGTAATTTTGCCGGCAGCACAATTGGCTCACGCTCTGAACCGTCAAAGTTATCCTTGAAATCAACCGTTTCTTTCTCGATATCAATCAGTAATTCTTCGGCAGGTTTGTCAAGTCGCGCCTCAGTATACCGGTGGGCGGCTGGTGGATCTCCGTCCATTGAGCCAAAGTTTCCCTGACCCTGCACTAAGGTATAGCGCATCGCCCAATCCTGCGCCAAACGTACCATGGAATCATAAATCGCTGAGTCACCATGTGGGTGATATTTACCCATTACATCACCAATGATGCGCGCTGATTTGACGAATTTCGCAGTACTACGATTACCGTTTTGGTTCATTGAATACAAGATACGGCGATGCACCGGCTTCAGACCGTCACGCACATCTGGTAATGCACGATCAACGATAACGCTCATCGAATAGCGGAAGAAATTATCCTGCATCACATGTTCGAGTCGACGTCGCTCCAAACCTGTTGACGTCTCGGTTACCATGTCCGGCGTCGCCTCAATTGACTCGTGGTCACTGGTTGATTGTATCTGTTTGTTCTGATCACTCATGATTAAATATCCAAATCCTCTAAGTTAGCATTTTTTGCCCAGCTTTGAATAAAGTTTTTGCGCAAGCTCACGTCATCACCCATCAACCGCGTAAAGATTGCATCCGCCTCCTCGGCGTCTTCGACACTAACCTGAATCAGTACACGATTTTCTGGATTCATCGTCGTTTCCCACAGCTGGTCGGCATCCATCTCACCAAGACCCTTAAACCGTGAAATCGTCACACCAGCCTGTTTAGTGACATCTTGTCCATCATCAATGACCGTACCGCGTTCCTTCTTTTCAGCAATGAGGCTTGCCAATACTTTGTCTTTCTCCGCCTCATCATACGCATATATCTTCTTCTGCCCGCGGTTGATTGAATACAGCGGCGGTTTAGCAAGATACACATAGCCGCCCTCGACCACCTCTTTCATATAGCGGAACAAGAAGGTCAGAAGCAACGTCGCAATATGACTGCCGTCAACATCGGCATCGGTCATGATGATAATCTTGTGGTAACGCAGACCATTAATGTCAAACTGATCGCCAATGCCAACACCAAATGCTTGGATCATCGCTACGATCTCCTTGTTAGCAAACATCTTATCAAGTCGCGCCCGCTCAGTATTCAGCACCTTACCACGAAGTGGCAAAATCGCCTGGGTTTTACTGTCACGGCCCTCTTTGGCTGACCCGGCCGCCGAGTTACCCTCAACGATATAGATTTCACTATCACTCGGGCTTTTGCTTGAACAGTCCCATAGCTTACCTGGTAAACCCATACCGTCAAGCGCACCCTTACGAATCACATTGTCGCGGGCTGCTCGCGCTGCCTTACGCGCCCGGGCTGCTAAGGTCGCCTTGCCGACAATTTTCTTCGCAATACTCGGATTTTCCTCGAGGTAATACGCGAAGTACTCATTCATCACCTGCTCGACATAGCGACGCATTTCTGGATTGCCGAGCTTATTTTTGGTCTGACCTTCGAACTGTGGATCGGGCAATTTAACCAAGATAATCGCCGTCAGACCCTCACGAATGTCGTCGCCAGTCAGGTTATCTTCCTTTTCTTTCAATAGACCATTCTTACGCGCATAGTCGTTAATGACCCTGGTTAGTGCTGAGCGAAAACCAACTAAGTGCGTACCGCCATCCGGCGTCAACACGTTATTAGCAAATGGCTTCACTGTCTCAATATAAGTATCATTATACTGTACGGCAATTTCCACCATACAGTCTTCAACTTGTTTTTCAACGTAAAAGACATCACTTGATAAAACGTCCTTACCAATATTAAGGTGCTTTACATAGCTCTGAATACCACCCTCAAAGTAGAATGACTGTCGCTCATCTGTTCGATTGTCGATAACCGAGGTGTGCACGCCCTTGGTGAGGTAGGCCTGATGGCGCAGATAGCTAACTACCCACTTGTAGTCAAAATCCACTGTCTCTTTGAAGATCGTTGGATCCGGATAGAAGGTTATGCGTGTCCCGGTTGGCCGATCGGTTTTACCAACCTTCTTTAGCGGCTCGGCTATACCACCAGTCGCAAACACCACGCGGTATAGCTGCCCGTCTCGCACTACTTCAGCGATCATTTTAGTTGAAAGCGCGTTGACCACGCTCGATCCCACACCGTGGAGTCCAGATGACACTTTGTAGCCGCCGCCGCCAAACTTACCACCAGCATGCAGCACTGTCAGCACGGTTTCTAGGGTAGACAAACCAGTTTTTGGATGTTTATCAACTGGGATACCGCGCCCATCATCGGTCACCTGTACGCCGCCGTCTGCTAGTAACACCACCTCTACCTTCGTCGCATGACCCGCAATTGCCTCGTCAATTGAGTTATCAGCGATCTCCTTGATCAAATGGTGAACACCATCATACCCCGTACTACCAATGTACATTCCCGGTCGCTTACGCACCGGTTCGAGACCCTCCAAAACCTGGATTTGCGAGCCATCGTAGGCTTGCTTATCTGTTTGTTTAGCCATGCTTCCCTCACTATTTCTGATTTGTCAGCTATTTACAACTCCCCCATTATACCGCAAAAAAAGTGTTCACTCAAGCTATTTGCGTAAAAGCGATCACTGTGCTATAGTGGAGACGGAATTTTTACGAAAACATAAAACTAATGGAAAATAAGGAACGGCATGTTTAAGAAAATCGTCTCCCACCTCGCGTTTAGCCCAAGCCTCATCCAAGAGCTCGGCTTTTACGCGAAACGCCTCCACAAAGAGGAAATCACTCGCAAAACCGGTCTCATTCTGACCGCCCTGGCGCTCATTGTGCAGTCATTTGCCGTTTTCCAACCACCTGAATCCGCCAATGCTGCCAATGCTTCAGATCTCGTTTATGGCGGTATCCACACAAAATCACAGCTGCTCGCCGCGTGGGATAATAACTCGCAAAATTACCGTGATATGCTACAGCATGCTGGTATCACACGTGAAAACCTGGTGAATGCTCGCGATTCCGAAATTAGCACTCGCAGTAGCGGCCGCGATAATGGCTGGCAGTCTTGGAGCCGTGTTTCACGCTTCGGCCTTCAGCGCGGAGAGGTCCAGTTCCAAGTCGGTAGTTTGACACTGTACTCACGACCAATGGCTGAATTTGACACTGGACGCAATCGCAGTGGCTCAGGCTCATGGTATAAATCATTTGTCGGTACGACCAGTGAAGGTAAACCATTTGCCATCATGAAGGCTTGCGCTAACATCATGCTCAAAGAGTTGCCAAAACAAAAACCGAAACCAACTGCCGCCTGTAAATTGCTGGAGCGGCCCGTCGTCACCGACCGTACTAAAGTCTCGATGACAGCGTATGGCGATGTCCAAAACGGTGCGACTATCGCTGGCTATACCTTCATTATTAAAAACTCAGCTGGCATAGAAGTACTCCGCAAGCGCATCAATACCACAGCCGCAAGCACCTCATTACAGCACACACTTGATAAAGACGGCACGTACACCGTATCCGTTATCGTCCACACGAGTCTCGGTGACCAGACGAATAGTGCCTGTGCTTCAACCTTTACGATCAGTCCACAGCCACGCTGCCCGCTAAACCCAAGCCTGCCGATAGACCACCCTGACTGCCAGCCATGCCCAGGTGATGCTACAATTTGGGTCAAAGACACAACTTGTAAGGCGCAGGTTACTCGCACCAAGGCAGCACACAACCTCACTTCTGGCGGCGATGCCACCAAGAAAAAAGCCAACGCCAGCGACCGCATTGAGTATAAGCTGACCGCTAAAAACGAGGGGAAAGCTCCGGCAACAGTTGATCTGAAAGACGAACTATCCGATGTACTAGAATATGCCGATATCTATGACAATGGTGGTGGTACCTTTGACAAGGAAAAGCAAACTCTTTCGTGGCCGCAAGTTACCCTCAAACCAGGTGAACAAAAGGTCATGACCTACGTTGTCCAGCTTAAGGGTCAACTTTCCGCTAAACCACGCGGTACCAGCGACCCATCATCATACGATTGCCGCATGACCAATATCTTTGGTACTGGCGTTGAAATCCTCGTAAACTGCCCAACACCAAAAGTCGTCGAGCAGACCGTTGCTACCC
This sequence comes from uncultured Candidatus Saccharibacteria bacterium, assembly GCA_963516175.1. Taxonomy (GTDB): domain Bacteria; phylum Patescibacteriota; class Saccharimonadia; order Saccharimonadales; family Saccharimonadaceae; genus Nanosynbacter. The sequence goes on along the minus strand of CAUPZG010000019.1, from coordinate 4,740 downwards.
TGCCACGAACCGGCCCTGGAGAAAATATGCTATTTGCCGGTATCATTGCAGCTATTGTCACCTTCTTCTACTGCCGTTCACGACAACTAAACAAAGAGGTTCGCATCATTCGCCACAACATCACAGCAGGAACGTTATAACATAGGGGGGGTAATATCATGTCAGAAAAACTGCACGGGGCTAATCCAGAGCTAGCAAAAAACGCTGGCGAACTTGAACAGTCAGCCAGCGAAATAGAACAATCAGCAGCCGAACAACTGGAGCGGCGGGCTGAACAAGCCGTCGAACAACACGAAAAGCTTGACAATGCTCGTCACGAAGCATTAGAGCAAGCCGAGGCGAGCCAAACCGTTGAAACAGAGAAGCCAGCAGCTCCAGAAACACCTCGCCAAATCACCAAAGACGACCGCACTGCTAGTTACCAAAAGACGATGAAAAAAATGCAGAGCGAATTATCGCCAGCTTCACGCACCTTTAGCAAGGTTATCCACAACACAGCCGTCGAAAAAGCCAGTGAAGCTATCGGCAGCACCGTCGCACGTCCGAACCTCATTATCGCCGGCGCACTTGGTGCAATCGCCTCAGTTATTGTCTACTTCGTTGCCCGACATTACGGCTACGTTCTCTCTGGATCAGAAACCATCATTCTCTTTGGTTGCGGTTGGGTTATCGGCGCCATTATTGAGTACGCTCGCGTTGGCTTTCTTAACAAAAGATAGCTTAGCTCATGCCTAGCGTAGCTTGATTGATACTTCACCATTATCGTTATTATCGCCACGCAGGTCGAGGCGATTTTGCGGTTCTGCCTGCTGCAGCTCCGCTGCCATTCTATCAGCGATTGATAGCGGCGCGGTCTGCGCAGCCCCATCCGAACCAGTCACTGTTGGCGCAGACGCCGGATGTCGATCCAGCGATCGTGAATTATCATGATGGGGGATATCTATCAGCTGCCCCGATGGCCTGTTCAACGAAGCACCAACTCCCTGCGGCATCTGGTCAGCCGGCTGGGCGGGCATAGCAATACCTTGTGGCGCAGCGCCTTGTCCAATCTGTGGCGGCCGTGTAGAAGCTAATTGCGGCTTCGCACCCGCTAAGCCTGAGGTCGGCGATGCTAATCGCGATGTAGCTGGCTGCCCTGGCTGGGGAGCTAGCGGTGATGGCGCACCTAGTCGAGGCTGACCAGCACTCGGACCGGTACCTACAGCTCCTGGCTTACCACCGCCCAGTTGTTGACGTTTTGATAACCACTCATCAAGGAAAGATGAGCCTCCCTTTGCAGCCGGCCGATTGAGCGATGGTCCAGTCGATGGAGCTGCTGGCTTTTTATTACGGCCAAGCCGCTCAAATATTTCCTTCTCAACCACCGCGCGCGGTTTACCGTACTTTGCTGCCGACAGTCGCACCAACGCATCACGAAGCTGATTGTTCACCTGCCCCATCGGTGGCACCCAGTTCATACTAAACGGCGCCGACGGCACATTATTGATCATCACCGAAGCGATCGACTGGAAATTTGGCAGCTTTGATAAATCATCAATATCAAACACCGGCTGAAACTTCTTAACCATCAATTCCGCGTCGGTGATACCAATACGCCCCGAGATAACCGTACCAATGTTACCGATGATAGCCTCACGAATCTTCTCCGTCAGCTGCGTCATAAACTGGTTACCCATGATCAGGCTCAGCTTATATTTTCGCGCCTCAGACAAAATTGATTCAAAACTATCAGTCGCAAAGTTCTGCACCTCGTCAACATATAGTGAAAAGTCTTCACGCTGCTCTTCCGGGATATCAGCCCGCGACATCGCTGCCGCCTGGAACTTCATGATAAAGATAATTCCTAGTAGTTTAGCGTTGAGCTCACCAAGCTTACCCTTCGACAGATTAACCAGCAGAATCTTCTTATTATCCATAATCTCACGGATGTTAAATCCTGATTTTGTCTGGCCGATAATATTACGCATTGAGTCATTAGAGATAAATGGACCAAACTTCGAGACCACCCACGATATCACTTCACCAGCCTCATTTGATCGCTGCGATGCCGGGAACTCCTTTGTCCAGAAATCAATCACCTGCGGGTCAGTGACGTACTTCAGCTTGCTCTTCACAAATTCTGGGTCAATGAGACACTTTGGCACATCAATAAATGTTCCACCCGCCGGATCCGCCATTAGCAGCAGCGCACAGTTGCGGAAAATATGCTCAAGCCGTGGCCCCACAATACCGGTATGCCCCGGATCGTACAGACCATACAGCATGTTAATCGCCTCCTGCACCAGAAAGTCCTTTTGATCCGGACTGTCGAATTCAAACATATTAAGGCCAATTGGGTTTTCCATGTCAGCGGGGTTGAAATAGATAATATCTTCTACTCGCTCTTTTGGCACCTTCCCCATGAGTGACTCGACCAAATCACCGTGCGGGTCGATCAGCGCAAATCCCCGGCCATCCATCATGTCTTGATACGCCATATTTTCCTGCAATACTGACTTACCAACACCAGTCTGACCGATGATATAAACGTGACGGCGGCGATCCTTCGTACCGATACGAATTGGCTTTTTCGTACCACGAAATTCATTGTAACCAATCAATAGTCCTTCGTCCAAGACATCAGTCGGCCCATCAACCTGCTTGGACATCTGCCGCTTAACCTGTGAAGTTGGGATGGCAGTTGCGCTCGGCAGGTGAAACAGAGTCGCCATCTCAACACTATTAAGGATATTACTGCGAATATGTTGCGGGAAAAACCGCATAATATACGCTGTGGTCATTTCCTCAATATTATTTGTCAACGAAAAACGAAAACCATTATTGCGTGGCGAGTCAAACATCGCAAATGCAGCGATAATATTTTTCAGTAGAACCTGTGAACGAGCGGCAGTATTTGATGAAATTACCACCCGCACTAATACCTCATACGCCGGATAGCGGGTCTTCTCGCTAATAGCATCAACCTCTGCCTGCTCGAGCGACGATAGCTGTTTGTCCTCAGGCTTAATTTCACCTTCTTTTTCCTTCGCTGACTGTGGTGGTTTCCACAACGCCTCAAAAATGTCTCCGACCATCGAGATATCAATGCCCGCCACCTTCGTTGACTTCTTGCCCTTGTTCTTCTTCATTTTCTCAACATGCTCTTCCGAAGCACGCGACCAACCCTCCCGCGCCGGCCGAACCAAGAACTGCAAACCGATACCATCGTCTTTTGTCGCCGCCGACATGGCATTCAGTAGCGCCCGCGATGCGTCTCGCTTTGATTCCTGATATGTTGCGATAGGATAGACAAACGATTTACGAAGCGAGAACTCACCACCAATTGTCCCACTCATCTTGCCAATTTTACTAAATACATTCGTATCAGCCACTTCTTCCAAGCGCGCAGCCGGATAAGCTGCCGCGATCGCTTGGCGAATTACATCAACCAGCACCGTCGGCACCACGGCATAATAATGCACTAAACCACCACGTGCGATAATCTCAAATGATAAGTGACGCTGCCCGTAGAGTCGACTCTTAAACCCTTTCGTGGCGGTACTTGATATAATATTATACATCACTTGCGCTTGGCTGAGAATTTCTTCCGTCAAATCACGCTGGTCACGGCTCGCCCCATCAATATCCTCACTTGATGGCGGCAAATGAATTAGCAGCGGCACCATTTTTAGCCCGCGCTCATAATTTTTTGCTTCACGCAGCATCTTGCGATACTGCAGCGTAACAATAGTCACGCCGATCGCCAATACTACGACAACAATAAAACCAGTAATTAATGGCCCGCTATCCATATTCCTATCCGTTTGACTGGCCCATCTCCCTGTTGTATCGCTTTTTGAGATAATCAGCCTGTAGCTGCGCAATTACCCGCGCTCGCTCATACGGATCATCTTTTGTCAAAGTAATAATCCGCTTCAATTTATCAACCCACTCCTTCTCGATCAAATCATCATCACTAGCTATTAGCGGTGTGTCGTCAGTTGATGTCGTTGTTGATACAGGAGCCTGTACTGCTGGAGTTGCCGGCAGCGGAACGGTCGGTAGTACTGTCGCCGGCATCTGCGAGTCCGCCATATTAGTCATTGGGCGTTCGACAGCACTTCTCTCAACCTCTACTCGATTTATATCACCATCAAGCCGAACCTCGCCGCCAGAAGCAGGTGGTAAACTCTCAACTGGTGGACGCACTTGAGGCAACTCTGGATTCATATCTATATTGTACCACGTTACCGATAGAGTTCCTACGTCCTAAAATCGTTTATGTATGTAAAAACAACCAAGGCTCAAAAAAAGTGCCAAAAGCAAAATATCCCACGCCGTAACACCGCCAAGCGACTGCATGCCAAGTAAGATAATTGGTATGAGCCCGACAATACTCGCATAATAATATAATTTCAACGGTGGTATTGTGACTAAGCCACGGTATGCATTATGCCGGACAGCGCGCTGTACGACATGCTTCACTGTAGCCATCACCAAGTAGCAGCACGAGGTAGTCACCACATATAAGCATAGGAAAAACGCCAAAACATCAAACGGACCAATGCTCATTGGCGCCACCATATGCATTAGCATAACGCCTACTGTCGCAGCTAGTACAGCGACTAGGACAACATACCGATACTTCATACTCACACTATATCATAGACTAAGGAAGCCCAGGCGACGAACCATTGTATGATCAGGTGAACCATCCGCCGCATTCAATAACTATTAGGGCGCGGTCACCTGTTCAAAATC
>CAUPZG010000018.1:0-11719 GCA_963516175.1 uncultured Candidatus Saccharibacteria bacterium | reverse complement strand
TTTTCCTCTTGGACGCCTCGTCGCTGATCTCGGCGGCGGCTGGTCGGGGTGAGCTAGAAGCGCTGGTGACGCAGATTCTCAACGAAGCATTTTTATCAAAGAATGTCATTTTGTGTCTCGATAATGCCCAGCTGTTCTTTGAGGAAGGCGTTGGTTCGGTTGATCTGAGTAACTTGTTACTGCCAATTTTGGAGGCGGGCAGGCTGCGAATTATCTTGACCATGGATAGTCAGCGCTACTTGCAGATTTCTCAGCACAACGCCCAGCTGGCGACGGCGCTCAATACCATCGTTATTGAGCCATCATCACCCGAGGAGACGGTGCGAATTATGCGCGATCAGCTAATCAGCCTCGAACATCGCCACAAAGTGACCTACATGTATCAAGCCATCGCTGAAGCCTACCGCGTCGGCGAGCGGTACGTCCAAGACGTGGCGATGCCGGGTCGGGCGCTCAAGGTGCTGGAGGCGGCGGCCCACTATGCGTCGTCCGGGCTGGTGACAGCTCAGTCGGTTGATAACGCGGTCGAAAAAACCATGGGCATCAAGATCGCGACTGCCTCAACTGACGACGAACGGGAAAAACTCTTGAACCTCGAAGACCTGATTCATCAGCGCATGATCAATCAAACGCGTGCCGTCAGCGTCATCTCTGATGCGATCCGGCGAGCACGGGCCGGTGTGCGCAACCCTGATCGGCCGATTGGTACATTTCTGTTCCTTGGCCCAACTGGTGTCGGTAAAACTGAGCTGTCCAAGGCGCTGGCGGATATCTATTTTGGTGGCGAGGGCAATCTCATTCGGCTGGATCTCAACGAATTTGTGCGGGCCGAGGACGTGGCGCGGCTGATCGCTGATGGGGCGAACGATCCGATGAGCCTGACCGCCCAGGTACAGAAGCGACCGTTCTCGGTGGTATTGCTCGATGAAATTGAAAAGGCTCATCCACAGGTGCTCACGACGCTTCTGCAGCTACTGGACGAGGGAATTTTACGCGACAAGAAAAACCGCGACATTAGTTTTCGTGACGCCATCGTCATTGCGACGTCAAATGCTGGTGCCGAGAGAATTCGCGAATATATCGAGCGTGGCTACCAGCTGGAGCAGTTTGAGCAAACATTTATCAATGAGCTGATCAATGCTAATCTGTTTCGTCCGGAGTTTCTCAACCGGTTTGATGAGATTGTGCTATTTCGTCCTCTGGGCAAAGAAGAGCTGCTACAGGTCGTTGATCTCATTTTGGCTGGTATTAATCGAACGTTGGCGCCACAAAAAATCCAAGTCGCTGTCGGAGAGGCGGGCAAAAAATTATTGGTTGACGCTGGCTATGACCCGCGCCTCGGCGCTCGTCCGATGCGCCGTGTAGTGCAGCGAGCTGTCGAGAATACCGTTGCCAAGCAGCTGCTCGCTGGCTCTGTCGCGCCGGGTTCAACGACGATTATCACGGCGGAGCAGATACGAGCGGTGGTCGGGGAGGCGGCCGATGGCAGTAGTATGGTGTCCCTAGGCCCGGGCGTGCCGCCGATATCACTCGGACGGTAGAGTTGTCAATACAATTTAATATTGTATAATAGTCACATGGCTAAGAGCGGTATGGAGTCTTTCGGGCGCGGAAGTGAGGTTAGAGAGCGATCGCCCAGCTCAATTGAGGGGCTTGTGACGAGTGGTTTTATTGATGAAAGTGGGCAACTGACCGAGCGGACACGCCGCGCCATACCGCGAGGGGGTGTAGAGATAGTAACACCTATTAAGGTGCTAGGGTGTGGAGAATTGATTGACCCGAAGCTTTCAAGAGAGGTACAGGAACCCTGTTTTGTTATCGCGGACGGGGTAATTGTAGGGGGGTGTTTTCTTGATCTCCCCGGGTCTGAGAGGGTTGAATATAACGGCCGCATCTCCAGCCAGGGCTTTGTTACCGTATGTCAAGATCCTATACTTGTGAATATTATCGAGCAGCTTGAAGATATAGCTTGGGAAGATCGACATACTAGGCTAACACTACGGGATATGGGTGCTCTCGGACTTGGCGGCTTTGTCGCTGGTGGAGGTATGTCATGGCTAGGTTCTGGCGAGCCATTTCTGACGACGGCTGGAACTGTCGTGGGTGGTGCGGTTGGGTCGATTGGTTTTCGACTGACTGAAAGAAAATGGCTTGAGGGGCAGGTAGAACAACTTAGTCGGGTAATACATGAACGCCCCGACAACATTACTATTAACCTCGACCTTATTGACAAGGCACTAGCGAGCAAGCCGTCACCGGTGGTATCTAGTCTGCAGTGGTTTTGGAAGACGAGCAGAGTCGACCCTAACTTTAGATTTGATACACAGATAATAACTATCAATAATATTATTCGGTTTATATTTAGAGATCCGCGATATAACTCGGACGCCCTTGTGTTTGCCAAAAAGTGCCAAGAGTGCCAACAAGAGTATGATGCGATACGGCGCGAACGAGTCGCACTGGAAGTTCGTACTAGCATGGGCATAAAAACTAACGATAGTCAATTGGACGCGCGCGAGAGTCATACTGATGAATATTTGGCGGACTGTTTCTTGCAGCTGTTCGATGGTGTGAAAGAGACATACGATCGACTAAGGCAGGAAGAACAGCAACGACAATCGCGGCGTGAGTTCGACGCCACGATAGAGCGCCTCACGACCGTTACCGAAAAAGAAATTGAGTGTTCATCAGCGAAAGCATTTCATGATGAATTGATGCGGTCTCTGAGCGGAGAAACGCTGATAGGTTTTGGTGAGGGCGGGCAAGATGTCTGTATACGGGCAGTAAAGTGGGCGATGGGCTTTATCGATAAATTACCGCGGATGATAACCCCCAGCCTGTCGGTATATGATGCGTATGATCATTTTCAAAGTAAAATCAAGGATATGACGGATGGCAAGTTGGTATTACCAACAACTGAGCAATTCAAGCAAAAACACCCCGGTATCGACCAGGGCATTGTCTAGTATAGTGGTACCTCGGTGCAGCAATTGAACCCACTTTAGTAAATAGTCCGATATTCCAGTGAGGTTTGGGTAGGCAGAAGTGGACCAGTTGCACTGTGGTATAATAAGTACATGATGATATCTACTCTCGATACACTGACGCTGATAGTTGCTATGAGTGTTATGTTCACGACAGTTAGTTTGTGGGCATTTACTGATTTTATCATGCGGGGACTTGGCCGAGCATCAGCGCTGGCTGCCGTACATGCCATGCAGAATATTAATAAAACAGTACTGCGCTCAGCCTTTATCGTGTTATTTGTATTAAATAATTTTTTACTATTGTTTGTAACGGGGGTTGCGTGGATGTCAAAAGAAAACATTATACTGCCCGTCGCAGCATTATGTCTGTATTTTTGTGGTGTGTTTCTTTTGACCGGTACTCGCAATGTGCCGCTTAATGAGCGCTTACGCAAAACAACCGTGACGACTGAGGCTGAGGCAAAGGCAGCCTGGGGTTGGTACGCTGCAGCCTGGACACAATGGAATACGATACGCTGCCTTTGTGGTTTTGGGGTTGTCGTACTGCTGCTAGTTACCCTCTATGTGTAATTGATAGGCAATTACAGACACATGAATACACTAGAAAACTGGTACCCCGCACAGGAATCGAACCTGCAACCTTTGGTACCGGAAACCAACGCTCTATCCAGTTGAGCTAACGGGGCACACTAACGCGCTGATAGGAAAAGATCCGGTGGAAAAGCGCGAAATTTATGGTACACCCGGCAAGATTCGAACTTGCGACCACTTGGTTCGAAGCCAAGCACTCTAATCCACTGAGCTACGGGTGCACATGAGGGTATTATACCACGCGCCGCTCCTAAATAGAAATGATATAATGTATCACATGGAGATACGAACAGAGATTCCGTTGCAACAGTATACAACGATGCAGCTCGGCGGCACAGCGCGTTTTATGGCGTCGGCGACGTCGGTGAATGAAGTGAGGGAATTATATAAAAGTGCCAAGATGCAGGGTATACCGATTTTCGTCTTGGGCGGCGGTAGTAATGTCATCGCTCGCGACGAGGGGTTTGAGGGGGCGGTGCTACTCAATCGGATTAAGGGATTTGAAGTACTGACTGATGATGGTCAGACAGCAACGATCAAGGTCGGTGCGGGTGAAATATGGGACGAGGTAGTCAAGCGTACGGTCGCCATGGGCCTGAGTGGTATTGAGGCGATGTCTGCCATCCCTGGTACAGCCGGCGCCGCGCCGGTACAAAATGTCGGTGCATATGGCCAGGAAGTTGCTGATGTGCTCACCGAGCTAGAGGCGTACGATTCGCTAACTGACCGAGTGGTAACCTTGAGCGCGGCGGAATGTGGGTTTTCGTATCGGCATAGTATTTTTCGTGGTGAGGCGAGCGGCCGCTACTGCATTCTCTCAATTACCATCAAGCTCCATCACGCAGCGCCGAAACCGCCGTTTTACGCTGGTCTACAACGGTATTTGACCAGCATGAACATCACGACCTTTACGCCGCAGGTGATCCGTGACGCAGTTATGGCAATTCGGTTTGATAAGCTGCCCGATCCGACCGAGCGGCCTAATGCCGGCTCGTTCTTCAAGAACGCGCTGATCGAATCATGGCAGCTAAGTGAACTTCGTGAACAGTATCCGGATGTCCCAGTCTATGATATGCCGGACGGTCGATACAAGGTGCCGACGGGCTGGCTGATCGAGCAAGCTGGGCTCAAGGGGGCGCTGCTTCACGGTATGCGGGTGCATGATAAGAACGCACTGGTATTGATCAATGAGTCGGCGACTGGCTACCACGATCTGGCGGCGGCACGTAACGCCATTATCCAGGCAGTCTACGACAAATTTCACATCCAGATCCAGCAAGAACCGTTGGAAATTTGAGCCTCAAAACGCTTGCGCTTATATCTATTTCCGAGTATGATGGGGGTATGAAGGGACGGGGGTTTACGCTAGTCGAGCTAATCATTGCTATTGCTGTCATGGCAATTTTGCTGGTGCTCGCGACATTGAGTTTTCGTAATTATCAGGCAGCGGCACGTGATAAGGAGCGTGAGGCCGATGTCCTTGCTCTGCAGAATTATCTCGAGAGCGTCTATCCACGGGAAATTCGTGATGGTGCCGGCAATGTTATCAAACCTGCTGGCGGTTATCCAGCGTATGTTTCTGGTGCTAGTGGCGCTGGCAAGATGAATGCAGCGCAGTTTGCGGCGGCCTTTGATGAAGTGGGTGGTGCTGCCAAGACTGGTCCGCTGGATAAGGAGCGGCTTATCTCGGCAATTAATGGTACATTTGGTGTTAATCCGATTACCAATGCCGGTCAGCTATTTGCCAAGAAAGATGATTATGAAAACACCAAGATTACCGGTTATCCGAACGGCGCGTATGTCTACATCGCTGGTGTCTATGGTGGTGTATGTGACGAGATAGGCGCGGCTTGCCGGCGCTATACGATTTTTTATCACTTAGAAACAAAGGAGCCGGGTAAATGGCAAACACTCAGCAGCAAGCGTCTCTAGTACGTACGGGCGGTTTTACCGTTGTTGAACTGATGATCACCTTGATTATCGCGGGGATTTTTCTCATGAGTGGTTACCAGCTGTACGGGGCAGTGTTGATGCGCAATACCGAAGCACGCCGCACATCAGAGGCTGCTAATCTTGGCTACGGTATTTTGCGTGAACGTGGCCTGTATAGAACAGTGTCTGAGGTCTGTGGTAGCGGTGCGGTTAAGACTGAGCAGGTAACACCACCAACCACACCAACATTGCCGAGTCCAGTACGTGCTCGAGTTGAATATTGCAAGGTGCCAAACAGCGTCGCGGTCATTCGTGTCGCGGTCATTATTACTTATGGAACGCCAGCGCAGGAGGTGGTGCATGCGACGTATATTTCGGGCTAACGCTAATCGGCAGCAGAATAGCCAAGGATTTACACTCATTGAGATCTTGGCGATTGCACCGGTCATTATTTTGGTGCTAGCGGGTATCATCGGCTTAATTATTAATCTCACTGGTTCATCAATGGTCACTAGTGCCAAGTCTCAGCTGCAGAGCGACGTATTAACAGCGCTTGATCGGATTGAGGCGGATGTGCGGATCAGTACCACACTGGAGGGGACAACCTCGTCATATGTACGTATGCATAGTCTCGCCACTAGCGATAACCCCTATAGCCCGACACGACGGCTGATTCAGAAAAGTGATTGTGGCGTAGCGTGGGGAGCAGTTGCTATCGCCGACGCCAAGACATATACGACCGAATATTTCCAAAGTGGTTCAGAGCTCAAGCGCAAGACGATGTATGACGGCTCATGCCCGAGTGCCAGCGATCGTATTTGGCAGTTGAACGGCGCAGTCGAAACGATTATCGATACGAGTACGGTGCTTAATTTCAAGGTCTGCAAGATCAATGATGGCACCCTCAAGGTCAGCCTCGGGGTGACCAAGACCGTTGCCGGTCAGAATATCGAATACTTTAGTCAGCGCTTTGTCAAATCGATTAATGTCGCTGCTAACGGTGCTGCCGGCGCCTCGTGTCCATAGTATATTGATGTGATTATTTGTGGCTAACAGAATCCTAGTTGAGGCTACTACCTCTGTTTTAGTGGCTGAATTTAGCCAGACTGGGAAATTATTATTAAAATGCTTGCGCTTTTATAACCGCTTTGCTACAATCAAGTTACAATAATAACTAACTAAAAATAGGGGGCAAATCAGAAATGATTTCTTCAAACAAAACTAAAGGTTTCACATTGGTTGAGCTCTTGATCGTGATCGTGGTCATCGCTATCTTGGCTGCTATTTCGATTGTGGCGTACAATGGTGTGACACAAAAAGCACGTGACGATGAGCGAGTTGCAACTGCTCGTAACTTAGTAAATGCAGCAGCTGCATATAATTCAGAGCATGATTCGTGGCCACAACATTCTGATCTGACAACCTTTCAGACAGTTAAACTGACCGGTGCCGCTGCAGACTCTAGTAAGGTTAGTACCAGTGCGAATCCAGATGCAGACCATAATACCTACAAGTATACGATTTGTCAAGACAATAACAAACCTTCTGGCGTCAAGGTAGAATACTACAAAGAGATTGCATCTGGCACAGAAACTGCTGGCGTGAAGAGCTTATCAACTGGCAAATGTTAGTTTATTTAAATTAGCATTTAACGTCAAAACAACAAATAGCCCCGATGGTTGTCGGGGCTATTTGTTTGAGTATTCCGCTGTCTTTAACAGCCACTACCACTACTCAGGACCTGCTCATGAGTTTCATGATTATCAATAGCTTCTTTCCAGTAGGTAACTTTTGCTCCGGTAACGTTTGGAGCAGTTCCGCACAACTCATATAGATACTTGCTTTTGTCGCTTGGGCTTGGTGCAGTAGTTCCAAGGCGACTCTTTATCTGTTCGGATAGTTTAATAGTATTGAACGACCCCAGCTCTGCTATCGTCGGCCAGTGGCCTTTTTCTGAGTTGTACACGGCGGCAGCGTTGATGATGTCGCGTGCGTTGGCTAACCTTTCGCTATCCCGAGCTTTATTGGATACACCATTGTACGCCACAATCGAAATAGCAGCCAAGATAGCGATGACCACGATCACGATCAAGAGCTCAACCAATGTGAAACCTTTAGTTTTGTTTGAAGAAATCATTTCTGATTTGCCCCCCAATTATGTAGTATTAGTTATATGGTAACGGAAAACGCGCCGCAAGGCTAGTAGTTTGTCGCGTAATATTTGCGTATTCTGCTGGGTCTTCTGTGGTGATTGCTGTGATGATCCACGTAGCAATTTGCTTAATTTCTGCCTCGGTCATACCACGAGTGGTTACTGCTGGCGTGCCGAGACGCAGGCCACTTGGACGGAATGGCGGCAGGGTATCGTTGGGGATGGCGTTGGCATTGGCGGTGATGCCGCTGGCCTCCAGTCGCTCCTGAGCGGTTTTGCCGTCAATACCAAAGCTGCCATAAACGTCTGCCAGCACCAAGTGGTTGCTGGTGCCGCTTGTCACTAACTTGAGGCCGCCGCGTTTCAGTTCATCTGCCAGGACGGCTGCATTTTTGACGACTTGCTCGGCGTATTCGGTGAATTCTGGGCGGAGCGCCTCGCCAAAGGCCACTGCCTTGGCGGCAATGGTGTGCATGTGCGGGCCGCCTTGCGTGCCAGGGAAGACTGCCCGGTCAATCAGTGTTGGCAAGTTTTCCAAGGTTTTTTCTGGCCGCTTCAAAGGGTTGCCGACCACGCCTTTTGACAGAATTAGGCCGCCGCGCGGGCCGCGCAAGGTTTTGTGTGTAGTAGTGGTGACAACGTGAAAACCATAATCGAACGGATTTTTGGCTACGCCGCCGACAATTAGTCCAGCAATGTGGCTCATGTCTGCCATCAACATAGCGCCGACTTCGCCTCCAATCTTGGCAAACTTGGCATAATCCAGCTCTCGTGGATAGGCCGAAAATCCCGCCAAGATGATCTTTGGCCGGTGCTGCAGTGCCAAACGGCGAATTTCTTCGTAGTCAATTTCGCCAGTTTCGACATCCTTGATGCCGTAGCGGATGAAATTATACTCGCGGGCTGAGCGGGTGACTGGCGCACCGTGGGTCAGGTGGCCGCCATGTGCCAAATCCATGGCCAGAATGGTATCGCCCGGCTCACACCACGCATAGTATACGGCCTCGTTGGCCTGGGCACCGGAGTGTGGCTGGACGTTGGCGTGATCAGCACTGAATAGCTTTTTAGCGCGATCAATCGCCAGCTGCTCAACTTGGTCGGTATTATCCTGCCCACCATAGTAGCGCCGGCCGGGGTAGCCCTCAGAGTATTTATTAGTAAAGACGCTGCCCAATGCTTTGAGCACGTCTGGTGAAACATAATTTTCACTTGGGATCAGCTCAATTCCTCGTTGCTGTCGTTTTATTTCTGCCGCAATTAAATCGGCAATTTGTGTATCTTGCATCACACTCCCTCCTTGTACTCTATTATAGCACTTTACATTATATATCATGTGTGGTATATTGTTCATCATGAGTATGAATGACTATCTCCAAAAAATCGGTGTTATTATCAATGAAAACCGTATCCGCAAGGGCCTCACGCAGACACAGTTAGCTGAGGCTATTGGTACATCACAAAGTGCTATCAATCGTATAGAGAACGGCGGTCAGAATATTAGTGTCGAGATGCTGGTGAGAATTAGCGATGTACTCAACTGTAGTATCGTTACGCTCAATCGTTCAGGCAAGATGAATTTTCGGGTACATGGTGGTAAAAAACTTTCTGGTGATATATCAGTCAAAACGAGCAAGAATGCAGCTGTGGGGCTGCTTTGCGCCAGCCTGCTCAATAAGGGGAGAACAACACTGCATCATGTGGCGCGCATCGAGGAGGTTAATCGGATCATCGAGGTGCTTAATTCGATTGGTGTTAAAACTCGCTGGCTGCGAAAGAACGATCTGGAAATTATCCCGCCGGCGCGGCTGAGGCTGGAGGATATGGATGTCGCTGCTGCTAAGCGTACTCGTACGGTATTGATGTTCCTGGGTCCGCTACTTCATCAATATGATGATTTTCGGCTACCATTTGCTGGTGGCTGTAATCTCGGCAAGCGCACGGTTGAGCCACACCTGTCAGGGCTAAAGCACTTTGGGATGCAGGTGGATGCTGAGAGCGAATACTATCATGCGCGCGTCGATCCAACAACGGGTGACCGGACAATTTTATTGACTGAACGTGGCGATACGGTGACGGAAAATGTTATCATGGCGGCGGCACTGTCTCCGGACACCACCATTATTCGCAATGCGAGCCCAAACTATATGGTGCAGGATGTGTGTTTCTTTTTGCAGAAATTGGGCGTGAGCGTTGAGGGCATCGGCACAACGACACTAAAAATCACGGGCCGGTCGCATATCAATACGGTAGTCGATTATTACCCATCTGAAGATCCGATCGAGGCGATGAGTTTCATCGCGGCAGCTGTGGTGACAGACTCAGAAATTACGGTACGCCGGGCACCAATTGAGTTTTTGGAAATTGAGCTCGCGACATTGGCTGAAATGGGTTTGCAATATGGGTTAAGTGAGGAATATGCAGCTAACAATGGCCGAACTCGTTTAGTGGACATTACATTGAAACATTCCGAGCTGGTTGCACCAAAAGACAAGATCCATGCGCTGCCGTTCCCGGGAATTAATATGGATAACTTGCCGTTTTTGGGATTAATTGCAACGGTTGCGAGAGGCCGGACACTAGTGCACGACTGGAGTTATGAGAACCGAGCAATTTATTTCACCGAGCTGAGTAAGTTGAACGCACAGATCGAACTGGTTGATCCGCATCGGGTGTATATCACTGGTCCGACCAGGTGGAAACCCGCTGATGTTGTGGCGCCGCCAGCGCTGCGGCCGTCGGTTGTGATACTACTTGCCATGTTAGCGGCGCCGGGCGTGTCAATCTTGCGTGATGTGTATTCGATTAATCGCGGCTACGAGGAGTTAGCACAGCGGCTGAATTCACTGGGTGCAGAAATTGAAGTTATTACCGAATAGTTACGGAGTATACTGCTGTCGGCCCTATTTGGTTGTATGCCGGGCGGGAAATAGGAACTTGAGATAATCCTTGAGCATCCGTGCACCCGATATGATCGGTAGATAGGCCGTGAGCTGGCGATGAATGTGCTGTGTCAGCAGCTCATCGTTAGCGATAATTTGTGCTGCCCGCCGCATATTGGCGTAGAGCGAGGTGGTCTCGTCCTCTGAGCTCACACCGCTCACCTCGAGACAGGCAATCGGCTTGATATCAGCAACGCCACCATCACTGGTAGAGATGAGTAGTTTGAGATTGGCGATGTCTTTTTCCCATGATGTGCCGCAGGCCTCGAGGCCAATGATCGGCACGTTGATAGCAACATCTGAGCCAATCGCCAGCGCTCGCCCTAAGGCCTCGTCGTAATCTTGGATGTAATGGACACGCTCACGTAGGACAGGGTCGCTATCGACGAGTTTGAGGATAGTCAGGAGCCGCTGATACATATCATGATCACCCTGGTGGACCTTGCCAGCAAGAATGTAGTGAGCGTTACTATCGAGCAAAATCTGCTTGAGCACTTCTGGGCGCTCAAATGGTAGATGTGGTCGCTTATAATTGGCGAATCGTCGCTTGAAGTCGAACACCAGCGCGTCTTCGGGCAGGTGAACTGGGTTGTTGTATTGATCCTTGCGCCTGGCGAGAATTCGATTTAATTCCAGACGGCCAGTACGCTTGAGCGATCGAATAGTGGCGGCTGGCAGCCCGCTGATCGCCTCTTGGTACTGTTCGGTCGGCAGGCCAAATTTATCAATAATGGCATGTTCACGATAAGCCTGCAGGATTTCCGGTAGCACCCAGGTTTCTAGGTCAATGCCGTTGGTGATGGCGTGGAATTTGACCTTGTCGTTGTTGCGGTCGCGGAAATTTGCCACTCGCGCGTGCAGTTTGCTGACGCCATTTTTGGCTTCGGTCAGCTCGATTGCTAGCAAGTTTGGTCGCAAGTGGTCATCCCGAAATTGCTCCATTAGCCAGCAGCGCACGGCGTTGCTTTTGAGGTTTGGCAGTACCAATTTTTCAAATTGCGAGCGGTGAAATTCTGGTTCAGCTGCCTGGAGCAGGGTGTGGTTAGTATAGAGTGTATGTTTGCGCACGTAGACGATTGCTTCATACAAATTCATGCCGTTGGCGCATAATTCGTCCA
>CAUPZG010000017.1:0-13368 GCA_963516175.1 uncultured Candidatus Saccharibacteria bacterium | reverse complement strand
GTCAGCCAAGCGATTGCCGAAAATCCAGCAGACCTACCAAAGTACACCTGGACAAATAATTTGGTCGGCGTGATTTCTGATGGCTCAGCTATTTTGGGCCTCGGTGATTTGGGACCGAAAGCCGCCATGCCGGTGATGGAGGGTAAGGCGCTGCTATTCAAGCATTTTGCCAATGTCGATGCCGTGCCAGTTGTACTGGATGTTCACGAGCCGGAACAGATTATTGCTACAATCAAGGCAATCGCACCAAGCTTTGGAGCAATCAACCTGGAAGACATCGCTGCGCCAAAATGTTTTGAGATTGAAGAGCGCCTGAAGGCCGAGTTGGACATTCCCGTATTTCACGATGACCAGCATGGTACGGCAGTCGTGGTATTAGCAGGGCTGATTAATGCTGCAAAGCTAACCGAACGAAACCTGGCGGACTGTAAATTTGTGGTCATTGGCGCTGGCGCAGCTGGTACGGCCATTATTAAATTGCTACATCTATACGGCGCGCGGAACATTGTGGCGGTAGATAGCCGCGGCATTGTTGGTATGTCTCGTACGGACTTGAATGCTGAAAAAACTGCGCTACTAGAATACGTCGATGCTTCACAAGCTGGCTCAATTGAAGACGCCATCACCGATGCTGACGTGTTTATCGGTGTGTCACGGGCTGGATTACTCACGCCTGAATTAGTACAGAAAATGGCCGAGGATCCAATCATCTTTGCCCTAGCAAACCCAGTGCCAGAAATCATGCCAGATGTCGCCCAACAAGCCGGCGCAGCTGTTGTTGCTACTGGCCGCAGCGATTTTCCAAACCAAGTTAATAATTCCCTGGCCTTTCCGGGTATCTTCCGTGGCGCGCTGGATCACGGCGTAAAAAAGATTACCGACCAGCATAAACTAGCAGCAGCCGAGGCATTGGCAGCACTAGTTGAAAGCCCAACTGCTGACGAAGTCATTCCTTCGCCATTTGATGAGCGGGTGGCATCAACCGTCGCTCGTGTTATCACATAACCCTATTTAACATATGGTAACAATCGCAATAGACACCATCAAAAAGCCGGCCTCAGTATAGCTTTTGGTGTCCACTAGATAACTCGATTAACTTCCTCAAGTGTCGTCTCGCCACGCAGGGCTGCTAGTACGCCTGCTTGCAACAATGTCACCATACCATGTTTCTTAGCTGCAGCCTCAATCGCTTCAGTATGAACGTCAGCAATGTCGCCACGCAGGAACTTCTGAATTTCCTCAGTCACCACCAGCTGCTCCATCACTGGGATACGCCCCTTGTAACCAAATGGCACATCGTCGGTCGCCACTGGTCGCCACAGTTTAAACGTATCAAGATCAGGGCAATCAACATGTGACGGTAGATCCCGCAAAACCTCCTTTACCCAGTTGCGCGTTGCCTCATCTGGCTCATATTCTTCCTTACTCTCATCATGTAGCCGCCGCACGAGTCGCTGAGCAATTAATAGCCGCACCGCTGAACTAAAAATTGGATTCTGACCAATCATATCAATAATTCGACTAAACGCTGCCGATGTTGAGTTAGCATGAAAGCTTGATAGCACCAGGTGTCCGGTAATTGACGCCTGAATCGCCGTCTTTGCCGTTTCCTGATCACGGATCTCGCCAACCATCACCACATCCGGGTCGAGGCGCAATACGCTACGCAACCCATCATCAAACCGCTGACCCGCCGTCGTATCAATCGGGATCTGCGTGATGCCGGGGATGGTATTTTCTACTGGATCTTCCAATGTAATCACTTTACGATCCGGTGTATTGAGCGCGTTGAGAATGCTATATAGCGTCGTCGACTTACCCGAACCAGTCGGCCCAACCAGCAGCACCAGGCCACGCGGATGAGAGATAATCTCATCAATTTGCTCCCGCTCAGCCGCACCAATACTGAGTAAATCGAGGTTCAACATCGAGGTGTCAAAATTAAATAAGCGCATCACCACATCCTGACCATACATCGTTGGCACCGCTTCAACACGGAGATTGAGGAGGTGTGATACACCATCACGATGGATTTCTTGCTGCATGTGTCCCGACTGAGGCTCATTGGACGCTGTCGAAATATTTGCTCGCGAGGCCAGCGCCGCCATGATAACTCGATACCGATCACGGCCAAGTTCTGCTACTGCGTGCAGCGCACCGTCAACACGCATCCGTACCCGAATGGTGTCACGCTGATTTTCGATATGGATATCCGAAGCATTGAGCCGATCCGCCTGATCAATTAGATAATTAAATACGTCATTCGTACCAACAGTCGCCAGTGTTTGGCTGACCTGCTGAAGCGTATCACTGTCACCTTCTTTGGCAATTTCGATATCATCATAGATCACTTTCTTCGGCGGATCAAATCGCAGCATCAGGGACCGAAAGCCTGAGGCTGATATCAGGAAGAACTTCGCGATAATCCCCTGCTCGCGGTAATTATTGGTCATCATTGCCACTAATGATTGCGGTGTCTGTGACGTAATACCAAATCGATATGACTGCTCGTCAGGATTAATCGCTAGTGGCACAACATGTCCGTTATACATTTCTTCAATTGTCAAAATGTCACGAATAAGCGGAATTGTCTGTTCAAAATCACGAGTGTCCAGATATTGCAGGCCTAAAATTGCCGCTCGCTTTCGCGTTGCGTCCTCATCCTGATCACGACGTTGTTGTTGAATTCGATCTTCGTCCATTGTATGTAATTATAGCAAAAAGCTTATCCTTGGGCGAGTGCTATAATGATAGTATGTCAGAAATTACCCTCCTCGCGCACAATATTCGCTCGACGTACAATGTCGGCGCAATTATGCGAACCGCCGAGGGTTTTGGCGTGAGGCAAATTGTCTTTAGCGGCTATACGCCGTACCCCGATTTACGACTCAGTAACCCCCAGACCACCGACCAGAGACTCCCACATATTACCGAAAAACTGACCACTCAGATTCATAAAACCGCACTGGGTGCAGAAACGATGCTACCCTTTACTTATGTAGCTGACATTCGTGAGTGGCTGCTTAAAAATGCTAATGACAAACATTTGCCTGTCATTGCCCTCGAGCAATCAGCATCTAGCGTGAGACTTGATGTATTTCAGCCACCAGATCGCTTCGCCCTACTCCTTGGCGAGGAAGTCCATGGTATTGAGCCAGACATTCTAGCGCGGTGCGATTACATTGTCGAAATCCCCATGCGGGGCGCTAAAGAATCATTTAATGTCTCAGTCGCGGCTGGCATTGCACTTTATGGCTTGTGTTTTCCGCGCTAAGCATACATGCTCTGGGCTAAATTATAATTCCAACGGGCGTAAAGGATGTAACAATTGCCATTAAAATCAACGTCACATACCAGATCTTGCGATTAAACTGATATTTCTCGATTAGCACAGCCAGTATCAGCCCCACGATTAGCCCGACCGGCAGCGCTTGTATCGCCACAACACCCAGCTCAATTGGCTGCTTCAATCGTAGCCACAACGCCGCCAGCACGACACATACCACCAACTTTACGAAAAAGATGCTGTCAGTTTCATACAGCCGCTCCCGCCCCTTGCGATTCGTGACAATGCTTGCCTTTGAGCGATTCCGAGCATACGTTCGTGATTTTTGTTTTGCCATAAGCCTTTTTATCATACCATAATCCGTACACCACAACAAATTTGCCCCGCCTATCCTATTGGAGACGGGGCAAAAATGATCAGCTAAGCTTTATCTACATTCGAATCTCAGCATCAACGCCAGCTGGTAAACTCAGATTCTGCAGGCTATCAATCGTTTTCGGCGTGGCATTGGTGATATCAATGAGGCGCTTGTGGGTGCGCATCTCGTAGCTCTCGCCACCCATTTTATAGACGTGCGGGCTTTTTACCACCGTGTAGGTACTGCGACGAGTCGGCAGTGGCACAGGGCCAGCAACGCTCGCGCCAGTGCGAATTGCTGTATCGATAATTTGTTTTGCTGACTGGTCGATAACTTTATGGTCGTACGCTTTCAGGCGAATACGAATCTTAATACCAGTGTCTTGAGCCATAGCTCCTCCTTCATGTGCGACTCCGTAACCTCTGCTCATGACTACGCTTCGTGACTGGCCGAGTTCTCGGAGTAAATTAATACTGCCCGGTAATTATATCACAATGTCCAGTGTATGACTAGTCAAGAATGACCGAGCTTACGTTATATAAACGCTATTTCAAACTACGAATCGCCTCCGCCACTACTTCTGCCGAATGGCGCAGCGCTATCTGTTCACGCTCATTGAGCGGATATCCAGTCAGGATCTTCACGCCGTCAGCACAAATTGTTGACGGCAGGCCAAGCACCACATTATGCAGTCCATACTCACCCTCAACCAGTGAGCAAACTGGATATACCGAACGCGACGATGAGCGTAATGCCGAAACGATCTTGGAGATAACGAAACCAATTGCAAAATACGTCGACCGTTTAGTCTCGATTACCCGATACGCCCGCTGGCGAATTTTCTCCTCGATATTATCGACCATCTCTGGCCTGAACCCAGGATAATGAGCAAGCGGCACTTCACCAACTTGCGCCGATTCGATTGTCGCAAATGATGAATCACCATGTTCGCCCAAAATGTACGCGTCTACCTCCCGGCTATGCACATCCAGCTGATCTGCGATATATGATTTCAGTCGCGACGTATCGAGCGTCGTCCCCGTACCAAATACCCGGCTCTTTGGCAAGCCTGATTCTTTTAGCGCTACATACGTCAGTGCGTCAACTGGATTTGCTACCACAACAATATAGGGACAAGCACCGTTTTTCATAATATTTCTCACCGTCCCACGCATAATTTCAGCGTTCACGCCAAGTAGCTCCAGTCGTGTCTGTCCTGGTTGTTGCGGCGCACCGGCAGTGATAACCACAATGTCATCAGTCTTGATGTCATCATAGTCACCCGGTCGCACCGCAACACACCGGTCGATCCCCATTGCATCATTGATATCAGCCGCCTGCCCCCACGCCAAGTCGGGGCTACGGTCAATTAACACAATTTCCTCAACCACACTTCGTAGCGCACACGCATACGCCGCCGTTGAGCCAACCATACCGCCCGCACCGACGACCACCAACTTCTGTTTGTTCATGTTTATCTCCTGCTTTTTATTGCGATAACTTCTCTACTGTAACGCTATATCGTTAATTTGTCAAGATGCTCGTGGTAATTTATTACCAGTATAGCCCATCAAAAATCCCCCAGTTTCCCGGGGGATTCCTAGGATTGGAACGCAAAGACTATTTGTTAATCTTTGTCACCACACCAGCACCAACGGTACGGCCACCTTCGCGGATAGCAAAGTTCAAACCTTGCTCCATAGCGATTGGGGCGAGCAGCTTAACCTTGAAGGTTACGGTGTCACCTGGCATAACCATTTCTTTGTCAGCTGGCAATTCAACTTCACCCGTCACGTCAGTGGTACGGAAGTAGAACTGTGGCTTGTAACCCTTGGAGAATGGAGTGTGGCGACCGCCCTCTTCCTTCTTCAAGATATACACTTCAGCTTCAAACTCGGTGTGTGGCGTAATCGTGCCTGGCTTCGCCAAGACCTGACCACGCTCAATGTCGCTGCGCTCAATACCACGTAGCAAGACACCGGCGTTGTCACCTGCTTGACCCTGGTCCAGAGACTTCTTAAATGCCTCAATACCAGTGACTACTGATTTCTGAGTTGGGCGGATACCGACGATTTCAACCTCGTCGTTCAGCTTAACAACACCCTGCTCGATACGACCAGTTGCCACAGTACCGCGACCCTTGATCGAGAAGACGTCCTCAATTGGCATAATGAATGGCTTGTCCATGTCGCGTGGTGGCTCTGGGATGTAGGTATCCATAGCCTCAACCAATTCCATGATGGCATCTTCGTACTTCTCGTCGCCTTCCAGCGCCTTGAGAGCTGAACCCTTGATGATTGGTGCATCTTTGTCAAAGCCATTCTTCTCGAGAAGTTCACGAACTTCTTCCTCGATTAGCTCGACCATGTCTGCATCAGCCATGTCCATCTTGTTAAGGAAGACAACGATCTTTGGCACACCAACCTGCTTTGCCAGCAGCACGTGCTCGCGGGTTTGCGGCATTGGGCCGTCGGTTGCAGCAATCACGAGGATCGCGCCGTCAACCTGAGCAGCACCAGTGATCATGTTCTTGACGTAGTCAGCGTGACCCGGCATGTCAACGTGTGCATAGTGACGGTTCGGTGACTCGTATTCTTGGTGTGAGCTGGCGATGGTAATACCGCGCTGGCGCTCTTCTGGTGCGTTGTCGATCTGATCGTACGCAATCGGTTTGTTAACTGCGCTTGGGAGGCGCTTTGCGAGCACTGCCGTAATTGCGGCGGTCAGTGTCGTCTTGCCGTGGTCAACGTGGCCCATAGTACCGACGTTTACGTGCGGCTTGCTTCGGTCAAATGCATCTGCCATTTGTAGAAGTTCTCCTTTATTAAATTATATTTCACGCGGGTACAGTCCATTAAACAGACCTCACGGCGTATGTCATTGATTATAACTGGTTTGCAAACTGTTGTAAATAGGGTTTATACTATGAGCATGAGTATCTTTTCTAAGAAAACAACACCCGACGCAACACATACTGGCATATACCCAAAACAATTATCATACGACGAGCGTCAGAAATTAAACGCTGAGTATAGTCGTCGCCGCGAAACTAACCTGCCGAAACTACCCTCACTAAGCATCGCCCTTCTTCTAACCACAACACTGGCAGCGACCTGGACGCTTATCAAGTTCACTAATTTATTTATCAAAACTAGCGGGCAAGCTGCTATCTTCCTACTCTTCTTTCTCTTTATTCTCATAGCAATCTGCTACGGCGTCACATTTTTCTATGTTAAACACACCCTCGACAGACTCAGTGTTGGCGGTACAAAATTTGTTATTATTTACGCCGCGCTCATCTGCATCATACTCGGGTGTTGCCACCAACTTGGCATTGCTCCCTTTCACACACTCCTATCATTACCACTTCCGACCTTGTTAATTACTGCGGGCGGGCACTACATCATGACAAGTATACTTGCCAAATGCTGCATTTACTTTGAGTGGTAATAGTAGTAATTGTATTATATACAACAGTTTATTACAGGGGTGAATTGTTGTAATTATTACTTTTTGTTTATTATTTTCTATGTAGTACCGTATACTAGGGAGCAGGTATCGGTTAATAACTAGAGGAGAAATAATATATGTGTGGAATTGTTGGCTATATCGGTGAACGTGAGGCGCAAAACATCCTTGTCGCTGAGCTCAAGCGGCTCGAGTACCGCGGCTATGACAGTGCTGGCATCGTCACTCTGTCTAATACCGCAGCACCAACTCTGCTACGTACTAAGGGCAAGGTCGCAGCGCTAGAAGAGCTCGTTGGACAACACAAAGCTAGTGATACGGTTGGCATCGGACATACTCGCTGGGCAACGCATGGCGAGCCAAGTAAGCGTAACGCCCATCCGCACCACGTTGGTGATATTTACTTAGTACATAATGGTATTATTGAGAACTATCAAGACCTTAAGACAATGTTGATTGGTCATGAGTACGAGTTTAAGAGCGATACCGATAGTGAGGTCTTGGCAGCCCTAATTGACTATCTGCGGCACGACTCACCGGATCTACTGACGGCAGTCACTGGCGCACTAAAGATGGTAGTTGGTGCATACGGCATTGCAGTGCTTGATACGACAAACCCTGAAGAAATTATCGTGGCTCGCCAAGGCAGTCCATTGATTATTGGTGTTGGAGACGGCGAAACATATATCGCCAGTGACGCTTCGGCGCTGGTTGGCTACACCAATCAAGTGGTGTATCTACACGATGGTGAAATTGGCCGCTGTACTCGCGATGGGCTAGAACTACAGACAATTGAATCGCAAAAGCTTGACGTCAAGATCGAAATGCTCGACATGGATATGCAGGCAATTCAAAAGCAGGGCTTTGACCATTTCCTCGCCAAAGAAATTTATGAACAACCAACCAGCCTTGCAGCCACGCTAGCTGGTCGCGTGCTACCTGACCAAAAATATGCGCGCCTGGGCGGCCTCAATATGAGCGACGACGAGCTACGCCAAATCAAGCACGTTATCATCGTTGGTTGCGGTACTGCCTACTTTGCCGGTGTGCAAGCCAGCTACTTCATTGAGCAACTGACCGATGACGTAACCATCAGCATCGAGATCGCCAGTGAGCTACGCTACCGTGCCTTCAATGTGCCTGAGCACTCGGTCGCTATGATTGTTAGCCAGAGTGGCGAAACGGCCGATACCCTTGCCTGCTTGAATGAATTGAAGCGACGTGGTGTTAAATGCCTCGGCGTCGTCAATGCTGTCGGCAGTACGATTGCCCGAGCGGTTGATGGCGGCGTGTACTTGCACGTTGGTGCCGAGATTAGTGTCGCCAGTACCAAGGCCTTTACCTCACAGGTAGCCGCTCTGACGATCTTTGGGATTATGCTCGCTAAAGCCAAGGGTACCAACCCACAATTTATTGATGAATTTGTGCAAGAATTAGCGATACTACCGAGTGAGATCCAAAAAGTCCTCGATAATCAGGGCAAGGAGATACCATCTATCGCTGCAGCCTATGCCGACTATAATCACGCACTCTACACTGGCCATGATACCCTGTATCCGATCGCCATGGAGGGTGCGCTGAAACTTAAAGAAGTAAGTTACATTCATGCTGAAGCGTATGCCGCTGGTGAATTAAAACATGGCCCGATCGCCCTGATTGATGATCGTTTCTTTGAGGTCTGCTATATCCAAGACAACTGGCTGTACGAGAAGTCGCAGAGTAACTTGATCGAGATGAATACTCGCGGCGCTCACGCCATCGTCATCACCGATACGACGAAAAAGGTGCCGGGCGAAACGGTGATTCGCGTCTCAACCAAATTGACGCACCTCACGCCACTCCTGTTCAATGTCGTGTCGCAGCTCCTAGCTTATCACGTGGCTGTCAAGCGCGGTCACGACGTCGATCAGCCACGCAATCTAGCAAAGAGCGTGACAGTTGAATAATACTCTCCTATCTAGCGTTGATAGTAGTTTGCTAAAAATGCCTCGCGAAACTCATAAAACGTTCCGTCCTCTAGGCTGGTGCGGATGTCATCAACTAATTTGACAATGAACCGCTCGTTGTGGATTGATAGCAACGTGCCAGCCAGAGATTCGCGGGCGTGTAGCAGATGACAGAGATAAGCAGCGGTGTAATGGCGGCACGTGTAGCAATCACAGCCTTCCATAATCGGCTCAAACAGTTCACGGTATTTTCTCCCGCGAACATTGACCCGGCCAAATGGCGTATAGGCTGCGCCGTTTCTAGCCACGCGCGTCGGACTGACGCAGTCAAAGGTATCAATTCCCTGCTCAATCGCCGCAAAGATGTCGTCTGGCTCGGAAATACCGAGCAAATGCCGCGGCTTATTCTCGGGCAAAATTTGATTGACCCACTGAATCGTCTGGGCCATAGTCTCCTTTTCCAGCGCGCCGCCAATGCCGTAGCCGTCAAAATCCATCGCGCCTAAAAATTCAGCCGTTTGCTTGCGTAAATCTTCATAGTTTGCGCCTTGCAGCACACCAAATAACGCTTGATACGGCTTGTCGGGACGAGCCCTCCGCAGGCGTTTAACTTCCGCCAAACTCCGCTCCGCCCACGCGTGTGTCCGCGCCAATGCCTCCACCTGATAATCATACGGATCAATGAGCGACGTTAGCTCGTCAAAAGCAAAAGTGATGTCCGCGCCAATGCCCGCCTGAATTTGCATTGATAATTCCGGCGTAAATTTATGGTACGAGCCGTCTAAGTGCGATTTGAACATTACGCCGTTTTCGTCTACCCAGGCGTGGCGCGACGATTTTTTAGCGATGGCGATTTCCTCATCAACATCAGTACTCATGGCCAGAACCTTCTTAAAACCCGAGCCCAGACTCAGTACCTGAAAGCCACCGCTATCAGTGAATGTCGGCCCCGACCAATTCATAAATTTACCCAAATAGCCAGCCTTTTCAATAAGTTCATGGCCCGGCTGCAAATATAGATGATAGGCGTTCGCCAGCACCGCTTGCGCACCGACATCCGCCACCATCTCGGGCACCATCGCTTTGACATTAGCCTTAGTGCCGACCACGATAAAGGCCGGTGTTGTAATGTCTCCATGCGGCGTATGAATAATGCCGGTGCGCGCCAGCGTATCGCCAAGCCTAGAGGTGATCTCAAAAGAAAACGGTTTCATTTGATAGATTATATCAGTTTTTTCCGCTACACTAGAAACATGAGCAAGAAAACGCTGGTTGAGCTTGATCCATGGCTGGCGCCGCATGAGGGCGTCATCAAGGATCGCGAGACTTATGTTTCGTCGAAGCTAACGAAAGTTCTGGACAGTAAATCGCCAGCGGAGTTTGCGCTAGGGTTCCATCATTTTGGCTTGCATCAGACAGCGGCGGGCTGGACATTTCGTGAATGGGCGCCAAATGCTACGCGGCTGATTTTGGTGGGCGAGTTTTCTGACTGGCAGGAGCGCGAGGAGTTTGCCCTGCGGCCTGATGCACATGGCGAGTGGAGCGTTAATCTGCCGATAGATGCGATGCACCACGGGCAGAAATATAAGCTGCGCGTCTATTGGCCGAATGGCGACGGTTGGCGTTTGCCATCATACGCCACCTACGTCGTCCAAGACGATGATTCGGTAGATTTTTCGGCCGTAGTGTGGCAGCCTGATGAGCCATATCGGTGGCAACATGACATGCCGCCTGCGCCAAACGTGCCGCTGATTTACGAAGCGCATGTCGGTATGAGTAGCGAAGAGGAGAAAGTCGCCAGTTTCAATGAATTTACCGCGGGAATCCTGCCGCGCATCAAACAGGCAGGATACAACACCATCCAGCTGATGGCCATCGCCGAGCACCCGTACTATGGCAGTTTCGGCTATCACGTCAGCAACTTTTTCGCGGTTAGTTCGAGGTTTGGCACGCCCAATGATTTCAAGCGGTTAGTTGACGCGGCGCACGGACTGGGGCTACACGTCATCATTGACATCGTTCATGCTCATGCTGCCAAAAATGAAGTCGAAGGCCTGGGCAATTTTGCGGGTGATCCAACGCAATATTTCAAAGCTCACAACCATCCAGCCTGGGATTCGCGGTTGTTTGATTATGGCAAACCGGAAGTACTGCACTTTCTCACCAGCAATTGCCGCTGGTGGTTGGACGAGTACCATGTTGATGGCTTTCGATTTGACGGCGTGACCAGCATGGTGTATCACGACCACGGTTTAGGCAAAAGCTTCACCAGTTATGATGATTATTTTGCTGACGATGTTGATAAGGACGCACTGGTCTATCTCAGACTGGCAAATGACGTCATCCACGCTGTTCGCCCCAATGCCACGACCATTGCTGAGGAAATGAGCGGGCTACCGGGACTGGCGGCACCGGCTGAACATGGCGGCCTAGGCTTTGATTATCGATTGGCGATGGGTGCGCCTGATCTCTGGATCAAGATATTGAAGGAAAAGCGCGACGAAGATTGGGATTTGGGCGAGTTGGCGCACACACTGAGTTCGCACCGCCCAGAGGAAAAAGTCATCACTTACGCCGAAAGTCACGACCAAGCCTTGGTTGGTGACAAGACACTGATTTTTCGGCTGATCGACAAAGCCATGTACTGGCACATGGACAAGGCCGACCCTGACCTGACAGTGGAGCGCGGCGTGGCGCTACACAAGCTGATCCGGCTACTGACAGCTGGGCTACACGGCGGCGGCTACCTCAACTTTATGGGTAATGAATTTGGACACCCCGAGTGGATCGACTTTCCGCGCCAGGGTAATAATTGGTCGTTCAAGTATGCCCGGCGCCAGTGGAGTTTACGCGACAATGGCTTTCTCAAATACCAGTGGCTGGGCAAATTTGACGCGGCGCTGATGAAAATCATCCAAGCGGTTGACAACCCAGATGCTCACTACCTGACCATTCGCGAGCACGACCACGTCGTCAGTTTTATGCGTGGTGACCTGCTGTTTATCATCAACTTCTCGCCCAACCAGTCATGGACGGGTTACGGCGTGCCAACGGCAGCCGGATCATATCATTTGGTTCTGGATAGTGATGATACGCAGTTTGGTGGGCAGGGACGAGTTGATCCTCGTGGTCGCTACTTTACGACGCCACATAACGACGAGCACATTATACGTGTATACATACCGGCACGAAGTGGCCTCGTACTACAAAAAGATTGACCGCAAAACTATGTTAGTATGAATACCCTACCATAGTCTTAGCTACTGTACTAATTCTTTAACCATCTTAGATAGAACTGGAATAACGTCCGTCTCAAACCATGGATTGTGCGCTCGCCAGCGAAAGTTAAGCGGTGATGGATGGACAAGCGGAAAATAATGAGGCAGATACTCCGCATAATGCGCAACTGTTTCGGTCAGGTTGCGCTTCGCCTGCTTATTGAGATAGTATTTCTGAGCATGAGCACCGACTAAAATCGTCAGTCTCACATCCGGCATCCGCGCTAGTAGTCGTGGATGCCACTTTTTGGCAAACTCCGGTCGCGGTGGTAAATCGCCGTGCGTGGACTTACCTGGATAATAAAAATCCATTGGCATTAGAGCAAACAAATCAGGATCATAAAATTGCTCATCGGTAACCCCCAGCCACTGACGTAACGTGCGACCACTGGCATCATTCCATGGCGTGCGCGTTTCCTGTGCTATTCGCCCCGGCGCCTGACCAACCAGCACGATACGTGAGCGGGGCGAAGCGGTATAGACTGGCGGCCAACCACGAGAGTGAAACAAAGCATTCATACTATCTTGATCGATTTCATCATATAGCAACGGCCTGGTCATCACATTAGTATATCACAATCATTCTATACTGTTCACGCTACAGGCTATCCTTCGTCAATATTATGTGATATATTGTTCATATGGATGTAAACTCAAAAAATATCATAGCTACCTTGACCTCGCTCGGCATTCCACCAGCCTCGGCAACGATCGTTCACTGCCTCCTCACCGCTCCACCATATCACCACAGCCACACAAGTCTCCACGAGCAAACTGGCTTTAGCAAAGCAGCTATCACCGGCGGTCTACGCTACCTAGAAACACTTGACATGATCTCCTACCAAACAGACAGTTCACGGCGGCAGCATATCGCCCTTGCTATCAAGCCGCTCGTCACCTATACCCAACAACGTATGTTGCTGTTCGACAAACTGGCTGACGAATTACATGCAGCATCAGCCGAACAAGCAGACAGTGAGTTTTCATCGGATATCGCCACGGTAGCTGAGCTGTGTAGCGCAATCAACGAAA
>CAUPZG010000016.1:0-13733 GCA_963516175.1 uncultured Candidatus Saccharibacteria bacterium | reverse complement strand
GGATGGTATCTTCTTTTGGATTTGACGAGGCGAGTAGGCTATAGAGCAGGAAAATCGCCACCGACACTCCAACCACCACCGTCAATGTATAGAGGATGACATGGTATCGATGGAAAAAGCGCGATGCCAGCGTACCAATTTGCGAAATATCAGGTGAGTTTTTCATCGAACATATACCTCCACATCCAAGGTTTGTGTATTGACCTGGCCTGCCCCCTCAGCTTTGGACATACTGACGCTAGCGATCTGCATCCGCGTCAAGTTCTGCTCAATCAAGTGCATAAATCGAAGCAGCGCCATATAATCTGTTTTTTCATTGAGACGAACCGATACTTTTATACTTTTTGGCCCGGCACCAGTACTTGCGCCAGTACTACTGCCTGCACCCGATGTACTTGACGAGCCCGAACTTGACTTAGATCCAGCCGAGCCTGATGCAAAGGTAAATCCGGCAATCCCAACACCAGATTGACTAGCATAGGTCGTGAGGTCATTAATAATCTGGTTCTGATACTGATACTGCCGGGTCTCCGCCACTAGCTGCTGCGCCTTGGCCACGCTATCCTTATATTTTTCCATCTCTTTTTCTAGTCGTGCCAGATTTTGCACCTTTGCGTCGACTGCTTTTGCTTCGGTCTGCACCTTGGAGACTTCCTCGGCGGTACCTTGTAGCATAGTGTAGCCAAAGTAGATAACCACTCCCATACCGACCAAGATCAATACTAGTGATAGCGCAAAGACGATCCGCATAGTCACTGCTGGCGTCATTTTCTCTCGTTTTCTCTCACTCATTGCTTTGCCACCTCCGGCACCATCGTCACATTAATTGTAATATTGATCGGGTAGCTATCCTTATTCTCTTTTTCGGCCACTGCCGAGGCGAGATTAACATCCTTAAAGAGGTTCGACTGTTGAAAGCTGTCCTTGAGCCGTAGTGCATCACCATACGTTTTACCGCGTGCGTTGATGACCATTGGTGATCCAACCTTTTGGCTGTCCAGGGTTAGAGTCTGCAGAACTGTTCCTGATGGCATTGCCTGGGCAATCTTGAGCGCCACCTTTGAGTACCGCACATCTTTATCAAGAATTGCTTTAGCAATCTTGAGATTTGCGCTAAAAGATTCATAGTCCTGCTGAACTTTTTGATACTGCATCGCCCGACGATTACCTGTATCAATAGTCTCCTGGGCAGTTGTTTTTGCATGCTCCATGAGCAGATAAATACCCACTGTCGCTGCGATGAGCAAAAAGCCGAGAATTAACGATACAACACAGTAGCGCCATAATAGCACATTTGACCTACCCGCAATAATCTCGCGTTTGACTTTCGGCGGTAATAGATTAATCATGCCAGATCTCCTCCGCTCGCACTAGCGATAAGCCAGCTGCTGTCATAAACCGCGGCCGCAGTTGCTTGGCTGGTGGCGCTAAATTATTAAAGTTCAGCGACTGCCACGGACTCGCCACTCGCGCTGGCAAGGTCAACTCACCCGTAAAATATTCACCAAGCCCCGGCACGCTACTACCGCTACCAACGATCAGCACCTGCTCGAGACGGGATTCATCCGGGAAACGATCGGTATAGTAGCGAATGACCTTCTGAATTTCACCGATGATGCGCTGCAAGCTCGGCTTTAGAGCCTCAGTAATTTTTTCTTGGCGCGGGCCAGTGTTGAGGCCGTTGAGCACCTTGAATTGGTGCGCTGTCTCGAGTGGCACATTCAGCTTTTTTGCGATATCAAGTGTTAGCGTATTGCCGCCAATGTTCAAGCCGCCAGTCACACGAATTGCTGCATCAAGAATAGCAATATCGGTCGTCGCCGGGCCAATATCAACAATAACGGTCGGCATCGCCCCCTCTTTGGTTCGCTCAAGCAGCCGCGCCACGGCGTTGATGCTCGGCTCGATCATCGCCACCTCGATACCACACGATTCAACAATCGCTAGCTGCTCGTCAACGATCTTTTGCGGCACCGCGCACATCAAGACTGATAAGTTCTCTTTGCCGCGCTTGATAATCTGATGATCAACATACAGCGAGTCAAGTGGCATCGGCACATACTGCTCAACCTCGAGATTCACCGCCTCCTCAATCTTACTCTCCTGCTTGATCGGCAGCGCAAAGGTTCGCGCATATGTCTTGGTCGTCGGCAATCCCAGCACCACACGGTTACTGCCGAGCCGCCCGACAATATTCTTTTCAAACATTTGATTGATTTTACTACACAGATACTCCGCTCGATCGTCACTCTCATCCTTCGCAGGATCAAGTTCAATTGCGCCGTATCCATGCACCGTCATCCGTGCTATGTCGACTGACATCACCCGAACGCCAGCCTTGTTAATATCAAGCCCGATGATCGGCTTTGACTTGTAGAAAATATTTGCCACTATCGTTTGCCCACATCTTTTCTTTTTGTTAAGTATAGCATAAGCATTTTGAAAAACCAACTACCCCTTAATTTGATTTGCTAATCCAGTAATTGGCATCATCACTGCCGCCGCGATCAAGCCGACCATGCCACCCATAAAGACGATCATCACTGGCTCAATTGTCGAACTCAAGCCGCTAATTGCTGCGTCAACTTCTTCTTCATAAAAATCTGCCACCTTGACCAGCACCTTGTCCGTCTGCCCCGTCTCCTCACCGACCGCCAGCATCTGACCAACAATTGGCGGGTAGAGATCTTCGCGCTCATTAATAATCCGCGACAAAACTTCACCATTTTTAATGCGCTTGGCAGCATCAAGCAATGAATCTTGATACACCGTATTGCCGACCGCCCGAGCCGTCACCTCTAACGCCTCCAACACTGACACACCCGCGCCGATCAGCGCCGAGAAGGTACGGGTAAACCGTGCCACCGCCACCTTACGGATAATCTTGCTGACGATTGGCGCTTTTAGAATAAAATGATGGAACTTAACCTTGCCTTTTGGCGACTTGATATAGCGAAGCAGCGCATACACACCGCCAAATAATAATGGGAAAATAATATACCAAAAATTTACCATAAATTGGCTGATACTCATCAGTACCTGGGTCAATGCTGGCAATTCCGCATCTTCGCCCGCCAGATCCTTAATCGTCTTACCAATCATCGGCAAGACAAAAATCATCAAACCAAAGAACGCCCCGATAGTGATGACGATCAGCACCATTGGATAGGTCATGGCGCTCTTGATCTTCTTTTTCATTGATGAGTTCTTTTCCTGCTGCAGGGCCAGCCGCTTCAAGATATCGTCCAAAATACCGCCCGTTTCACCAGCTCGCACCATGTTCACGTACACATCACTGAATGCCTCAGGGTGCTTGCTTAGTGCATCAGCGAACGAGGTACCGCTCTCAATTTCCTTGGACACTGCGTTCAAAATCTCACGAAAATGCGGACTCTCGGCGTGCTGGGCCATCGAGTTGAGCGACCTGAGGATCGGCACACCAGCAGACACCATGGTGCTAAGCTGCCTCGTAAAGCTAACTAGCTCCTCAGTCGGCACTGACTTTTTACCACTCCCAAAGCGAAAGCCCTTCTTTTCATCGCCCGCCTCCTTGAGATCAACCAGCTTCATGCCCTGAGCTTGAATGAGCTGAATGGCGCTGGCGCGACTACTGGCTTCTAGCTCGCCGTTGATCGGCTGATTGTTATTTTTAGTTGCGATGTATTTAAATTTTGTCATTTATTGCTCCCTTGTTGCTCTCAAAACTTCCTCTAGCGTTGTCACGCCGCGCAGTGACTTGATGAAGCCATCCGTCTGCATTGTTACCATCCCTTCAGCAATCGCCTGTTGCTGAATTTCATTGCTGGTGGCATTGGCGGTGATCATTTTTTGGATCGGAATCGAAATACCGAGGACTTCGTAGATACCAACGCGCCCCTTGAAACCATTATGGCCGCACTCGTCACAGCCCTCAGGATTTGGCCGCCATAAATACTGAATTGTCACGTCAGTCGAGCCGAGCGGTGTATTACCGCCAATCTTGTCAGCTGCTGCCTGCTGCTCTAGCGCATGTAGCCGCTGCATCGAGCCCTGCTTGAGATTAAACATCTGAACAATGTAGGCCAGCTCCCCAGCGTCCGGCACATACTGCTGACGGCAGTGCATACACAACCGCCGCACCAAGCGCTGACCGATCACCGCCTTGACCGTCGAAGCGATCAAAAACGGCTCAATTCCCATATCAAGGAGACGCGGCAAACAGGTGGCTGCGTTGTTGGTGTGGAGGGTTGAGAACACCAAGTGCCCAGTCAGCGCTGCCTGCACGCCGAGGTTGGCAGTCTCACCGTCACGGATCTCTCCAACCATGATGATGTTCGGGTCTTGACGGAGTAATGCACGCAGTCCTGAAGCAAAGGTCATGCCGGCCTTGGCATTAGTCTGAGTTTGGTTGACGCCAGGGATTTTGTATTCAACCGGATCTTCAATGGTTGAAATATTAACGTCAGGAGTGTTGAGTTCTGACAATACACTAAACAGGGAGGTCGATTTTCCCGAACCAGTCGGCCCGGTCACCAAGATCATACCATTTGGTTGTGCCATAGCATCCTTGAGTGTACTCAGTGACAACCCCCAGTAGCCGAGACTATCGAGGGCAACCGCCTGATTGGACTCGTCCAAAATACGCATAACGATTTTCTCGCCATCAGCGATCGGCAGCGTCGACACACGCAGCGCGTATTGCTTACCCGAGACCTTGATCTTGAAGCGGCCATCTTGCGGCACGCGGCGTTCGTCAATTTTCAAATTTGACAAAATCTTAATACGACTAACCAGTGCACCTTGAACATTGCGCGGCAATTTATTCACTTCCTTGAGCACACCATCAATTCGGTAACGCACCTGGACGAAATCCTCACGCGGCTCAATGTGGATGTCCGAGGCGCCCGATTTGATAGCATATTCCAGCAGCAAGTTAACCGTCTGGGCAATCGGCGAATTCTCAGAAATCTCCTCCTCAGAGACGTTTTGTGAATCTGATTCAGCACCGCTCTGAATTGACACCACCTCGTCTAACTCATCGGTAATATTACCGCGATAATTTTCCAGGCAATCAAGGATATTATTTTTCGTCGCCAAAAATACCTTGATGTTGTAGCCAATCTCTTTCTGGATGAAGTTCAGTGCCTGCACATCATCCGGGTCTTCCATCGCCAAACTCAAGACGCCGTTATCATCAACCGCAAACAATACGACATTGTACTGGCGAGCGATGTGTTCGGGGATACGCTTGAGGACATCGTCAGGGATATCCTTTGGCTCGATGGTCACAAATGGCACATTAATGTATTCACCAATCTTTTGCCCGAGCTGTACTTCGCTCAGGACCTTGCGCTCCAAGATAATCGTCTGTAACGAATGGTGCGTGCGCTCCGCCTCCATCTTTAACTCAGCCAGCTGTGACTCAGAAATTACCTCACCCTGGCGCAAAATCTTCTCAATACTACTGTCAGAAATGCGCATAATTACCCTTATGCTTGAGTATAGCGCATATTGTATGGGAGTTCAATGAAAAATGTCAGCGATTATCGCCCTGCCCGTGCAGCTGCTGGCGGGCTTGGCGGCTGGCGAGCTTTTGGTTATTCATCTGGGCAACTTCCTCGAGGCTAGAACCGAGCAGGTGCGCCACTGCATTAACATACCACAGCACGTCACCTAATTCTTTGAGAATTTCTGTGCGGTCATCGTCTGTTAATATGCCCTGCTTGTCGCGAACCAGCTTTTTGAACTTTTCAGCCACTTCGCCCGACTCACCAACCAGTCCAAGTACTTGTGCCATCAGCCGCGCATCAACATCCCCATACTCATGCGTACCAATCAGCGTCGCGATGGCTTTCTCGGTATACTCGTCAATTGTCATAGTCTCTCCTTTCAATTACCTACTTTAATTCTGCCATAAATTCCTCAAAAAAGAACGGGTCCCGAAAGAATGTTCGCGCTACGATTTGCTCAACCGCTGGCGCCAAGTCATACTCCGCCAGTCGATGTGGACGAGCCCACACGAGTTCTTCGCCCGCCACAATATCGTCAGTCTCACCATAAAACACGTGCGCCAGTGTCGATGATAATATCTCCCCCTCGACAAGGACGCGAATATAGCAATCACCCGCGTGTGTCAGCGGCAGTTTGTCCACTGCCAATTTCTCGCGTGCCTCCCGCTGAGCGGCGGCCAAGACCGACTCATCATCAATGTGCAGCTTGCCATATGGCAGCGTCCAGGTATCGATATGCGGCTGCTTGGTGCGTCGCTGGAGTAGCACATCGCCATTGGCATTTTGGATGACAATCATAGTAATAATTTTTGGTTGAGTACGAATTTTGAGCGATTTGATACTTACTCTATCAACATACGACAGCCCCTCTCGCCCGAGGCAGTATCCATCATCAGTCTTGATGACGAATCCTCGCTTCTTCAATATATTTAAGTGGTAGGTATAGAGATTAGTATCGACTTTTGACGGCCGCATATCTCGAAACCGTGCATATTTCATATGCATTAATACACCGAGGATATGCTTCTGAATATGATGCTCGGGGATAAATTGGTCAATCATAGTTGAGTCAAATTATACTTGCTATTCATACAAGTAATTCTACACTACAATCACTAGTGTCATCAACAAAACATAAAGGAGCGACACGTATGTCAATCGAATCACTCATCCACACACCTGAATTTGAAGGGAGATTGCCGGTGGAAACTGAGCGCAAATTCATGGCTATCTTCCCAGAAAAACTTACCAAACTTCGCGAAGAAGCTGAGCCGATTGAGCAGTTTTATCTGTCACACCCAGACGAGCCATTTAGCCTACGCCTCCGCTCGACCTTAAATCGCGATACCGGCGAGCTACAGTACGAAGCAACTCTCAAAGACAACGGTATGCAGAGCAATGATGGCTTGCGTCGACTAGAGGTGATGACTGAGATTAGCCCCGAGTTATACGAATACTACTGCAGCGACGAAACGCCGATTATCCGCAAACTACGTGCTGAACCGCTGCCGGGTGTTGTCATTGATTTTTTCGAAAACGACGGCCTAGTGCAAGCTGAAGTAGAAGATGATGGATCATTGCAGGAATTCATCGACCAGTTTGGTAATACCTTCATGGAAGTAACCGGTGGAGCAACGGCTACCAGCGAGTGGCAGGCGCACTACAACTTCCGGCGGGAACATGAAGGCCGAGAAGCGCTGTCGATTCAGCCGGAGCTTGATATCAATGATATCGTTTCTGATATTCTCACCTCTACTGCAGACTCTCCACATATTATCCATATTGCTGGACGTAGTGGCTCTGGTAAGTCAACCATCGTCAAACAGCTCCGCGAACGTCTGGACGAGCTCAACATTAATTCAATTACCATGTCGACTGATGACTACCACCGCGGTGCAACCTACCTCTATTATCACAACAACCGTCAGGAATGGCGGCACTGGGATGACCCGTTTGTATATGACACCGAAACGATGGCTGCCGACCTACAAAACCTTATTAATGATAAGGAGATATACCATCGCCACATGAATTGGCAAACTGCGGAGCCTTATATACAAGGTACGCTTAGTCCAGCACAAGTGATTATTATCGAAGGGATCTACGCCAAATCACCTGATATTATCACTGACAATAGCCTCGTCTACGAAATACCAACCCCAATCGCCACCTGTATTGGTCGGCGTATCCTGCGCGACCTTAACGAACGCCCGCAATTTTGCGACCCCTCGGAGAATCTGCTCTATCTATTGAGTGAGGCTGAGCCAGCATATCGTGCTCAACAGCAGCCAACTAATGTTTGAGAGGCTCAGGACCTTACTTTAGCTTTCATTAATCCGATGGCCTGACTGCTCGCACAAACCCAATTGCCTTCCCCTCGCCAACCCACCGCTGCTCGTAGGTTGTCATGATCCGGGCATCGCTCTCGTCATTAAATTGCTCCGATCCATGCAGATCAAATGTCAGCTCACGGAGTCGCCAGCCAGTCGCCACCAGCTGCTCCAAGCTCCAGCAGAAAAAGTCGTGATCGTCATGCTTAAGCATCAGCTCGCCGCCCTCATCAAGCAATTTTGCGTACTGTGTTAGAAAATGTGGGTGCGTCAAGCGCCGACCGCTGGAGCGCTGGCGTGGAAACGGATCGGGGAAAGTGACCCACAACTGACTGAGTGATCCAGCCTCACATAACTCACCCAGCTGATCTGCTCGTGCTCGTACAAACCAGATATTCGTGAGACCACGCCACTCGGCCGCGCGTGCCCCTTTCTGCAATCGATCAGCCTTGACGTCAACCGCCAAAAACCGCTGCTCCGGATGTCGCGCCGCCAGCTCGACACTAAACAGTCCCGTTCCCGCACCGACCTCCAGCACGTCAACTGGCCGTGGTCTCCACTCATCACACTCAAAACAAAGTGGCGAATTGTTAAATAATGCAAATTTATACTTCTTGCGTCGCCGGGTGATGACAAATTGATTTGGATCGACAAAACTCATACTTTTCATTATACTAAACTCATGACGGATACGCTTATCAAACAACTGTTAAATTCGTCGCGCTTTGATGAATGGATGACCGAGCATGGGCTAGGCTGGCTGGTGAGCGAGCGGATGGTCGAGACGGTCAGCATCGTCATCGGCGCGATTATCGTTTATTATTTTGGCCGCATGTTCATCACCTGGGCTATTCGTTATGCGATTCACTCCACCGCCAAGCACCGCTCGTGGCATCGCAAAGATATCGAAAAGCGCGAAAAGACACTGACACAGCTGATCGGTAGTTTTTGGCGTATTACCATTATCGCTTATATCGCTGCTATGGTCGCCAATAAGTTATTCTACTTTGATTTGTCGCCACTATTTGCCAGTGCCGGCATCATCGGCGTCGCGCTCGGGTTCGGTGCGCAATCACTTGTCAAAGATCTTCTCGCTGGTATCTTTATCATTGCTGAAAATCAATATCGTGTCGGTGATGTCGTAGACGTTATGGGTGCCACCGGTACCGTTGAGCGCGTTGGCACCAGGTCAACCGTACTCCGCGATGCTGACGGCAATGTCCACTACTTACCAAACGGCACTATCCAGCATGTTATTAATAAAACGATGGGATATAGCATGTCGCGCTTTACCCTGCAACTCGACCCGAGCACCGATATTAGCCATGCTACTGACATCATTAACGAGACTGGCCAGCGACTGAGCAAGGAGAGGCCTTGGGATAAGAAAATTATTGAACCGCCAAAATTCGTATCAGTCGGCGATATCACTGGTCGCTCGGTTGAGCTGATTGTTGCCGGCAAAGTTCAGCCATCGGACCAATGGGCAGTTACTTCAGAGATGCGCCGCCGCCTCCTCAAAGAGTTTGAAAAACAAGAGATCGAGCTAGCTGTTATCCCAACAGCGACAACACATAAAAACTAATAGAGCTCGGGGCTACTCCAGCGAACTATCTTGGCCCTGCGTTGTTGCACCGCCCGTACCGCTGCCGCCACTAATCCCCAGCTGATCATCACTCAACACATCGCTGGCAAATGCTCGTGCACCATCGGCTTTCTTTTCTTCTTGCTTATATTTTTGCAGAAAATTATCCAGTACCTTATCCGTCACCTCACCCTGCGCCTCGAACATATCCCGATTATGATCGTTGGAGTTATCAATCTGTGCCCTATACGGTACATAATCTGGCCGACTCAAGTCCACTCGGAAAGCATCTGACGAGTAGTATAAGTGCATTGAGATACCAACGAGCACAATCGACACCGCAATGACGCTAAGAACCATTGTTGGCAGCTTGTATTGTGTGATTAGCCCGACTATCCGGCGACTGAGTTGCTTGAACTTATCCACGATTACCCCCGCCCGATAACTTCATTTTGAGCTGTTCTACTGCCGCACGATAATCCGCCGCAAGCTTGCCCATTGTTGCCACTGATTCACTGACCTGTCGGCGTGCATCACGCGTCTTGATTAGCTGTGCATAAAACTCATCTGGCTTGTCGGTGCAATCAGTCTTGACTAGAGCAGCCAGGTTTGATTCATACTCATTGTACTGCTGAGTAAACGTCTTGCGTGCCTCCTCATAGTCACGAGCGATTACCACCATCCGCGAGCTATCAATCTGTGCTAACGCCAATCGGCTATTTAATTTGGCAATTAGATTGGTTGAAATTGTGTTGTATGCCTGACCAGCATTAACCCGCAATAGAGCGTCATTATGCTGGATCCGCTGCAATATTGAACGAACAGACTGACACTGACTACGAACCAAGCGCAGCTGTGATGAGCTCGGGGTGACCTGGGCCATGGCAACATTAGGCTGCGCCATGAGCCCAATTAGGCTGATACTACACACAAAAAACGCGAGATTACGAAGATGTTTCATCCTCCGTATTATCTCGCGTTTTTGCGTTTAGGTCAAACTGTTGCTACTATTTCTTAAAATGCTTCTCGGTATCAGCCTTCACCGCACGAGCGGTCCCAGCAACAACATCCCCTACTTTCTCAGCATCAGCCTTGACTGTACGAGCAGTACCGGCAACGACATCACCAACTTTTTGGGCACCAACCTTCACTGCTTCGGCACCGTCCTTGGCGGCAGCCTTGGCTTTCTTGGCAGTTTTAACAGTGGCAGTTTTCAGCTCACCAGCTTTTTTCTTGATATCAGCGCGAGTTTCTTTACCACTTTTTGGTGCGGTCAGAATACCGGCTGCAAAACCTGCTGCTGCTGCGCCAAGAACTGTTAATACTTTTTTCATATACTCTCCTTTTTTATTTTTGTTAGGCTAGATTGTGAATCAAAACAATGTGCTTATTTTTTACGAAAGAGCTGCACAACTTCAGTAAATAATTTTACCGGAGACAGCCACTCGGTTGCCTGAGCGATGTTTGATACTGTCGCTTCAGCGTGATTGACGAGGCGCTTAAGCTTTGTCAATAGTGCAATTATTACACCGAACAAGACGATGATCGTCACCGAGTGAATAATAATCACTACGGTCATCAGTATAATAACTGTTTGCATATCTTCCATACCCTTCCTTTGTTGTTATAATTTTTATGTTTGTCATATTGACTGTTCATTATGATAGCATAGCCAGTTTGAAATGTCAATAGTGCAGTATCTAGCCACTAGCTATTCGGTGACGAGACCATCCCGGCACAGACTGTCCAGCGCTGGTATAAACCGCTCATCATCCTGTAACTCCGCAGCAATTTCGGCTAGTGACTGCCCGCCAACATGCCGACGCAAAATCTCACCGCGCATCTGACGGAGGCTGCCGGCAAACTGTGATTGTTTAGCGTAGTGACGACTGGCCGACAATTTACCCTTACCCTGAGATTTGAGCTTACTACCATAATCCATCAGCGTCCAAAACCACCGGCGCGGATCAGTATGATCCATTGTCTGCTCGACAATGGGCAATATATCACGATCAGCTACTGCTGTCTGGCCCGCAAAGAAATGATTGAGATAGACTGTGCGGATATTGGTTTCGACGAACGGCGTTGGCACTTGGTAGGCATAGTTCATAATGGCACCGGCAGTATTGATGCCGATACCTGGCAGCCGAACAAGGTCATGGAGCGTGACTATCGGTGCGCCATCAGCGATGGCCCGTGCTGTTTGGTGAAGGTACCGAGCACGGCGATTGTAACCCAATCCCTGCCACGCACGGAGTACCTCAGTCAAATTGGCAGTCGCCAGCGACTCAATATCCGGAAACTCAGCAGTAAACTCTGCAAATTTTACCAACACTCGAGCAACTTGTGTTTGCTGCAACATCAGCTCGCTCACTAGCACATAATAGAACGTCGGCTGATCACGCCACGGCATCGGTCGATATAGCTCACGACTCTTTTGATGAATCAATACCTGGAAGTGAACACATTTATCATTATCATTCATTCTTTCCAGTATACCTGATCTTGAGCGGTTATCATTACATGATCAGTCCGAGCGGCGACCTGACTCAATCACTATCCTTATATACACTAAGTGTACAGTCAGTTTGCTATAGCTATACACTTGGTGTATAATAAATCTTGTTATAAGTAATTCACCTAGCGAAAGGGCACTTATGAAAAAATTATTCAAGGTTTTCGGAATTATCATTATCATTCTTATCATCTGCTTTGTGATCATGCTGTTAGTCATGCAATATCTCAACCAAAGTATTACCGGAGATGACGGTGTAGCGACTGGCTATGCTGATAAACTTAGCCCTAGTGGCAACCTCGAACAACATTACACCAAGACCGGACCCTACAAAGTAGCACACTATATTCAAAATAATACAGATAGTTCTAAGGCCTATCGTCTCTATTACCCTGAGCGCCAGAAGGCTAAC
This sequence comes from uncultured Candidatus Saccharibacteria bacterium, assembly GCA_963516175.1. GTDB lineage: Bacteria > Patescibacteriota > Saccharimonadia > Saccharimonadales > Saccharimonadaceae > Nanosynbacter. The sequence goes on along the minus strand of CAUPZG010000016.1, from coordinate 1,402 downwards.
CAAACTTTTCCACTGGTTGTAATGGTAAATGGCACGGCAACACCAGCTAGTACCTACACGCCAATTCTCGAGCACCTCGCCAGCTGGGGCTTCGTCGTAATCGGTAATGAGGATGGCTGGGCTGGTACTGGTGCATCGACCGCGACCATGCTTGATATCGCTCTGCAGTACAACACTACCCAAGAGAGTCCAGTACATGGTCTCATCAACACTAATAAAATTGGGATCGCTGGACATTCACAGGGCGGCGCAGGAGCGATCAATGCCGCTACTAAGTATAGTAATAGCAATAAGTATTCTTCGCTCTACACCGCTAGCGCCGTGGGTCGTGGTACTGCTAACAATAATCAATGGACCTATGACGTCTCACGTCTCAACACAGCAGTGTTCATGATGGCAGGAACTGGCGTTAGTGATAGTATTGCCATCAGTCCGCTCGATGACTTGAAGCATAATTTTGATGCATTACAAGGGAGTAAGCCAGGAGTCATTGCACGACATAAGTCAGTTGGTCATAAAGATGTGCTGGAATACGGTGATGCATATATGACCGCCTGGTTCCTATGGACGCTGGCAGATGATACCAAGGCAAAGACAGTCTTTGCTGGTGCCGACGCCGAACTGCGCCATAATAGCGACTGGCAGGATGTCCAGGTGCGCAATATTAAATAATTATTCTGTTTATCGCACCATGTATGGTACACTGGTATGGCTATGAAAATATTTTTTAGACGATACATTTCAGAATTTGTGTACGGTGCAGTTGACGGCACAGTCACAACCTTTGCCGTGGTGGCAGCTTCGGCCGGGGCTGGTATTTCCAGTGCGGTTATCCTCATTTTGGGCGTTGCAAACCTGATTGCTGATGGCTTTTCAATGGGCTCCAGTGCTTACCTGGCAGCCAGCGCTGAACACGAAGAATCAGCCCGCGATACACAAAAGCGAGCCTCTCCTAAAATTATCGGCGCAGTCACCTTTCTGGCTTTCGTCGCCGTCGGTAGCGTACCGGTATTGCCCTACCTGGTTGATGTCGTTGCAGGCTCAAAAGCACCAAGCACCACCCTGTTTTATGTCAGCTCCGCACTAACAGCAGTCGCCTTCCTGACAATTGGTTTCATTAAAGGCAAGGTTGGCAATCAGTCCCCATGGCGAGAAGCCACCGTCACCCTACTGCTGGGGGCAGTCGCCGCTGGACTGGCGTACTTTGCCGGCGATATATTGGCAGCATGGCTGGGTGTTCAGTTGTAGCCCTCCTGCAGATGCTACGCACATCAATGTCGCTACATCAAACCTAGACCCCGGCCAGCAAGTAACTTCACTTACCTCGTCTGTTTTTTAGCTATTTGTTCAAAGACGCCATCGCCCAAGAGATGCCGTGCGTAGAAGAGAACTCTCGCCAATT
>CAUPZG010000015.1:0-15799 GCA_963516175.1 uncultured Candidatus Saccharibacteria bacterium | reverse complement strand
GCCAAGATGCCAAACAACGTCGACTTGCCGACGCCATTGCGGCCGACCACGCCAATTTTCTCGCCATCATCCACGCTAAACTTGACGTCGCGCATCAACGTCTTGTCGCCAAAACTCTTCTCGGTGATGTGAATGTCGGCTATCATGCTTGGGATATTGTAGCATATTACCCCTATGACTGAGGTGATGGACCGTTCTTGAATTGATAGAGTCGCATCTGGCACAAACGCAAATATGGTATGATACTGTTATGGGTATACACGACAAACTGCCAACAAACGCAGCAAAAACGCCGGAAACGATAGAAACTAACATAAAAGGATATGAGTCGCGCCTCGATGATATCTTTACTGAAGCCCGGGACGTACTAGATAATCCAGAAATGTGTGAATCCCGAGAAGTTACGATAAACAATCTAAAGCACATGACAGCCCTCATCCTGTACGCCAGACACCGCATCCCAACGGATGAAATTACCAAGAATATGAACGAGGCGATCAAGGGCTTCGTTTGTGATCGTGATGATGATGGCGAGCTAATTGAAGGTACGCTCAACAACACGATGCTGCAGCTGATTGTTGATATACATAAGGCCAAAGACAGGACGAATAGAAAGAATCGGGCTTGGAAAGATCAGTGGTCAAATGATATCAAACAGCTAGGAATGATAGCCGCCGTGCGAGTCAGCGCCCTGACAGGCGAACCGCCTCTAACAGTTGATGATCACTAAATATTCGGTAGACACGTGTACGCCAATTACATAATACCCGATGCTTTCAGCTACAAAGTGCAGCATACGGCATGCCTCGATACATACGTTGTTATTGCTTTTTAAATTATTTTATGTTATAGTTAAAAACTATGGAAACCATGAGTAAAAACCGCCCGGCACGCATGCAGGAGATCCCTCGTCTCACTGACGACATGGGGCAAACACACCCAACAATTAACGCCATACGAGATAAGTGTAAAGAGGTCGACAAGAGAGACGACCCTAATTACGTCTTGAGTTTTGCCGATAGTCTCAATGTTATTGGCTACGTTGCCAAAGTGGCAGCAACTGGCGACCGTGAGGCGGCACAAAACGCTCTTATAGAGTTCAATGTAGCTACCGGTAAATACAGCGAAGAGTTGTACAATGATATCCAAGATACGGCCACATCTGTATTTGCCTATATTGCTGTAGTTAGAGAACGACTCCCCAAAGAGAAACTGGACAGCAACCTTGAGTATCTACTAACAACACTGGGTGACTACTCCAAGAAACTCGAATATAATGACAGCGTTATAAAACAATTTAAAGAATTTTCTGCGGTAGAAGCAGAAATGGAAAAACGCCGTAGTAAGCTAACGAGGTTACTCGCAGAAAGGACTAAGCTGTTAGCAAAAGTAAACGACGTTGAGGACGAATTAACTAAACTAGCAGGCTAGCGCTAATAATCAAATCGAAATTTATTGGTATAAAAGTATGAATATAGAGACGGCACCACAAGCATCACCAGAAGAAGAAACTGATAAAATACACCTCCCAGCCAGCAACACCAGCGTTGGTGCACCGTCTGAACACGAACTTGATATAGTTACTCCGGACGAAATTGAGAATATTAACGCTCCAGACAAGCTCAACCTGATTAGGCAGCAAATCCTAAGCCCTCCAGACCCTGAGCAGGAAATGCTGCACCCCGCTTACGCAGAGATTGTCATTGAAGCCATCCAAAGCACCCTCGAAAGCGAACTAGCTGGACTACAGGGCGATGCGGCATCAAAGCATCGCCTTGCACATCAAGTATTGTTAAACGAAGCAGGACTTCCATCTCCCCTTCCACTTATTCTTAAGTTAGACAAGTCAGGGTTACTTCGTCAATTATATAACGAGGCTCTGGCTCGTATTTACAGCATATGTGATGATAATGAATTAGATATGCCACAAAAGCTAGCAGCCCTGGGAGAACTCGCAGACTCCATGAATAAGTTACAGAATAGTATGATGATTCTAGCAAAAGAGGAAATTGCAGCGCCAGAAGATCCCAATGAAAGACTTTTCTCGCCTCTAGATTAGATGCAACAGGACGCGGTCTAGACAGATCAATCCTCTTCTAGCTAAGGCTCCAGCCTACATGCTACAATGATCAAGTGACCAAGCCCACCAAGACCAAAAAGCCATCCACTCAAGCCGTCGTGAATCGCCGAGCGCGGTTTGACTATGAGTTGGGCGAGGAGGTTGTGGCCGGGCTAGTGCTGACAGGCATGGAAGTGCGCGCTGCCAGGGAAGGACACGTGCAGCTAAAGGGGGCGTTCGTTAGCATGCGAAATGGTGAATTGTGGCTGAATAACGCGAGCTTTTCGCTGCGACTGAACGTTCGCGGCCAGGCGAACACTCGCAGCGTTGATACCTCGGCACGGAAATTATTAGTCAGCAAACGCCAATTAACGCGCTTTTCTGAGGCAAAAAAGCAGGGCATGACCATCGTACCGACCAAATTATTAACCAGCGGCAAATTTATCAAGGTCGTCATTGCTCTCGCCAAGGGCAAAAAAACCTACGACAAGCGCGAGACCATCAAGCGTCGCGATCAAGATCGCGAGACGCGGCGGCAGCTTTCTGGGCGATAACCCGGCGATATAATTTCTCTAATTTGCGGACTTGGCGGCGCTCAGTGAATGTGGCTGCTAATTTTTTGCTCTCGGCACCAAACCTCGCTCGACGCGCCGGCGAACGGAGCAAGGTAATGATGGCATCCGCCATGCTCTTGGGCCGATTTTTCACGAAGATACCGTTCACACCGTCACGCACCACCTCTGATACTTGCGTGTCAATGATGATAATTGGCTTGCGGGCGTGCGCCGCTTCGTGTAGCACCCAGCCTTGCGTATCCTTGAGTGACGGGAAACAAAACACATCCAGCGCCTGATACACTACGCCTAATTCCTCGCGCGGCAAAGCACCGGTAAAGATGATCCGATCAGCGTACTTGCTCTCGGCCGCCATCTCCTCAAGCTTTTTGCGGTACTCGAAATCGCCAACGAACAGCAATTTAGATTTGGGGCGGGCCTTGGCGACGTACTTGTCAAAGGCCTGGATCAGAATTGGTAAGTTTTTCTCTTCGCCCAGCCGCCCAATGAAACCAAATACTTCATCAGACGCTCTGAGGCCCCACTGTGCCCGAAAGGCCTTGAGCTGAGCCGCCGACGGCCGCGGCAGGGCATTGACACCATTTGGTAGTAGTGTCAAATCATACAGATGGTCATCGTCCTGCCAGCCACTGAGTTGGGCAACGCTTTTGCGACTGAGGGCGATGACGGCGTCGGCTTTGCTGTAGAGAATGCTGATGGTGCGCTCGATGATTGTCTGATTCCATTTGGTGATACTGCGCGGCCGGTATAGCTTGACCAGCTCGAATAAATCACGACCTCTCAGTTTAATCGACAGTGGTAGCACCACGCCAGCCAGCGTTAAAATCCCCGGCAGCACCGCCGGATAATGCTCGGCAAATTCGTACATGTCGGTGCAGTGCTGGATGACGAGGGGGATCTGCTGCTTGTGCGCCGCACTGACGCCAACCAGCCCGATTTGCGACGGCGTAAAGATGTGCACAATGTCCAGCTCTAGCTCTTTGATGCGGCGCTGCACCACCGGCGGGAAGAACACCGACGTATCGTAATCATCGAAAAACGCACCCTTGATCGATGGAAAGCGGACGATGTGCGAATCCGGGTCCTCGTTGAGCAGCTCAGCCTGCTTGGCCGGATTCATCGACTTGGCGGGGCAAAACACATAGACTTCGTGGCCCAGCGCCTCTAGTTCGCGCTTGAGTGATTCGACCACAAAAACGATGCCGTTAATCGACGGCCGATAGGTATCGGTGAATAAACCTACACGCATACAATTCTGTTATTATACCACGAAATGGTATAATGGGGTAAGTTATGAGGAGACAGCAGCGACTGCGGATCGCATTGGTGACTGACGATTTTTATCCGGCATCCGGCGGTATTGGACGATCAATCCAGACGCAAATTAGCGAATTGGTTAGCCTAGGGCACGAGGTAACACTGCTCGCACCTCGGCATTTTTTGGAGCGGCCAACTGGCTGCAAAACCGTCGTCGTGCCTTCATTCTATATCCCCGGCACGCCCTCGCATATGTGCGTTCTCAAGTGCGGCCAGCGTAGCGCACGGCGTATTTGTCGCCAGCACCGCTTTGATATCATCCACAGCCAGACAGAGCGGGGCGGCCTGATGTTGGCAGCGCGCATCGCCAAAGAGCAGGGTATTCCACACATTCACACCTTTCACGCCAATCTCGCCGGCACTCACACATCGCAGCCGTTCGGTGCCTTTTGGGGGTCAATGGCCTATCTGTTTTTGATCAATCCAATGATTTCGATGATCGCCGATAAACGGCTTGACCAGCCAGTATTCTTTGCGCCAAAAAGCCCCGACGCAACGGGAATCTTGGCCCGATTTGACTGGCACACCATGGCGACCGTCGCTTCGCGTGTCGATGCGTTCACCGCACCGGCTGACTTTATGACCCAGCGAATCAGCGACTGCGCATCATGGCTGGATGAGCGCTCACACATCGTACCGACCGGTGTTAATCCCAAGCTCAGCCACGCCATCGCCCATACAGAGCGCCACCGCACCGACCGCACCATCCGCTTTTTGAGCGTCTGCCGCCTAGCGCCCGAAAAGCGCGTCGATGCCATTATCCGTGCCTTTATCCAGGCCAACCTGCCAAACGCCGAGCTACACATCATCGGTGACGGCAAGCAGCTCAAGCTCCGACTACTCGCCGAAAAACACCAGGGCATTATCTTTCACGGACATGTCTCGTGCGTCAAGCAGATGGCCGAGGCGTTCGTCAATGCCGATGTCTTTGTCCTGGCGTCGCACGGCTTTGACACTCAGGCTATGACCATCGGCGAGGCAGTGACTGCAGGACTGCCGATCATTTACTGCGACCCGCGGCTGACCGTTGGCACGACAAAGGATAACAGCGTCCTAGCCCGTGACCCGTCAGTCGAGCAGCTGGCGGCCGCGATGCGTCAGATGGCCGACGATACACGACGCCGCCAGATGGCCCGCGCCTCGTCTCGCCTAGCGCCCGAGCTTAGCCCAGAACACATGGCTCACAAATATCTAACAATTTACCGCGACTTGATAAAGCATACGGTATAATGGGTTTATGCGATTATTTTCTTGGAATGTTAATGGTATCCGCGCCGTCATCAACAAGGGTGAATTTGCCCGTTTCCTGCAAACCTACGATCCAGACATTATATGCTTGCAGGAAACCAAGGCCGCCCGCGACCAGGTAGAGATTGATCTGCCGGAGTATCACGAGCATTTCTATTCAGCCGCCAAAAAGGGCTATTCTGGCACGGCAATTTTCTCAAAAATCCGGCCGCTACATTGGCGCGACGGGCTACCACCAAGTATCATCAAGTGGTTTGATGTGACCGGTGATCAGTACGGTAACCCAGCGGACGAGGGGCGCATCATTACTGCCGAGTTTGATAATTTTTGGGTGGTGACGTGCTATACGCCAAATTCGAAAGGGGACTTGAGCCGGCTAAATTTACGCCACAAGCAGTGGGATCCAGCAGTACTGGCGTATCTGGAGGGGCTGGAACAAGTGAAACCGGTTCTATACTGCGGCGATATGAACGTGGCACATCAAGAAATTGACCTGGCAAATCCAAAATCCAATGTTGGCAAGCATGGCTTTACCGACGAGGAGCGCGAGGGCTTTCAGAATTATCTAGATGCTGGATTTATCGACACATTCCGGGCGGCTTTTCCTGACAAGACCGAGGCTTACACCTGGTGGACACACTGGGCCAATGCCCGAGCGCGCAATGTCGGCTGGCGGATCGACTATTGGCTAGCATCACGTGAAATCGCCGGGCGTGTCAAAAATCCTGAGATCCACGCCGAACAAATGGGTAGCGATCACTGCCCGGTAAGCATTGAGGTTACGATATGAAAATTACCAAACGCTCACAGAAACGTACATTATTCATCAGTCTCAGTGCCGTACTGGTCATCGCCGGGAGCGCTGTGGCGACTTATTTCACCCTCCGTCATTTCAACCCGCCACATACCACCGCTCAGCAGCCGATTAATACAAAGCAGCCCGATCCCGTACCAACACCCAAGAAAAAAGCTCCCGACAGCCCGAAGCCTCCAGCGCCAGCTGCACCAATTACAATTAATCTACCGCGCGCTACGCCAATCCCCGCCCGCATTATCAACAACGCTGATGACGCTGATCTCTGGAAAATTGCCAACAAATCCCGGGCCTTCGCCAATCCTCGCTACCAGCCAAGCGACCTCCGCATCGTCAGCGTACCGACATTACCCGGCCGCGGCCAAGACGAGCGTTCACTCCGCGCCGTTCTCATGCCTGATCTCGAAAGGTTAGTCGCTGCTGCCCGCGCCGCTGGTGTCACGCTCCGCGTCGGCTCAGGCTACCGCAGCTACGCCACCCAAGCCTCACTCTTTGCCAGCTACGCCCGCCGACATGGCGAGGCTGAAGCCAGCCGCTTTAGCTCGCGCCCTGGCCACAGCGAGCATCAATCAGGCCTGGCGGTTGACTTCGCTGGTGCCGACCAAATCTGTTGGGTTGATGATTGTTTCGAACAAACCGCCGCCGGCAAATGGCTGGCTGCCCACGCCCATGAATACGGCTTTACTCTGCGCTATCCGAAGGGCAAGGAGCCGATCACCGGCTATCAGTATGAGCCGTGGCATTTTCGCTATGTCGGGCGGGAACTTGCGGGCGCCCTGCATCAGTCGGGCTTGACGATGGAGGAGGCTTGGTCGTATATTGAAAAGGCAATGACTCAACTCAAGCAGCGAGGGACACAATAGATGAAGCATGGGGTGGGGCGCGCAGTCGTGGCCATGGTTTTGGCAGCATGGACGACACTAACACTACTGATGATCAATGGCGGCACACAGCTCGTCAATCAGACATCGGCATCAGTCGCTAATTCGCCACTGTATAATTTTCAGCCAGTCACCATCCGCCTTGACCGTACTAACCGCGATCTGACCTTTCCGTCGTGGAAATATTTACAAACTGGTAAAATATGGTCCTATGTCTCGGGCAAGCAGGGCATCGACCCAGCATTCGAGCCGCCGCTGACTGATATCACCGATGGCGCACCCGCATGGATAGACGATAAGCGCGTGCAGCCGATGGTCAAAGAGCCACTCGAGCAACTACGCCAAGCCGCGGCCGATGCCAAGCTACCAATCCTCGTCTCTAGCGCCTACCGCTCCGGCACTGCCCAAGCTAAAATCCGCACTGAAACCACTGCCAAAAATGGCGCTGCGCACACCGAAGAATACGTCGCCAAGCCTGGCCACAGCGAGCATCAGCTCGGCCTAGCGGTTGATTTGACCAGCTTTTCTGAGAAATGCAAGGCCCGCTTTAACGACTGCGTGCTTGATCCAAAAACCGCCAGCTGGCTGGCTGCCCACGCCCACGAATACGGCTTTATTCTGCGCTATCCAAAGGGCAAGGAAAAAATTACCGGCATCGCTAACGAAGCCTGGCACTTTCGCTACGTCGGCAAAGATCTGGCCAGCCTCATCCACGAATCAGGGCTAACCTTTGACGAGGTATACCAAAACATGGTTAAATTACGCGACAATGCATCAATTGCCAAGTCATCTGCCCCATGATGTAGTAAGCTATTGCGAGAAAGCTAAAAATACGAGATAATCAAGCGATGAAGCAGCAGAAATTCGCAGTTTTTGATATCGATGGTACGCTCATTCGTGGCGGGTTGTACCGACAGTTGGTGCTCGGGCTGATTGACGCTGGCGTCATCCCCGAGGTCCACGCGTCGATCATCCAGCAGAAATTACTCAGCTGGAAACGGCGAGAGTCAAAAGATGCCTACGATGAATACGAACTGAGTTTGGTCAACGCTATTGCCAGCTCGCTCGCTGACATCCCGACCGCGGTGTTTGACGAGGTGGTAAGTAGCATCGTCACGGAGGAGCTCGACCATGTTTACACGTACACGCGGCATCGCCTACGCGAACTAAAGCAAGCGGGCTACTTCCTGATCGCCATCTCTGGCTCACAGCAAGAGTTAGTCGAGCCATTCGCTAAAAAATACGGCTTCGACGCCTGGGCGGCTCAGGTGTATGAACGGCGCGGCGACACGTTTACTGGCACAATTACCGCCAAAACGTACACCAATAAAGATAAATTCCTCCAGGAAATCATCGACAAGCACGGGCTGACGCTTGCTGGCAGTTATGCCTTTGGCGACAGCGAGGGCGACCGGCATATTCTGGCAATGGTTGACCATCCCGTCGTGTTTAATCCGACGGAAAAGCTGCTTGAAATTGCCAAAACCAACGGCTGGCCAATTATCCTGGAGCGTAAAAGCGTGGTGTTTGAACTCGAGAAAGGCGAAGGTGGATACCTTTTGGCGCAAGCAAGAAAAATCTAAGCCACTGTTTCCCGACGTCGAATGGAATCGGCCAGAGCGCCGCGACCAGGCCGGGCGGCTAGGGATCGTTGGCGGTAACAAGCTCGGCTTTGCGGCGGTGGCGACCAGCTACCAGGCAGCACGTGACGCCGGGGCAGGCGAAGTGCGAGTCTTGCTACCTGACACACTGCGCCGTACCGTGCCAGCAGCAATGACCGACGTTCTATTTGCACCGACCAATCCGTCCGGCGGCCTCAACGGCGCGGCGGCAGGCGAATTGGCCGCACTTGGCGAGTGGGCTAACGTCATGCTACTGATCGGCGATGCTGGCAAAAATAGCGAAACGGCCGCGCTGTACGAGCAATTTGTGCGCCAGTACCACCGGCCAGTCGTACTGAGCCGCGACGCCATCGACCTGATGCAAAACAGCTTTCCCGCCATCCTTGATAATCCCCACGTCATCTTTGTCGCCTCATTTGCCCAAGTGCAAAAGCTCTTTCGCAGTGTCTACTATCCAAAAATCCTGACATTCAGCATGCAGCTGGCGCAGTTCGTCGAGGCACTGCATAAATTCACCATCACTTATCCAGTCACGCTAGCAGCCTTTCACGCTGATCAATTGGTCATCGCACGGGGCGGAGAAGTCATCACCCAAGCCTGGACCGAGCCGATGCAGCTTTGGCGCGGACAAACTGCCGCGCATGCCGCCAGCTACCTCTTGTGGTCACCGGAGGCACCACTGGCCGCTATCAGCACCAGCATTGCCACCTCTTGACAAATTATAAATAAAATGTATAATAAAAATAATTATGGCCCGAAATCGCTTAGTGTATCATCCCGTTCTGGAGGCTCCTCTGTCGGATCCAAATTTTGCCCAAGATTTTACCGGACCAAATAGCAATGTAATACCAACACGCTCCGAAGAATATCACCTTACTATTCTAGGCGCGAGAGAATACCCAGATACCCCGCTCTCATCGAGGCTGTGCATCTGTCTGCCAAAACGATCAAAAGAGGGTCTCAAACTCAGCGTAGCTGGCGCTCGTATATTAGGAGGACGTGCACTTGTCCTCGTACTCAACGACCCGGGTTTACTGCAAGAAGAAAGATGGCGCATTGATGGAGCGTTTATAAGAGCAGGGGCCGTTCTTTCTCGCCATGGAAAACTTAAACCACACATTACTATTGCTAATATTTCCAGTGGGGTTAGTCAACGACAGGTAGTCCGCCGGACAGAAAGTATGCTACCGACAGACCCAACTGTCATCATCGGCGGCATCACCCAGAACAGCCTCTCAGGTAAAACGTTTGACGAAGAACCCGTTATCAAATTAATTTTTAGTAATAAAGCTGGCTCTACTTCACGGACTACCGACCACACAACGCCTCCACCACGACGAGGCCAACGAAAGAGAGGGCGCAGCCGCCGCCATTCTCATCGTTAGTACTACCTCATTCTGAAGTATTGCCACCAATAAAAATCCCCGCCACAAAAACGGGAGGTGAGAGCCTAAGGAAATTGAGGCGACCTCTGGTACCGCGGGCCGGACTTGAACCGGCACGAGCTAATGCTCACCAGATTTTGAGTCTAGCGCGTCTACCAATTCCGCCACCGCGGCACGAGAGAGCGCCCCAAGTTATCCGGGGGCAATTATACCACAGCTGCCGCCACATCAGCAAGAGCCCGGACGCTTTATCTTTCTAGCGTTTTCCCGTATAATAAGAGGTGATGAATCCACATGACGATCAGCTTGGCAGGCGAGTGGGAGCGCCAATCTCGAGTCAACCTCGTCCGATTACGCCACCACCTCGTGATTATTCCGGCTCGCAAGCTGCTGCCGCTAATGTTATTCGTGATCAAATTAATGCTATTTACGGTGGTCGCAGCACCGAGTCCACACCGCACACCACGCCAGTGGTTCAGCCGCGCCCTATAGAGCAGCCACATCCAGAACCAACCGAGCGCACCACCGTCACGCCACCACCGCGCACGCCAAGCCCGCATGCCCTGAATACCGCGCCACCGACCACACAGCCAGCCCAACCAGCCACAGCACCAACTCCCGCCCAGTCGACCGCTGAACAGCCACCTCAATCTCAACCAGCAGGCGGGTCAACAGGCAAACCTACTGCCACGCTACCAAATGCACAGCCGCAGCCAGTCACTCAGGCAAAGCCTCCTGCTCATCAGCCGCAAATTACCGCTGATCAGTGGAAGCAATACCACAGCTCGTGGCAAAAATATTATCAGATGTACTACGAGCGTTATTATGCCTCGCACCTCGACCAAAAGCAGCAGGAATTTGACCGGCTCGTCCAGTCTGCACGCGATGCTAATACTCAAGCTCCGACCGACACAACTAACTACACCCCAGCACAAATCGCAGTTAAAAAGCTTCGCGCTCGGATTCAAAATACCGTCAAGACTGGAGTCCGGAAGGTTACTAAATCACGCCACTTCATCCCGATAGCTGCTGGCATCATTGTATTACTAGTATCTGTCTTTTTACAATACAACCGCGTCGTGTTTGGTATGGCTGCCGCATATACCACCCCAGGCAATGTCGATCCACAAAATATTATCGTTAATCCCTCAAGCGACGCCTCCGTTGGTCCTGATCCACGACTAATCATCCCTAAACTAAACGTTGACGTGCCAGTTATTTACGGCGTTAACGCGGCCGACCACAACGCTCAGATGAAAGCGATGGAGAAGGGCGCTGCACATTTCTCGATCGCTGGTGCCAACGCCGTGCCCGGCCAGGTTGGTAATGCCGTTTTCTCGGCACACTCTTCTAACGACGCCTTCGCGCCTGGTGATTATAAGTTTGTCTTTGCCCAGAACGAAAAGCTCGTCAAAGACGACATCATGTATATGCATTACCAGGGCAAGCGCTACACCTACGCCGTCACCAAAAAAGAAGTCGTTATGCCAAACGAGGTCAGCCGTGTTCAAATCCAGACCGACAAACCGATGCTCACCCTGATCAGCTGCGTACCACTCGGCACTGCCGAAAAGCGCTTGCTGGTCTTTGCCGAACAGATTAGCCCTGATCCATCTGGCGCCACTAAATCAACCGAGCCAGTCAGCACCCAGTCGGCCGCTATCCCCGGCAAGCCGTCGCCGACATTACTCGAACGATTATTCGGTGCCAAAGACTAGAGCGAGAACAGCAATAAGAGAGTTAACCTGGTGTACTTAGCGCTTGATCGTCATTCGCAGCCGTGACATCGTTACCGCACCGTTGTCGGCTCGGCGGAACGCATACAACCAGTCGCCGTCGTGTGACAGTGACACATCAAACCCTTCGCTGGCCTCGAGCATCGTCGATTGATTAGCACCGTCGAATTCGCGCATCACCACCTTGCCACCCTCGACGCTCCACACGTGATAATCATCCAGCCAGTCCAGCACCGTTCCCGTCGGCAGCGCCGTATCATGCGACACCGATTGCCGCTCAATGTCATAACTCATAAAGCCAGCCCCCGTTCGCATCAAGACGAACCGCCCAGTACCGCTTAGATCTAGTTCAGTCAGTTGCTCGCCGGCGGTGATCGACTTGACGCGGCTGAGTAGCTTTGATGCCGACGAGCTCGACCCGTCCAGCGCCGCGCCGGTGTGTAGCGTCACTGTTGAGCCAACGCCGACCACCAGCACGTCTTTATTGTCATAGCGCGAAAACTTAATCATCAACGGCGTCGAAGCCTCTGTCTCAGTCTGTCGCCGCACGACCACTGGCTCAGTCCAATCCTTGCGCCAAATGCCCGCCAGCTGCAGCTTGCTCGTACCATTTGTCCCGACGTAGGTGATATAATCCGTGCCGTACACCGAGAATGACTGTACATGACTAATCAGCGGCGCAGAAATCGTCGCCGCGTTGAGGTCCGCTCGCCGCAGTTCACCGCTCGACTGCAGTACGTATAGTTCATTACCGCTCTCACCAAGAAAGCGCACTTCTCGTAGCTCCAGCCCGATCACTTTCGCGATGTCAACCACTGTTTTATTCTCGCGGTCGACCTTCAGCCACTGGACTTTTTCGCCTTGGCCTTCGACCACGTAGGTGTGCTTGAGAATGGCGTAACGATTGCCCGAATCCCACTCAACGATCTTGAATGCATGCGCTGTTGACTGGCCGCTATAACCCGCCACCACCGAGGTATCCAATGTTACCTCGTTAAACTTTGGCTTATCCGAATCACGTAGATCGCCCCAAACGATCTTTGGTGCATCGGTCGCTTGCATCACGCCTAGCATGAACCGCCAATTTGGCGAAAATCGTACTGAGGCCAGCGACGAAAACTCCTTGACCGAACTCACCACGCGCTCACTCGGCACCAGCCGCGCGTACGATAACCAGGTCAGCGTTCCGGCCTTGACCTCGACAACTTTGCGCCACTCGTCATAGCCATCCAGTCGCATGGAAAATTGATGCTGCCCCTCGGGAAGCATGCCTTTGATATGCGTCTTGCCAAGCTCCGTGCCGTCGATAAACACCTGTGCGCCTTGCGGCCGCGAATCATACTGCACCAGCGCCCGCTGCTCAACCGTCTGCGTCTTGAGATCCAGCTGATAGCCAAGGGTATGAAAAATCAAAATAAACGCCAGCGTACACACTGCCAGCACCATAATTGTGTAGATCAGCGTCCTGCGAGCAAGCTCTAGGCCGCGCTTTTGCTTTCGATACATAATGAGAGATTATACCACATTTTGCCCCTTGCAAAAAGCATGTCCTCTTTGTACAATATAATATAAGCATTAGGAATACGAGGGGTTTATGAACAAACAAATCATCCATAAAACCGTCCACAAAACTGCCGGTCAAAAGTCAACGACGCTCAGTCGCCGCCACGTTGCTGCGCCATCACACGCCAAGCGTCGCCTAGCCAGTCGCCCCGACGTCACGCGCGACACCTCCGTCCCGATAAGTGTTCATGTCAATAAATTTGCGCCGAGCACGCCAACCATCCCGCCACAACCAACCAAACGCGACCGTCCAGCCGAACCGCACCCGACCATGGTGCGCGCCCAAGCTCGTGCTGCCGAGCAGCCTCATCAGACAACCCGAACTGCAACTCGCCGCAGTCCAGCCACACCGCATCATCACTCGACTCGTATCGTCCAGCCAAACCAAACTCCAGCCAAACAGCATCCAGTAACCCTCGCGCTCAAGCCAGCCGCCGTTCTCAAAAACGAGGCCATCACCGAAGCCCTGCAGCGTGCAACCACTCCACCAAAAGCGCCGCGCCGCGCCAAAAAACCAAAAAGTCGCATGGGTCGCTGGCTACAAGTCGCCTCCGTCGGCCTGGCTATCATGCTGATCGGCGGCTACTTTACCTACCTCGGCATGCCTAATATCTCCACCCGTATTGCCGCCATGCAATCTGGTATCAACGCCAAATACCCCGGCTACCGACCAAGTGGCTATGCCCTCAGCGGCCCAATTACCTTTAAGAGCGGGGAAGTCCGCATGAAATTCGCCTACGCTGACGGCAGCCAATCCTACACCATCACTCAGCAAAAAAGCTCGCTCAATTCCGCCGCCCTCAAGGAAACCCTGACGGCTGATGGCGGTAACGTCCAGACCACCACTGCGGATGGCCTGACTATTTACAGCACCGACCGAACCGCCAGCTGGATCAATGGCGGCGTCCTCTATCAGATTACTCTCGGCGGGGCGTTGTCAAACGAGCAGGTCACGAAAATCGCCACTAGTTTATAATCACTCCCATAGCGCCACGGGTACTCCTCACGTTTACCGGTACTGCGGCCTCGTGCTATAATCACCCCATGACTACACGTACTCGTTTCGCACCCTCGCCAACAGGGTTTTTGCATGTTGGCGGTATTCGCACGGCATTATTTGCTTTTCTCGTCGCCCGGCAGGCCGGCGGGCAATTTATCTTGCGCCTCGAAGACACTGATAAGGTCCGCGAAGTTACCGGCAGCCGCGAGCATCTGATCGCCAGTCTCAAGGCGCTGCACCTCGACTACGACGAAGGCCCGGACATTGGCGGGCCACATGGGCCGTACATCCAAAGCCAGCGACTTGATCATTACCACCAGTGGGCACAGAAATTAATCGACGCCGGCCGCGCCTACGCTGATCCGTACACGCCCGAGCAAATCCAGGCGTTTCGCGACGCCGCCCAGGCCGAGAAGCGCGCCTTTCGCTACCGCGACCATCGCCCCGACAATCCGCCTGCTTGGGACGGCACCATGCCGCTGCGCTTTAAGGCTGATCCCAAAAGCTACACCTATCACGACGAGGTCATGGGCGACATCACCACCAGCCCCGAGGTAGTTGACGACTTCATTCTCATCAAGTCTGACGGCTACCCGACCTACAATTTTGCCCACATCATCGACGACGCCGAGATGAATATCACTCACGTCATTCGCGGCCAAGAATTCATCTCGAGCATGCCAAATTATCTGGCGCTCTACGAAGCACTCGGTTTGCCGCGACCGGTGTTCGCACATCTGCCACACATCATGAACGAGCAGGGTAACAAGAAATTAGGCAAGCGCGACGGCGCCAAAGACGTGCTGGACTATATCCGTGACGGCTATCTGCCAGAGGCGCTCGATAGCTTTATCGCTACCATGGGCTGGAACGACGGCACCGAGCAAGAGACCTTCACCATGGATGAGCTAATCACTAAATTCAGCCTCGACCGCGTGCAGCGTTCGGGCGCTCGCTTTGATGAAAAGCGGCTACTGTGGACAAATGGGCAGTTTATCCGCTCGCTAACGTTGGATGACTTAGCTGGGCGGGTCAATGATTTTTGGCCGGACAGCGCCGCCGGGGCAGACGAGGAATATCGCCGACGCGTCCTAGCGCTGGCGCAAGACCGCCTGAAAACCCTGCGTGACCTCGGTGGATTTGGCTACTTTTTTGCGGAGCCTGAGATTAACATGGAGCTCATCGACAGCAACAAACAGCTCAAGAAATTGTCTGAGCATGAGCGGCGCGAATTATTAGAAACTGCCCATCACGAGCTCGCCACGCTCAGCGAGTGGACGCCAGACACAATTCAAACTCGGCTGAACGAACTGCTAGAAATCACCGGCCAAAAGCCCGGCATTCTCTTTAGCCTCATCCGTATCACCATCACATGGGCGCCGTTCAGTCCGCAGCTGAATGACACACTGGCGCTGATCGGCCGCGAGCGCACGTTGGCGCGACTTGATCGGGGAATTGCCGCGTTCTCGGCGGGCGTAATGTAGCACCGATTGTTACATCAAAAACCCTGATTAACGAGCAGATGGCTCCGTTTACCGGATATACTGCTTATGCTATACTAAACCCATGCACATCAAGAATCCTCGCCCAGCCACCGCG
>CAUPZG010000014.1:0-16201 GCA_963516175.1 uncultured Candidatus Saccharibacteria bacterium | reverse complement strand
TTCCAAAAACTCACTCCACTCCGGCACATTCTTTTCGCAGAAATAGGCACGAAGGAAATCAACCATAATGTGCTGACGCTTCCTCGCCTCTATTCGCCCCGGCTCCGTCAGCATCAAGCCCTTTAACTTCAGCAGCTTCTCAAAAAAGTGATTAATAAAGCCGTCGGTATCATGCGTGTTGCCGTTAATGTCGTATTCTTCCGCCGCCAGATCAACATTTGGCCAAACCGTGGGGTCAAAAATCCGCCCACCGTGATGGCAGGCATACATCAACCCTCGCTCAATCCCAACCGCGCCAATAGCGTCGCACATGTCAGCGTCAGACACTAGCTGCCCTGCCAACCGCTGCGGTTGCTGCCCGTCCAGCCGTTTGCCATAACCAATCACCGCAATATTTTCTAATACCGCCTGGCATAAGTCGGCGGCCACTCCCGCCTCCGCCATACTATTGACCGCGTTCGTCAATTTCTCCGCCTGTGCTTTGCCGACTAATTTGTAATCATCAACGTCATGCAACCAAGCCGTCAACAGCACTTCGTACAGATCCACTGGCTCGCTGCATTCGCTCGCAAAACGCTCCGCCAGCAGTGCCACCCGCTCAACGTGATCATCAGCATGACCTGATGAGTCGCCACCTAATATATCACGCACCTTATTTTTTATTATCTCAAGTTGAGCCATCTGCCGTTCGTCCATGAGTTTATTGTATCACCCATGCAGACCTCGACCCGCTAAGCTATTTTCATTTTACCCAAGAGGCGCTATAGTAGTGATGTGAAAACAGCCGTGAAAAGAAAAGTACCTGAATTTATCAAGCGATCATTAGGGCGAATCCCGCGACTACCAACGCCGGGACCTATCTGGCAACTGGACAAGATTGACGAGAGTCTGACACCAAATATGCGAGCACTGCGGATGACCATGGCAATTGCCGAGGAATTACTGGCGATGGGAGTAGCCGCTCGGGACGTGGTACATATGGCACTGGGGATTACTGGTACATACTGCAGGCGACGAGTCCATATTGATGTCAGCTCAACGCTTATTACCATATCTCAAGACCGCGGCACCGAGCGCGAACCGCTCACACTAGTGCGGACAATCACCCTAAAATACGTTAACTACCAAACAATTCAAGCTCTGCAAAACCTAGCTCTCATGATCCGCGACCATCACCTGCCGCTAGTCGAGGCCGAAAAACGCACCGAGGAATTACTAGCACATCCGCGGAAACATTCACGTTGGGTTGTCTGCTTGGCGGGTGGCAGTGTATCGATGGGCGTGGTGATTTTATTTAACGGCTCAATCCTGATGAGTGGATTAGCATTTACGATGGGTTTTGCAGCGACGGCGACGATGCGGATTTTGGACCGATGGGGCCTTGCGACATTTTACCTCCAGATCATTACCGCACTCCTAATCACCCTGGCAGCAGGCGCCGCACAGTGGTTGAACGGCTGGTTGGGCTGGCAGGTTGATACGACAATGCTGGTGATTAGCGGTATCGTGCTATTGGTAGCAGGGTTGATGATCGTCGGCGCGTTTCAGGATGCAATTGATGAATATTATGTGACAGCAAATGCCCGACTACTACGGGTGACTATGGCGACAACAGGTATTGTCGTCGGTGTAATGACCGGGTTATATATCATTCAGCGGTTTGGGATTAGTTTTCCAACAACGCCGGATCGACTGGGGCTAGCGGCAGATATACGAGCACAGTATCTAGGTGCACTAATCATTGCTGCAGGTTTTGCGGCCGGCAATCACGCACGTTTGTTCGGAATGCTGATTTCTGGTGGTGTCGGCGTGTTGGGATGGTGGGTATCAAGCACCCTGGTTGGTTCACTCGGAGTCGTTATCGCCAGTGGCGCCGCAGCGACAGTGGTTGGATTAATGGCAGTACTTGTATCCCGGCTATGGCGCTTTCCTTCAGTAGCCATTATCGCTGCCGGCATCGTGCCGCTAGTGCCAGGTTTGTCGCTCTATAATGGCCTAATGGGGGTGATAGAGAATCCGCCGACTGACCCTGAGTTTTTATTATCACTGGCTGTCCTTGCACGAGCCATTATGATCGGCGTGGCCATTGCGATCGGTGCATCGCTTGGTAATATGATCGGCCGACCAGTACGGCGCGGTATGGTCCGTTGGTATACTAAACTCTTGCGGCGGCGAGAGATAAAAGTTCAGTAGATCACACTCAGATTTTATTTCAAGACCACACATTCATCGCCCAGCGTCTGACGCAGCTGATCCATCAGCTGGTCGCCAGCATCAACACGAAACGGCATGCGCATGGCAGACTTATTTGCCTCACCCAGCACCAACACTACATCAGTCACACCAGCATATTCGGAGCAGAGCGACTTGAGGGCCACCAACTTGCCATGGTCGCTCGGATTTTTGATATGCAGAAATAGCTTTTCTGTCTCGGGCACGGTATGCGTAGCTACTGGACGTGGCGGCGTGTTTGTCGTGTCAGCCGATGTCGATTTCATATTTGTTCCGTTCGCCGTCGCTGCTCGGGCTACGCTCGCTCGCTGAGCCTTTTGGGTGCGAAACGCTGTACGCCGCTCTTGTTTGACCTTGCTGCTCATCTTTGGCGCTTCCATTTTACGACCAGTTGCCTGATACTGCCTGATGTCATCGTCAGAAATCAGCTCAATTTCATCAGCAATCATTTTACTTTCTGAACCCAAATTACCGTCCCGATCGCGGGCCGAGTTTTTGCCGGTTACCCGAATGACGGCATCTTGGACAAGTTTGGCGCCGACTTGCTCATACAAGTTCGGAAAGACGATAACTTCACCCTCGCCAAATTTATCTTCGATTCCAACGAATGCCATTTTGCTGCCTGACTTGGTAACGATGGTGCGCACCGTCGTGATAATACCGCCGATCGTCATCAGCCGACCATCATATTCTGGCACCAGCTGCGTTAATGGCTGCGCCTGCTCACTGAGATATGTTTCATAGGCATCGAGCGGATGCGCCGAAATATACAGCCCCATCAGCTCGCGCTCCCACATCAGCCGTTCTTTGTTGGTGTGTTTGGCCGGCGCCGGCTGCAATTGCATCGTTGGCTGAACATCAGCCGACTCATCACCGAGCATACCAAACAGGTCAGTCTGCCCCGACGCGGCCTCTTTCTGAGTTTTTTGAGCAAAAGCGACAATGGTATCAAGATTAAATAATAAATCAGACCGATCGCCAAAGCTATCAAAGGCACCAGTTTTAATCAGCGACTCCCAGGCCTTGCGATTGAACTTGCTGGTCGATACTCGCTTGGCAAAATCCTCGACTGACTTGAACGGGCCATCAGCCTCGCGAGCACGAATAATTTCTTCGACTGCGCCAACACCAACACCCTTGACCGCTGCCATACCAAAACGAATCTTCTTTTCATTAGGCACCACCGCGAACTCGACGAATGACTCATTAACATCTGGGTTAAGCACTTCGATACCCATATGCTTACACTCAGTCATCTCGATGGCCAGGCGCTCGGTGTCGTCCTGATCACTGGTCATCAGCGCTGCCATGAACGCGTCAGGATAGTGCGCCTTGAGATAGGCCGTCCAGTAGGCGATCAAGCCATAACACGCCGCGTGTGACTTATTGAAACAATAGTTAGCAAATTCTTCCAGCGCGTCCCAGAATTGCTCAGCAATCTCTTTGGTTGCGCCACCAACCTTGACCGCACCCTCGACGAACTCCGGTTTGACCTTTTTCATCAGGTCGATTTTCTTTTTGCCCACCGCCTTACGCAGGGTGTCAGCTTGGCCGCCGGTAAAGCCACACCACTCTTTGGAAATCTGCATAAATTGCTCTTGATAAACCAAAATACCGTACGTATTCTTCAGCGAGTTTTCCATACCGGGATGCAAGTAGGTGATTTCTTCTTCACCGTGCTTGCGTTTGATAAACGAGTCGATAAACTGCATCGGCCCTGGACGATACAGGGCCACCATAGCGATGATGTCTTCAAAGACACTTGGTTTGAGCTCGCGTAGGTACCGCTTCATACCGGCCGATTCTAGCTGGAACACGCCAGTAGTGTCACCGCGCTGGAATAATTTATAGGTTGCTTCGTTATCCAGTGGCAGCGTTGATAAATCAATATCCGTTTTGTAGACCTTACGAATAATACGCAGGGCGTTGTTGATGATGGACAGGTTAGACAAGCCCAAAAAGTCCATCTTCAGTAGCCCCAACTCTTCAACTGGGCCCATGGGATACTGCGTCGCCACCACGCCCTTTTGCGCCATCTCGAGCGGCACGTATTTCACCAAGTCATCCGGTGCAATCACCACGCCGGCAGCATGCACACCATGCGAACGAATCGTTCCTTCCAGCCGCGAAGCAAAGTCGTAGACAGTTTTGGCGGTCGGGTTGCTTTCATATTCTTTCTTGAGATCAGGGTCTTCCTCGAGCGACTTTTTGATCGGGACATGACGACCCTGCACAGGCGGCGGAATGAGCTTGGCCAGCCGGTCGGACTCGCCATATGGCACCTGCAGCACCCGCGCCACATCACGCACCGAAGCGCGCGCTGCCATGGTGCCAAAGGTACAAATGTTAGCAACTCGCTCCGAGCCATATTTCTTGGCACAATATTCAATCACCTCACCGCGGCGGGTATCTTGAATGTCGATATCAATATCAGGCATGGAGATACGATCGGGGTTGAGAAATCGCTCAAATAGTAGGTCGTAATGCAGCGGGTCAAGATCGGTGATATTCAGGGCATAGGCGATGATTGAGCCAGCTGCCGAACCACGCCCTGGCCCAAAAATAATTCCTTGAGATTTGCCCCAGTTGATAAAGTCCTGAACGATGAGAAAGTAACCGTTATAGCCCATGTTGTCGAGCACGCCAAATTCCATGTCTAGCCGCTCGATTTGATCGTCAGACAACATCGCACGCAGCTCGTCGTTTGGCAATTTCTTGGCGTCCTCCAGCTTCATGCCAGCGTAGCGCGCCGCCATACCGCTGTACACCAGATGATCCAGATATTCTTTTTCGGACTCACCGTTTGGCGTTGGGAATTTCGGGATGAGAATATCACCAAGTTTAATTTCTACGTCACACCGATCGGCGATGGCCTTGGTATTGGCGATTGCCTGAGGATTGGTTATTTGCCACCGCGAAATAATGTCTTCTGGCGTCGTCAAATGGAGCTCAAAATCCTTCAAGCTCATCCGCTTTTCATCACTCAAATACGCACCAGTACCGACGCATAGCAAAATCTCATGCGCCTCTTGGTCTTCGTGATTGAGGTAATGGCCATCGCTGGTCACCACACAGGGAATGTCCAGTTCCTTGCTGATACGCTCGATGTAATCGTTGACCTTTTTCTGCTCTGGCCAGTGACTGCGCGCTTCGGGATGGCCATGGTCTTGGAGCTCCATGTAGTAGCGATCGCCAAAGACTGACTTGTACCAGCCAGCAATTTCTTTGGCTTTTTCGTAATCATCATTACGCAAATTCTCGCCCAGCTCACCACCAATACACCCAGACATACAGATGATGCCTTCGTTGTATTGTTCGAGTAGCTCGTGGTCAATACGCGGCTTGTAATAGACGCCTTCGAGGTTAGCGATGGTGCTGAGCTGCATTAGGTTTTGATAACCCTTGTGATTCATGGCCAGTAGCGTCAGGTGATAACGCGCCTTGTCCTTGGCCGGGTCGCGGTCGTGACGAGTGCGGGCTGCTACGTAGGTTTCGATGCCGATGATTGGCTTGATACCAACATTCTTGGCCGCTTTATAAAACTCGATCGCACCCGACATCGTACCGTGGTCAGTAATGGCACAAGCCTCCATGCCCAGCTCCTTCACCCGAGCCACCATGTCAGGAATTTTAGTCAATCCATCTAGGAGTGAATGATGAGTATGGTTATGTAGGTGTACGTAATCAGACGGCTGCAACGTGGCCGCGGCTTGGACTGAAGCTGTCGTATGTTTGGTAGCCATTATCTATCACGCCTCCTTGGGCGCCACCTCCTCTTTCTCCACCAAGTATAGCATGTTAGCGCCGGCGCTGCATGGTATCAATCAGCTGATTAAGAAAATCCGCCAGTGCCGGAAAGATATCAGCAAACCGCCCGAGCAGCCAAGCTGACACCATGATTAGCACCGTCACACCCACGAGGCTACCCATGCCAAAGAAAAAACCTCGCCAAAAGTTCATCCAATAAACCTGCCGGCGCGATCGATGAAAGTCAAAAAACAGATCTTCGATCATTGCCTGCCGAGCACCATTTTCATTATCACGCTTGATGCGGTTAATGGCGCGGCGAGCTACCGATGGACGTGGGTCGGCGGCCTTAGCATCCTTATGGCCACGTTCTTTTGGCGACTTAGCTGGCACTATTTTCCTCGAGTCGCTTGACCAAATATTCACGAAGGCTCGCACCAAGCTTCGGGTCGCGCATACCAAAATCAATCACTGTCTTGAGATATTCCAGTTTATCACCAGTGTCATAATAGGTACCATTGGTAATTTCTACGCCATAAAAATTATAGCCATCATCAATCATACTCTGCATAATCGGCTGCACCGTAAATTCACCGTGACCATCAAACGCATGTTTGGCCTTGTCGAGATAAGTAAAGAACTCGCCTGGTAGCAGATAGCTACTGACACTCGCGAGATCGGATGGAGCATTGGCTTTACCTGGTTTTTCAACGATGTTCGTCATCTTGATCACACCGTCAGCAACCTGCTCACCGTTCACCACGCCGTAGCGATCAAATTCAGCATCATCAATAATCTTCTTGCACGATAGCACCGCGCCATCTAATTTCTGTGCCGCAGTGATCATCTGGCGGAACCGACTGGGGCTGGCGGCGATAAAGTCATCAGCAAAGGTATAAATAACCGGCTCATCACCATTGATCAAATGGGCAGCGCAGGTCAATGGTGTGGCATTGCCGTATGGGCCTTTCTGACGAATATAGACAAAGTTGGCCATTTCTGACAAATTATTCACAATGTCAATCAGTGGCTGTTTCTTGGCACCGCCCGCCCGCAGATTGACTAGCAGTTCCTCATTCGGCCTGTCAAAATGATCTTCAATTGCTCGTTTGTTAGCACTGCCGATGATAATGATATCTTTGATGCCGGCCTCGACTAATTCCTCGACAACATACTGAATAATCGGCTTGTCGATGAGCGGCATCATTTCTTTTGGCATAGCCTTGGTCTGCGGCAAGAACCGCGTACCGAAGCCAGCGGCAGCGATGATAGCTTTAGTTGGTTTTTTCATGATAGTTCCTCCTGTCGTAGGTTATCTAAATAATCAAACAAAAGCGCGAATGGCCCTGTTACGCATAAATCACCTGCCCGAGCGATAGCAAACAACTCTGCTGCTGAGACAAACCGTAGTTCAGCGCCTTGGCTGCTTTCAGCTTCATCAAGGTGGATTGCGTCCTCATTGTACACACAGTTGGTCGCTAAATACACTGCAATTTTGCTATTGATGTATGGCCCCTCATAGCATTCACCAATATACTCTAAGTGCCCCGGTGTACAACCAGTCTCTTCCATTAGTTCACGTCGTGCTGCTACTTCGGCCTCTTCGCCAGGCTCACCATCGCCGCCAGGAAAATCATAGAGCCACTTTTCTGGGCCAGCTCGAAACTGGTAGGTCATAGCGATCTTATTATCCGTCGTCACTGCCACCACCAACACTGACACTAACTCCTCAGAATAGAAGGTTGTAAACTCATGCTGTTCGCCATCCTCTGTTTGATACCGTTTGATAACGGCTGAGCACTCGAACGCCTCGCCGACTGTTTGCGTGGTGGTTGGCTGAATACGTGTGAATGTTTTCATTACAGCCTTTCACGAATTAACTTCTGCGCCAGGCTCGGGTTGGCCTGGCCCTTGGAACGCTTCATAACTTGACCGACGAGGTAGCCGATAGCTTTGTCCTTGCCCGAGCGAATGTCAGCGATGGATCCCGCCGAGGTTGGGTCGCTCAATACTTCGTCAACGATAGCAGCAATTGCACCCTCGTCAGACACCTGCAGCAAGTTCTTGATTTGAGCAATCTCACGCGGGCCCTGTTTGAGATATTGTCGGTCGAATAGACTAAGGAAAATCTCCTTACCACCAGTCGAGCTCACATCGCTATTCTCGACGAGTAGTGACAGCTCTGTCAATCGACGTGGGCCAACATAGCCCTCCTCAATCAAGTCCATATCAATCAACTCCTCTGGTGTCGAGGCAAACCAGTTAAAGACACGCTTGACCAGCCGCTGATATTTTATCTTGTCAACTCCCAGCTCATCAAGGATGGCTTGCTCGTTGTGTACCGTCAGCGTCTTGATAGCGTCAAGCAATATCGCGAGCGGCTGATGAGCAAGGATCGTCGTAACCACCGAATGATCCAGCCCCAGATCAGCCCAACGCTCCCGGCACTCGCCCGGCATCAGTGGCATATGTTCCTGCATACCGGCGATTTCCTCGTCAGTCAACACAATCGGCGGGATATCCGGATCGGGCATGTAGCGATAGTCCTGAGCATCCTCTTTCGAGCGCTGTGAAGTGGTAATTTGCTTATCATCACTCCAACCGCGGGTTTCCTGAACTACCGATTCGCCGCGCTCTAGTAAGTCAACTTGACGCTTAAATTCGTACTCAGCAGCACGCTCGACGCTGCGGAATGAATTGAGGTTCTTGACTTCCGCGCGCTTGCCGAGCTCTGTCGCGCCTTTCTTGGCCACCGAAATATTGACGTCGAAACGCATGTTACCGTGATATAAATCACCGTGCGTCACACCTGCATAGACCATCAATTTGTGCAGCTCCGAAGCGTACGCCCTCGCCTCCTCGGCAGAATGCATGTCCGGCTCAGAAACAATTTCAATCAGCGGTGTACCAGCGCGATTAAGGTCAACCAGTGAGTAACCGTCGTGGTGCGTCAACTTGCCAGCATCCTCCTCCATGTGCGCATGATGAATTCGCACTCGCTTGAGCGAACCATCCTCCAGCGGCGCGTCGACATAGCCAGCCAAGATGATCGGCTGATACATCTGCGAGGTCTGATATCCCTTTGGTAGGTCAGGGTAAAAATAATGTTTGCGATCAAACCGGCTGACACGGGCAATTGGCGCGTTCAATGCCTTGCCAGCGCGCACCGCCAACTCAACGGCATGCTTATTCAGTACCGGCAGCATTCCTGGCAGGCCAAAGTCAATTTCATGTGTTTTACCATTTGGCTCAGCATCACGAGCATCGTTATCAGCCGGGCTAAACAGCTTGGTTTTGGTTGCCAGCTGGACATGACACTCGATGCCAATGGTCATTTCGTATTCATCATATACACTCATCATAACGCTCCCAGATCTTTTAGTGCTTGTTCAAATCCAGCCATTGCCCGCTTGAATGTCTGGGTCGTGATGGTGACCCGACTTTCGTGAGCAATCTGATTACGCAGCTTATGCGCCGACCAAACCGCGTCCTCATGCGTCCACAGACCACGACGTGCCTTGAGCCGTTCACCCATCGTCGTACCACTGACGCCATATTCACGCATCGCCCGATCGAGCAGTTTATCAGCTTTGATAATCGCCATTTGTAGACTGTCAGGATTGTTCGTGTCAGCCGCACGGTGAACTGCTTGCCAGACTTTTTGGTATAATTCCCTGTCAAGCTTCTCCGTTCGTTTCGACGTCAGCTGAATGAACAGTATCAACAGGCCACCAATTACCAGCGCCGCCACCACGAGCGCAACTAACAGTACATCCATCAGATCGCCTCCACTTGTGCCGCTAACTTCAGCAAGTTACTATCCGAACGGTAGTCGCCGACTAACTGTACGCCGACCGGCAAGCCCTCCTCGTTATTGCCAGCTGGCACAGAAATTGCCGGCAGCCCAGCCAGGCTAGCTGGTACGGTCATGATATCAGATAGATACATCTTGATCGGGTCGCTGGTATTCTCACCAAGCTTGAATGCTGGTGTTGGTGCTGTCGGCATCAACAGTGCATCATACTGAGCGAATAATCTAGTGAACTCGTTGACAAGTAGCGTTCGCGCTTTTTGCGCCTGCATGTAGTATGCATCGAAAAAGCCGCTCGACAAGACAAAGCTACCGATCATAATTCGACGTTTATTCTCAGTGACAAATCCCTCATCACGACTACGACCATAGAGTTCAGCCAACGTCTTTGCCTCATTGGATCGATGGCCATAGCGCACACCATCATAGCGCGCTAGATTTGATGATAATTCTGCCGATACAATAATGTAATACATTGCTAGTGAATATTGCATCATGCTTAAATCCACTTCTTCAATTTCATAGCCCAGCTGTTTCAATTTTTCAGCATAGTTGAGGGTTTTTTGACGAACTGTCGCGTCCACATCATCGGTCATACATTGCTTGACCAAACCAATCTTTTTCTTTCTAAAACCCGGTTGACTCTGCCAAAAATCCGGCAGTGTTGTCATATCTTTATCGTCACGGCCGGCCATGATTTCCATCACCAAATTAGCGTCGTCAGCATTCGTTGCGAAACAACCGATTGTATCTGTACTTGATGCCATAGCCACCACGCCGTAGCGGCTAACCGCACCGTAGGTCGGCTTGACACCGACTACGCCGTTAAAGCTGGCAGGCTGACGAATTGAACCACCAGTGTCTGTGCCTAGCGCAAACGGCACCACGTCAAGCGCCGTCACCACCGCCGAGCCACCCGATGAACCACCGGCCACTCGAGTTTTGTCCACAGCGTTTTTGGTCGGACCAAATGCCGAATTTTCTGTCGAACCGCCGTGAGCGAAGGCATCCAAATTCGCCTTGCCAATACAAATTGCACCTTCAGCCTCCAACTTCTCAACGGCTGTAGCCTGTAGCGGTGCGTCAAAGTTCGCAAGCATGTTTGAAGCAGCGGTCGTCGGCGCCCCAAACGCTAGAAAATTGTCTTTGACAACAAACGGCACGCCAGCCAGCCGCCCAGAAATTTCACCCTGGTCAACCTTGGCCGCTCGCTCCAACGCCCGCTCTTCCGTCAAACTGAGCAGCGCGTGATATTCTTCAGCGTCGCGTGCCCGCCGTAACGCCTCTTTAACATTTTCGACTGCACTTTTTCCGACAAAATCACTAATTTGGCTCATTACAATACCTGCGGCACTTTCACTTGATTATTCTGTTTCTCAGGCGCCAAGTCAAGTAGCGTCTCTCTGGAAACCCCCGACTGAACCTCATCTTCACGCCAGACATTCGCCAGTCCCGTAACCTGATAGGTTGGCTCAACACCAGATGTGTCAAGCTCCCCTAGCTGCTCAATGTAGCCAATTATATTTTCCAAATCTTGACGGAGTCCATCGACTTCATCATCGGCTAGTGCCAGATTACTCAAACTCGCCAAGTGTTGAATATCACTGGTAGAAATAGTTGTCATGCAGTCTATTATAGCACTGTCTCTGGGAAAACCTAATAACTGATTAGGCGCGGTGAGTGGAGCGTCACCATCTGTGGTAAACCATACATACTGATACCAGATCCTAGCGATAAGCCACCGCGGTTCCAGCCAATGGCTGTTGCTGTTGCCGCATCTGTCGCTTCGTTTGGCGCATCTGGCCGCTCAATGTAACTAATTTTACTAGCGCCACGATCAGCAACGTACATTCGACCATCTGGACCGCGCAAGACTTGGCCGCCGCCATCCGCTCCTCTACTCAAATCAATTGAATCTCGATAGCGCGGCGTCGAGACTATCGGCAGCGAATCACCCAGCGTACAGTCTCGAAAATGTTCGCATCCAGTGAAGCCGATGAACCGTTCTGTCCCCTTGATTGTTGCTCCATTGCGGCTTCGAATATCATATCGCCAGAGCTCCCCTGTATATATCTTTGATATGTAGACATAATCACCATTTGGCGAGAGGTCTGCAGCATAGCCATAGCTTTGATCAGGTAGACCACCCGTAACGACGCCCCCGGTCCAATGGGCAATGGGAGTCATATTAGTGTCAGCACCAGAAATATCAAAAATGTGTGCCACGCCAGCATTCCCGGCATTGTTTGGACAGTTGCTTCCGCCCATAAAGACGAGCATCTTGGTCGCCTCATTATTGAAATTAATTGAGCCAAAACCAGTCAGCGATGGGTTTGATGGGTTTGGTTGCGCAATACATGGCTGACCCGAACCGGACGGCACGGTATACACTGCCGCATTTGGCGTTTGAATAGTCGCCCCGTTATCAGTTGAGAAAATATTAAAAGCATATATCTCGTTTGGCGTGGCTGATCGATAGGTATATACAATGGCACCGTTGCCCGCATTATTCGGTACTGCATTCATCGCCTCGCTACTGTATCGACGAGCGAAGCTACCTGCCATACCAATTGACATATTCTTTTTCGTCACTTGCCCTCGTGGACTACCAGTAAAGTCAACCACATGGTAGTATAACGTACCAAACTTTAACTGCTCACGACCATTGGCGGTGTTTGATACAACAACATATTTAGACTCTTCTTTATTGATCGGGAAGGCCACCACTGCTTGCGTACCGGTGCGCGACCCACAGAGTCCTTGCGGTGATTCACTATAATAAGCTGACTGACCATCATCACAAGTAGGATTACCGTTAGCAGCTGAGCCATCAACTTGCATGAGATTACGCGTCGCATCCCAAATACGAATACCGTCAGAGTAGAATTTTAAGTTGCCATTACGGTCGGTAATGGTTGTGAGTCCTTCACTAGATAGCCCACTTGAGTGTGGCGGGAAAGGATGCGGTGTAGGCTTCTCTGAACCACCAGTGCCAAAATCAAGGCATACGGTACCACCAATACACCACCAGCGTTTACTAGCACGCGTTCCAGTAAAGTCAACTTCTGGAATAGCCTGTTGGCGTGAATTGTAAATATATGTCTTGTACGCGCGCCCATCAGACTTCCGAACGAGCTCAAGATACCCTTTAACATCAGCACGCCGTGGATTGGTCGTCGAGGTATATTCACCAACAAAATACGAACGTAATTTATCATTACGAAATACGTCAATTGCCGTGCCATTGCCGCGACAGTCAGTGCCCGGGCGCACACCCGAGGCGATAGCGCTATCGTAACCACGGCTGATACATTCATTCATGCGTACCACACCAGCCTCGGCCGCTTCACGTGCTAACTGATTATAATACTGCTCTACTAAAGCATTAGCTGCCGCTGATGCCAACTGAAGACCAGCCAGCAAAAGCAGCAGCAGCATAATACTTGCTACAAGGACGGTTGGCAATACAAACCCACCGTCCTTGTCCCACCCAGATGTTTTGTTAGTCACACCCGACTCCATACTTGCTGCACATCGTCGAGCGAGTACCGCGCTGTGTAGTACTTCCAGTGTTATGTGCTTGAACAGCCACTGTAATTGCACCAGCAATTAACGCCGCACTTGCTGCGCCGAGCAAGATCAATGTCATCGCCTTTGATGTATTGCTGCCGGAAATAATCCCCTTCAGCATCCATAGCGTTACACCGATGACGCCGAGCGCGAGCAGATACGGCACGAATTCACCCAGATACAGCATACCGTAGACTTTACCAGGGTCACCCGCACCAATAAATAGTAGCGAGCTGATGAGAATCGTCCCTAATTTTGCTACGAGTACTATCGCTGGAATCAACAACGCGCCAAATGCACCATATGTTATTACCTTATATGAGGTATGGCTGGTGTAGTTGTCGCGATCTGGGATAGCTCGCGAGACACGACCAAACGTGATAAATGCAACTACTGCAAACAACACAGCTGATACACCCACCATTACGATTCCAGTCCCTGGTGTGACCATATTCATTGATAAGACCGCGCCCAGCCAACCATCGACCGAACTTGTTCCTGCTGCAGTACTGGTGGTTTTTACCCAAGCACCGAACAGGGCCACTAATACCTGCGCAAAGAGCAGTGCTGATAGTACCGTCGATACCATTGCCAGCAAATATTCAAATGTCAGCCACTTTGCCTTGCCACGATTTGGATCAACCGCGGTTTGAGGATAGTATGCTGCTGCCGGCTGTGGAGCATACTGTGGCACTGGTGGAACACCTGCATCCTGCACCGGCTGCGCCACCTCTGGTGTTGCTGCTGTTGTCTTTTGTGTCATAATTATTACCTCCGCTTATGCTACCCTCATTCTACATGGTCTGGCGAATTTCTGCAATTAAATCACGCAGCTCTGCCGCTTTTTCAAATTCTAGATTAGCGCTATGCAGCTCCATTTGACCAGTCAACTCCTTGATTAGCGCTGGATATTCGTCCTTTGGAATCTTCTTTAAGTCTAGCTTTGGCTTTTTATCCGACTCTTTTTGCGGAATGATGGAACGCAGGCCGTCATCAATCTTCTTCTGGATGGTTTGCGGCGTAATACCATGCGCTTCGTTATATTGCTGCTGGATAGCACGCCGACGATTCGTTTCATCAATCGCTCGCCGCATACTGTCAGTCACATTGTCACCATACATCAGTACCCGCCCATCCACGTGCCGCGCTGCCCGGCCAATCGTCTGAATCAGCGCCTGCTCACTACGGAGGAACCCTTCTTTATCAGCATCCATAATCGCTACCAGACTTACTTCCGGCAGATCCAAGCCTTCACGCAGCAAATTGATACCAACCAAGACATCGTACGTCCCCAGCCGCAGATCTTTGAGAATATCGCCGCGCTCCAGCGTGTCAATTTCACTGTGTAGATACGCCGTTTTCACGCCATTGTCCGTCAGATAAGCGCTTAAGTCCTCGGCCATGCGCTTGGTCAAGGTGGTTACCAGTACGCGGTGACCGCTAGCGATGGTCTGGCGAATCTCCTCCATCAAATCATCAACCTGCCCTTCAGTCGGCCGTACCTCAATCGGCGGGTCAAGTAGTCCCGTTGGCCGGATCAATTGTTCAGCCGGCTTTGGTGAATGAGCCAGTTCATAGTCGCCCGGCGTGGCAGAAACATAGATCGCCTGGTGGATATGCTGATCAAACTCATCAAACCTGAGCGGACGGTTATCCAACGCGCTCGGCAGACGAAATCCGTGCTCCACCAGTACTTCCTTGCGCGCCCGGTCGCCATTATACATACCGCGGACTTGCGGCAAGGTCATATGCGACTCATCGACCAGCAGCAGCCAATCATCGGGAAAGTAATCGATCAACGTCGCTGGCTGCTCGCCCGGCTCGCGGTCAGTCAGATAGCGCGAATAATTCTCAATGCCTTTGACAAAGCCAGTTTCTTTGAGCATCTCCAGGTCATATTTGGTGCGCTGAGCTAGGCGCTGTGCCTCTAGTAATTTGTCGTGTGATTCAAACCACTTCAGCCGCTCATCAAACTCTTTTTCGATGCCAATGATGGCTTTTTCAATTCGTTCACGCGGCGTCGAATAGTGACTAGACGGGAAAATCGTCAGTTGCTTTGGCTGATCCAAAATTTCGCCAGTCAGCGGATCGATTCGCGTTAGTCTCTCAACTTCATCGCCAAAAAACTCCACTCGCACCGCCGTGTCCTGCCCAGCCGGGAAAATATCCACCACATCGCCACGCACCCGGAAAGTACCGCGCGCAAAATCAACGTCGTTGCGCTTATACTGAATATCGGTCAGCAGGCGAATAAACTTATCCTGCACCCGCCGCTCACCGACCGTCAGTTGAATAGCCATGTCAGCGTACGTTTCCGGCGAACCAATACCGTAAATACAAGACACGCTAGCCACGATAATAACGTCGCGCCGCGTTAGCAGCGCCGACGTCGCAGCATGCCTGAGCCGATCGATTTCATCATTGATCTTTGAATCTTTCTCAATGTAGGTATCGCTACTGGCAATGTAAGCCTCCGGCTGATAATAATCAAAATAGCTAACGAAATAATGCACCTCATTATCCGGAAAAAACTCCTTAAACTCAGAAAATAGCTGTGCTGCCAAAGTCTTGTTGTGCGCCAGCACCAGCGTTGGTACATTAGCTCGGGCAATGATATTCGCCATGGTAAACGTCTTACCCGACCCCGTCACGCCTAGCAACGTTTGCTCGCGCTCACCCCGCTCCAAACCACCCATCAACTGAGCAATCGCCATCGGCTGGTCACCGGTTGGCTGATAGTTGGAGACGAGATTAAAAGCGCTCATATCATTACTATTGTAGCATTGTTGACAAATAACAACTTTTCATGATATAGTTAACCAGTTATTAGCGATAAAACAA
>CAUPZG010000013.1:0-22986 GCA_963516175.1 uncultured Candidatus Saccharibacteria bacterium | reverse complement strand
CTTAGGAGCATGTGCCTCACGGCGTGAAGGTTCAAGTCCTTTCATCCGCACCAAGATATAATTTTCATAGAATTGTCGTCTGAAATGGCGACTTTTTGTTTTCTCGTACATTAATTATTGACTATATCAAAAAGCTTATGATACAATCACGCCAAGGTAAACAATAACACGAGACATCTACAGAGGTGATCGAGGGGGGTTACATTACAATATGAGCAAAACAAATCACTATTTCCAACGACAGCGTATTGGTCTGGCAGTTGTCGGCGGCATTATGGCGCTGCTGGTAGCGTTTAGTTTGACACCAACATTTGCCGGTATCGTGGCAACTATCACCAACAGCGTAAATACCGCATCGACTGGTACGCTGGTGATGGAAGAAAAGAATCAAGACGGATCAGTCACCTGTACGACTACTGGCGCCGGCAGTGCAACCTGTGCAACCATTAACAAGTATGGCGGCCAGGCACTTGTCCCAGGTGGCAGCACTGATACGACCGTAAAGATCACTAACAAGGGTAGCATCGCAGCCAACGCCTTTACCGTCAAGGGTGGCACGTGTACAACAGAGAATGCACCAGGAGCCTCAGTATCAGGCAATGGCGATCTGTGTCGAAAAATGACTATCACCGTCAGGGCTAATGGATCACAAGTTTGGACTGGCACCGCAGAAGCCTTCCAGCAGGCAGCAGCGCAAGACATCAAGACTGTTGTTGGGCATCCAATTGCACCAAACGAGACCGTGACACTGGTGATCACCGCTGCGCTTCCAGCAAACACCGACGCCAGCTTCCAGGGCCGCCAAATCTCACAACCAATCACCTGGCAGTTTAGCGCCTAATACCTCGATAGTAGTCGTAAACCGAGTATTAAAGGACGATGAAATTTAGCAAAACCAGCCTCTGGATAATCGCAGCACTGAGTCTACTGAGTTTAGTCTCGGTGCTCGTACTCCACTTGGCTGGTTTTCGCTTTCTTACCGTTACAACGCCAAGTATGGGCGAGACTGCCCCGGTCGGGACATTGATTATCACGCAGCCGCAGCAGTCATATAGTAAAAACGACATTATTTCATTTTATCGTAGCGGTAGCGTCTATACTCATCGCCTGACTAAGGTTAATGATGGTCACAGCTACACCACTAAAGGTGACCTCAACGCTGCAGAGGATTCTCTGTCAGTAGCGAACCGAGATGTCATTGGCAAGGCTGTGGTAGTTGCGCCAATTTGGGGCTGGGTCTGGCGCGCCGCACCGATATTGCTGATTGGCTGGATTATCGTATATCTGCTTTCCTGTATCAAGCGACTGCACGAGCGGTGGCGTTGGCCAATTCGCATTATCGGCGGGACGCTGGTGGTTATCATAGCAACGCTCATTCTGAATCCATGGTTGCACGCCGACCTGCTCAGCGTCGCCACGCACCAGAAAAATGACGTGCGGCTTCATATTGTTAATACTGGTATTTTCCCAATTCGCGATGATAATGGCGAACGCGTGTATGCCGGGCAAACCGCCATCGTTCGCGCAACCGAAGCTGACTCGCATGGACGGTATGTCTATGTACCGCGACCATCTCTCGGGACAGCAGGTGTTATATTTGCATTATTGTGGTGCTTATTGCCATTATGCATAGCACTGTTAGTGAAATTACCGCCACCCAAAGATGAAATTACTGGCTTGCAGTTAGCCCGTGAACGACGACGCAATATGGCACTGCTAGGTATTATTATTTTGTTTGAAGTGGCACTCCTGACTATACAATTATCTTCTCTAGCAGGATTTACCGCAACCATGCAAAATACCACCAATTACGTTCAAGCGCGCACCTACTTCAAATGTGCCGACGCGACATGGTTCCGTTCACGACCCCAACCAAATCCTCAGCCATACTTTTCTTGGGCACTCAACAGTGATTACAATAATAATCCTGTCGTTGCTGACCTTTCTGGTAATGGCAACAATGGACGTGCTGCGCCGACTGATGCCTCGCCAAGCCGCATCAGCTCACCAACCCAGGGCTGCACGCGTGATGATCGTCGCCTCTCAGTGTTTAACGGAGTGAATACCTGTCTGACCAGCGGAACATCAGCTACGCAAAAAATCACCCCTGCACCAAATACCTTTAGCTTGGAGGTGTGGTTCAGTACTACCCAACGAAGTAACGGGCGGCTGATAGGTTTTAGCTCTCGGTATGATGGTGACTATAATAGTGGCGGACAGAGCGATCGCCACATTTATATTGATAAAGATGGCCGGATAGTATTTGGTGCTTATAGCGGTGGCATTAAACTTGTCACCTCACCCGCCGGCACAAACTACGCTGATGGCCGTTGGCATCATGTCATTGCAACTATGTCGCCAAGCGGTGCAGTATTGTATGTTGACGGCACCCAAGTGGACACGAACCCATCTATGACTGCAGGTGAAAATGTACCAGATGGCGGTTACTGGAAGGTTGGATGTGGCAAGCTGACCTATTGGAAGAACGCCGACGGCAGTGATTATCATGGCCCGAAGTACTTTACCGGCAGCATGCAGTACAGTTCAGTGTATACGGCCGTTCTGACCGAGCGACAAGTTCGCGATCATTATTTGGCGGGCACGCCCTAGTGGTATATACTATAAAAGGATGGGAAATTAGCTCAGTTGGCTAGAGCGCACGATTCACATTCGTGAGGTCACAGGTTCGAGCCCTGTATTTCCCACCAAAAGCGACTTACACGAAACATCACCCACGTGAATGTGGGTGTTGCCCTCCGGGAGTTCCTCCTGGAGGGTTTTTTGGTTGCCAGGGAGCTGGATGGTGGCGGTGCGGGCGGCCGTGTCAGTGGTGCTACTGCGAGAGGTTGCTGCGGTGCTTGCTCGGTCGGGATGGCTGGTGATGTCGGCGCTGCTGTGGGTAGTGGTTGCGGCGACAGGACTGATAGCGGCGGTACTGGCAGCCGCTTGGTCGGCGTGAGCGCCATCACTGCTGACGTCGGTGCTGTTGTTGTCTTGGCCGCCGTGCCTGTTTCGACTTCTGCCCTTGTTGCTGTCAGGGCTCCGGCTGTCATTGTCTTGGTCGCTGCTGCTCTGGGCGTTGCTGCTGTCGTCATTGCCTTGGCCCCTGTTGCCATTCCGGCGAGCGCCGTTGCTGCCTCTGTTCTTTTCTGGGTTTGTGAGTCCGGCGTCGTGTCGCAGGGTTGGGTTGGTGAGTTGGTCGAAGGGTGGCCTAGGCGTGGGGTGGATGGGGCGTTGTGGGGTGCTTGACGGGGTGTTTGGGGTGTTGTCGTCTGGGTTGATGAGGAAGTGCCTGCATAGGCTTTATGCTATTGCTCAAGGTGGCTATTTCGCGGTAAAATAGATACAAGGAGGATATCATATGGACGAAATATTGGCGAAGATTAATACATTGACAGAGCAGATAGACAAACGCTTTGAAGCTATGGACAAGCGCCTGAACGATCTCGAGAAAGGCCAGGCCGCTATCCGCGAAGACATCAAGAACAGCGACGACATCTTCCAGCTGTTTGAGCTGAAGACCGATCATAATTTCAAGAAGGTCATGGCCACCCAGAGCGACCTCAAGGCTGAACTGGCTTCGCTGCGCACCCGCTTATTCCTCGAGGAAGGCTCTCGCGAGCACGCTGACACAGTTGGCTGGGACGCACAGGACAAGAAATGGCAAGCGCTGGACAAGCGGCTGCATGTGGTTGAGGCTCACTTGGGGCTTGGGTAGGTAGCCTAGGGACTCTGTGAGGCCTAGTTCATAGGTAGAGTGTCGACCTCAAAAAAACTGGATCGGAACAGGTTTGAGAATGGCTGTTAATAGAGTCAAATTTACTTATTAATGTAGCGATCTGGCATAAGATCCAATACTTCTATCGGGATAAAGGGATCACGGACCACGCGAAGCGTCTGTTCAATGTAAGCCATATGATTTATTAGGCCGGGGATAATAGGGGAAAACTTGGCCATTTCATCAGAAGAGCTTATCCAGCAGAAATCCTCAAGTTCATCGTTCAGTTGGATTTTATCTGAAAGCGCATTGACGCAAAAATGTGCAGCCGCACGTTTCCCCAAGGACGAGTAGCTGTCGACGTAGAAGGCGCTATCAAACTCTAGCCCAACTTCTTCGACCAATTCACGAGCTAGCGCCTGCGTGAGTGTTTCGCAGGCAAATTTACCATTACTACTTTCGTAAAATTGAACGCGCCCACCAGGAAACGCCCAGAAACCGGCAAGAGGATCCTCATTATCGGCCCTAGTCCGTCGCACTAAAAGATATTTTCCTTGGTAATGAACTGTGCCCGTTACGGTGATTCCTTTTGCCTCGTTATTCATGTGTGTCCTTAAGGAGAACTGAAATTGCTTTCCTTAGAATAATATTATCACAGTTAGCTCGGTTTTCCAATAGGGCTCGGGATTGCAGTTCTCGAGTAAGAGCATTTTTGCCTCTAGAAATCCGCATCCCGTAACCATTAGATGAAATTACATTCCAGCCACGTGAACATATTTCAGATAGGCTTGGATTTCTCATACGCTCAGGCTTTTTCTCTATTGCTACCTCGCCCTGTGAAGGTATTACGGGAGATACCCTAATGACTCTCCGACCGATACGGATATATTCCCAATTATGAATTAGCCGGGTGGCTTCAACGTCGTAGTTGCGGCACTGTGCCGGCTCGTCGATTGATACGGATAGAAGTTCCCCTTCTCGCCAGTCGTCAATTGTATTATCGTCAAACCAATTTGACAGCAAACCCCTTTCGAAATAGGGAGTCTTATACCTCACGCTGGTAG
This sequence comes from uncultured Candidatus Saccharibacteria bacterium, assembly GCA_963516175.1. Classification (GTDB taxonomy): domain Bacteria; phylum Patescibacteriota; class Saccharimonadia; order Saccharimonadales; family Saccharimonadaceae; genus Nanosynbacter. The sequence continues at coordinate 18,204 of CAUPZG010000013.1, read as the reverse complement.
TAGACGGATCAAATGAACACAAACCGCTCAAACGTTTGAAGACATATTCTCTGATTGCTTTTGATGATTTCGACGACAGAGGGCGCGGCAAAATAATATGGACTATTGACCCCACAGCTATTTGTGGGAGCAAATTTTCAAGCCAACCAACATAGCTTTCCATGTGCCATGGAGGATCTAGAAAGTACTGCCCTTTAGTAGGCTCTTCCAGCTTGATTGAATCGGCTGATTCATGCAATCGCCGTATATTTTTATCGAGATTGACCCACGGACTAATGTCAATCAATTTACTTGGTCGACCAAGCGAACTTAAAGAAAAAGCGATACTCGGACATCCGACTAGCGTCACGGGCAATGAGCAGAGCGCCGCCTTTTTTGCAAGCGCGTCTGATGTTTCTTTAGTGAAATACCATTCAGATGTCGCGAAGTCTTCCTCGGCAATTCTAATAGGAAGAATTTCTGTTATTCCAGGAATAAGCGCAGGCTGCATTTTCTCAGGGAGCTGAAGTAGTTCAGCAACGATACCCGGAAAAGCTCCTAAAGGAGAGTAGTCAGCCGCGTTAAATCCAATAACAAGTTTGCTTGGAGGGTTGTCGGTAATTTCCTGAATGATTTGACGATGATACTCATCGATGGATGGAGTAGCTTTACAGATTGAATCACGCAGAGATATCATTCGCAGTCACCTCGTCAAGTAACCATCCGTGGGAAGATCGGTTTCATAAATTACCTCTACATTCCCAAGAGTATGATGTAGGGAGACTGTTCTGAAGTTAAATCGAGGCCCCTCAAACCTAAACAAGTTAAACGACGGACGAAAATCCCTTGGCCTCCAGCTGCATCCAGCCGACCCAGCGCTAAAAATCTCAGTAAAGAATGGTTTGCTTGGATCTTTGTTTGGATTTTTGTTTGTGCTATAGATAGCACTTCTAGAAGCAAACACTCGGTGGCTATAAGCATGCTGATGACCACACAGAACCCCGCGTACTTTCCACTGGGTACAGAGATCCAAAATTCTGGATTGGTCAACCATAGTTGATATTATAGCATCAGGGCCTCTATCGTCCCTACTGTGTCTACTGTTGCTATCGTCGTAATACTTGATATGATCAATATCAACGGAGGATACTAAGTGGTGATGAAAAACTATGAAAGATAGGGGGTTTACTATCCCAGCTTTTTCATGTGCCTCCGACATAGCCCGTAGGTGTTTCACAGGCTCGGTTCCAAGCCAACCGAACTCGGAAACCCGCTGATCACGTAAAGCTGTGGAGTCTGCCTGTAGAATCATTATATAGTTATCAGGTAATAAGATTTTCAAAGGAGTACACGAGACTGAACAAGCAGCCAATAGGGATCCTGATGCTATCCGCGAAATACGCAAAAGAGGAACTGCTGCTTTTATGGCTCTGGGAGGGTTTGAAATGGAGGAGGATAATGATGAGGAATAAAGCCGTTAATCTTCTTCAGCTTCAAGCAGTTCCAATCGAATATCTGCGACATGACTTAATGCAGAACCACCTTCGTATATTGCAAATGGCGTGCCGGTAATAACGGGTTTCTCGTATAGCTCCTGTGATTTGCTGCGTTCGTCGTCTAGGTCGTCATACAACGATACCAGCAGATCATTGATCCGTTCTTTTTCGTTTGATGTTCCCGAGAAAACTTTGTCGAGTCGATCCAGCAGAACGACGAGATAAGTCAAGGCATGGGTTTGTGCAGCAATCCTCTTATCCAAGATAGTGCTGTCGATGTGACGGAGAACGAGGTCAACCCCTTCTACGCCATCTAGTAGTCCTCTAGCTTCACTCCAGTTCTCAAAGATTTCCTCAAAGCGGGGTTGAAATGCAGTCGGAGCGAGCGTGTCTCCTGGTCTCCTAAATGGAACATCTGTAGTAAGTACTCTAGGTTTAGTAGGATTAAACTCCTTAAGCAAGAAAGTTCCTACTCGCTTCACGAATCTCTGACATGCTGTTGTGAATCGATTTTCTTGCCGTGGATCACCGTCATCCACTTGTTGACTTTTATACACATTCCTTTCACTAAAATGCTCATACCCCATGGTATTTACTATGTAAACATAGCCGGCTGGCTGTGTCAATTAAGAGATCCCCTTGCATTATGTGTAAGCCCCGCCTAGCCGACCCCCTCACTTGCCTATTCATAGTGCCGTTTGATTTAATAGGTATAGGAGAATGTTCGTGAAGGAAATGTCAGCAAAGATTAATACGCCAAAAAAGCAGAGAGACCAGCATCGTACGAGTCTCGATAGCCGCCTCAACGATATAACCAAGCGTCTTGATAGTATAGACCGACGGCTCAGTAGTCTCGAGAAATATCAGACTGAGTCTAAGTCAGTAGCCCGACACAGCATTCACCGCCTCAACCGCCACCCAGCGCCATGGACATTCGGTCAGCATCCAGACGACTATAAGGGCCCGGTTTGGATTCGAATTACTCCTGCTACTGGCAACGCTAACCAGCCGCACACCGTTCGCATCCTCTGGGGCCAGTACCTATTTGAGCGAGAGCTATTTATTCCTGACGGGCCGATCAGCCTGACTCACCACAAGACCAATCTCGGCTCAATCCCGCTGCAAATCAACGTCGAGCCAGCAGCTACCGTCACCGTTGGACAAGGCCCACCGCCTGATGAGGAATGGATAAACATCGATGAAGGCTGGACGCGGCTGGCTGGGGCGCCGATTTATCAATAAGTATAGTGTTACATAGTCCTTGATAAACCCACTCGACTTAAGGTTATGAATGGAGAGGTGCTTACTTCTCTGTGCTTGATAAATATTTTTTTATCCCTATAATAACCTGCATGGGTGATTCTATGGTAAATAACGCCAAAGGCATGCTAACAGGATTAGCGGTTGGCGATGCATTGGGGATGGTGTGCGAATTTGAACAGCCCGGGACATTTCCATATGTTGATGAAATGAGAGCTGGCGGACCGTTTAATCTACCGAAAGGATACTGGACGGACGACACATCAATGGCACTTTGTCTAGCCGAAAGCCTGCTCAACAACGGAGGATATGATTCATACGACGTGATGGGCAATTTTACTCGGTGGCGCAATGAGGGATATTTAAGTTCCACCGGCTTTTGTTTTGACTGCGGCGGACAGATTCAAGCGGCTATTCGTGATTTTGAAAGCGACAAAAGTGCTCGGGTTTCTAAAAGTACCCCACGCACTGAAGCTGCTGGCAATGGTGCAATTATGCGATTAGCTCCGGTAGTGTTAGCGGCATTCAGGCATCGCTCAGAAAAAGATATCCTTGCCATGGTTCGTTTGTCGGTCAGAGAGACGCACTACTCATTTGAAGCAGAGGCTGGCGCTGAAGTTTTCGCAGCGCTACTCATTCGAGCAATGAAAGCTAATGGCAATAAAACCAAAGTGGCAGACATCGATAGCCTAAGTACCGGTAACCTGTTTGATGATATTTGGCGGCGCGTTAGACAACCACAGGAGCTGAATACTAGCGGTTATATCATTCATAGTTTACAGGTTGCGTGGTGGGCGTTTCAAACCTACGACTCGTTCAGAGATGGCATGCTAGCTGTTGTAAACCTCGGCGGTGATTCCGATACAAACGGTGCAATCTATGGACAGTTGGCGGGTGCATTTTATGGATATGAAGCAATCCCCACAACCTGGCGCCATGATTTATATGATGAGGCAAATATCACAAAGAAGGCTGAGCTGTTATACGCGATGGATAGCTGTGAAATTTTAGTCAGTCGTTTTGAAATCGATAAGCTACCGCCCACTCGTCCATAAACCGCGTAAGTTACGTGTATAATAAGCATCATGGAGATTACCATGATCCCGTACGACCCACTTCCACCCAGCCTCTTTGTCTGGATGGATTTGGAGTATACGACGACCGATGTTGATACGGCGCGGATACTCGAAGTTGCTGCGATTATCACCGACCGCCAGTTGGAGCAAATCGGCGAGCCGTTTTCTTTGACCTGCAAGCCCGACGACTTCTCTGGGCATTCTATACCTGAATCAGTTGTCGATATGCACACGCGAAATGGTCTACTGGACGATGTTTCCGCGTCAAAGTACAACGAGTCCGCACTCGAAAAGCAAGCGCTCAATTGGCTACAGCAAACCGCGAATGATGCTGTTTTGATTCACTGCGGCTATTATCTGCAGTGCGACCGCGAGATCCTCGCGAGGCGCATGCCCGCGCTGTACGAGCGTTTGGGATTCCGGCAACTTGACGTGCGTTGCCTCGAGGAAATAGCCGATGCTTGGACGAGCCAAGGCCGATATCGACGGACCAACCACCACAATCATCGTGCGCTCGGCGATGTGAGAGAGGCAATTTTACTGGGTGGAAAATATAAGGAGCGGTTTACTGAGAATCTCGTATCTCTCGACGAGCTGCACTGACTGCAAGATGAATTATAGTAAGATCCGCTTCTTTGAACTTATTTTCTGCCTGATAGCCAACGTCAACATATGTTTTCGCGTCAGGAAGCACACCCTTAAATGCAGCGCGAGCAAACTTCAGTACTAATTGGTAATCACGTTCATTCTTCTCAGCTCGCCGGTCAAGCCGCTGGCACAGCGTCATCGATTCCCCTTCTATAAAGTTTTAATATCTACACGCTCAATTATATGCGCTTTTAGTCTCATGTCAATGAGGCTACAAATTATGCTATAATGACGTAAAGGAAGGTCTGCGATTAACATCAGACCATGTTTTTATGAAGGACGCTAGCAAGATTCGAAATATTGCCATTATTGCCCACGTCGATCACGGTAAGACGACTATGGTTGATGGGCTGCTCAAACAGTCGCGCACATTTCGCGACAATCAGGCCGAGATGAGCCAAGAATTGATCATGGATTCGGGTGATCAGGAGCACGAACGCGGTATCACCATCACCGCCAAACAGACGTCGATTTTTTACGGTGATTATAAAATTAACATCATCGACACGCCGGGACACGCCGACTTTTCCGGCGAAGTCGAGCGGACGCTGCAGATGGCGGACGGCGTGCTGTTGATCGTCGATGCCCAGGAAGGGCCGATGCCGCAGACGAAGTTTGTGCTTTCAAAGGCGCTGGAGCTGGGATTGAAGCCAGTGGTGGTGATTAATAAAATCGATAAGCCGGCGCGGCGAATTGCCGAGGTTGAAGATGAACTGAGCGATCTATTTTTGGAGCTAGCGACCGATGATGCTCAACTGCACTATCCGATTTATTACGCCGTGGGGCGCGATGGCAAGGCGTGGCGGGAAATCCCTACCGACCCGAGCGACAACGCTGATCTCACGCCAATTTTTGAAGCGATTATTACCGATATCCCAGCGCCAAGCGTCACGGCTGATGGCGGTTTCCAGATGCTGGTGACCAGCCTGCAGTACGACACGTTCCAGGGTAAATATGCCATCGGGCGGATTGCTCGCGGGTCGGTCAAGCGCGGCCTGGCGGTTAGTTTACTGAAACAGGGCGAAGTATCAGGCTCAGCGCGAATTGAGAAAGTTTTTGGCTACCGCGGGCTGAACCGCGAAGAGCTTGATGAGGCGTTTGCTGGCGACATCGTGGCGCTGGTCGGCGTAAGTGAAGCGCACATTGGCGATACGATTACTGACAAAGAACAGCCCGAAGCTTTGCCGGTGATCGCCATTGAAGCGCCGACGCTGAGCATGTATCTTGGCCCAAATACCAGCCCGATGAAAGGGCGCGAGGGTGAATTTACCACCTCGCGGCAAATTGGCGACCGATTGCGGCGAGAGCTGGAGACCAACGTGGCGCTACGCGTCGAGGAAAACGGCATCGGCTTTACGGTGTCTGGCCGCGGCGAGCTGCACCTCAGCGTCTTGATCGAGACCATGCGGCGCGAAGGCTTTGAGTTTGAAGTCGGCCGCCCACAGGTAGTCACCATCACCGAGGACGGCGTCGAAAAAGAGCCAATTGAAGAACTGCAAATCGAAATTAGCAGTGAATTCATCGGCGCAATCAGCCAAGAACTCGGCGCGCGCCATGCTGAAATGAAGTCGCAAGAAACCACCGCTAGCGGTGCTACCCGCATCACCTACGTGCTGCCGACGAGGGCGTTGATCGGCCTGCGAAACGTACTGTTGACCGCCACCAAAGGCACGGTGATTATGAATTCCCTGCCGTACGGCTACCAACCGCTGGGTGGCAAATTACCAAAAACCCGCAGCGGCGTGCTCATCGCCTTTGAGGCTGGCACGACAACGCCGTATGCTCTGCAGGCAGCCGAGGCGCGCGGCGAACTTTTGGTCGGGCCGGGCACGGAAGTATACACCGGGATGATCGTCGGTATGTATAACCGCCAAGAAGACATTGAAATCAACGTTTGTAAAGCCAAGCACCTGACCAACATGCGTTCCAAATCGTCCGATGGTACGGTGCAGCTAACGCCATTTACGCATTTTAGCCTGGAACAATGCATCGACTTCATCGAGGACGACGAGCTACTGGAAGTGACGCCAAAATCCCTGCGCCTGCGTAAACGCTACCTTGACGCTAATGAGCGAAAGCGCGCCGCCAAGCGATAGATTCCCTGCCTCGACGAACTACTGATTAATAAAACGTATGAAAACTATAACATTACGGTAGATTATCCCGCAGTAACACGCTATACTTGAGCATATGCTTCCCAAAAAAACCACAACAATTATCAAACGAACTCTCGCGCGTACTGCTCAACGCATTACGCCGATCAACCGCAAAGATCCCGATGAAAAGCTCGGGCAATTATTTCATGAGGTGCAGTCGCGCCGCGTGTTTGCTGATGGCAAAACATTTGTCGATCTCGTGCCGCGAAAGCGAGCCACCCGCATCCTCCAAGAGTATCGCCTGGCCCGACGTGATCCGAACTTTCGGCTGGATGAATTTGTAAAGCTGCATTTTTATGAATTTGAATCGCCGATCAAAAAGGTGAGTTTTGTTCAAGCGGATTCCGCCAGGCAGCATGTCACCAGCCTCTGGCCGCTACTCATCCGCCACGCCCACAAGTCGAAAGGTTCGCTGATTGCCCTGCCGCACGACTACGTGGTGCCAGGTGGCCGGTTTGCCGAACAATTTTATTGGGACACGTATTTTATCATGCTAGGCCTAGCGGCGGATAATAAGTGGAAGCTGATCGACGGCATGATGAAAAATTATGTGTACATGATTCAGCGTTTTGGTTTCATTCCGACTGCTAACCGGACTTATTTTCTCAGTCGCAGCCAGCCGCCGTTTTTTGCGGCGATGGTCAAGCTCCTGGCCAGCAAACCCGGCCGGCGCGCCCCGAGCCTGACGTACCTCGAGTACTTTCCGTCGCTGCTTGCCGAATATAAATTCTGGATGAAAGGCCAACGCAAGCTTTCGAGTATCGATTTTATGGCCACTAACCGCGTGGTCGCTATGCCTGATGGTCAGGTGCTGAATCGCTACTACGACGACAAGGCCACGCCACGCCCAGAGAGTCGCCGCGAAGATATCGAAACCGCCAGGAACAGCCGCTCCGCCAACAAGGCCAAGGTCTATCTCGACCTGCGGGCTGGGGCTGAGAGCGGTTGGGACTTTAGCTCGCGCTGGTTCAATGATCCACATGACATTGAAACGATTATGACGACCGATATTGTACCGGTAGATCTGAACTGTTTGTTGTATGAACTCGAGATGACGATCGCGCATTGTTACGGCGTACTGCGTCAGGCGCCGCTCAAGAAACGCTTCATTCGCCTGGCCGAGCGCCGCGCCGAGAGCATCCGCCAGTATTGCTGGAATGAAGCCGACGGCTTTTTCTATGATTATAATTTCCGCACCGGCCATCAGACGAGCCACGCCACGCTGGCCGGCGTCTTCCCGCTCTACAGTGGTATCGCCACCAAAAAACAAGCCAAACACGTGGCCGAGAAATTAGAGCACGAGTTCTTACGCGACGGCGGGCTACGGATGACGCTGGTTGATAATGGTCAGCAATGGGACGCGCCGAATGGCTGGGCGCCACTACAGTGGGTGGCGGTTTGCGGTTTGAAGCGATACGGACTTAACGAGCTAGCGGAGGAAATTAGAAAGCGCTGGCTGGCTTCGACTGAGCGCGTCTTTGCTGATCAGGGCAAGATGATCGAGAAATATGACGTTGACAGCGAATCGCGCATTGGCGGCGGTGGTGAATATCCGTTGCAAGATGGTTTTGGCTGGACCAATGGCGTGTACGCGGCGCTATATGATCGGTTTGATGAGCGCTGCCCAAGATGATTTAACGCTTCGGCGGACGTGGGATGTCTTCTGGCAAAAATCCCTTTTCATGTTGAAAACCAGCCTGCCATTTATAATCTTTATTGTAGCCTAGATCTTTCATCAGCTTGGTCGAAGCATTTCGAAGGTGCAGTGGTACCGGCGAGTTCGGATATTTGTGCGCCAGAGCGAAAGCTTCATTCATCAGATCAGTAATTTCGCGCGATTTCTGGCTGCGCGCCAGAGCGATGGCGCAGTGGAATAAATTATATTTGGCTTCGGGTAAGCCAACTCGCTCCACCGCTTCAAAAGTCGCCACCGCCAGACTCAGCGCGCCGTTACCTGCCAACCCAATGTCTTCTGACGCAAAGATAACCATCCGCCGAGCGATAAACTTCGGGTCTTCGCCAGCATCAATCATCCGGGCTAAATAATACGCCGCAGCCGTCGCATCGCCACCACGCAGCGATTTGATGAACGCCGAGATGACATCATAATGCGCATCGCCCTTTTTATCATAGCCAGGCAGTCGCCGCTGGGCCGCCGCCTTGACGACCTCTGGCGTGACTTTCTCACCAAAGCTCAACGCCAACTCCAAATTACCCAGTGCCACCCGCGCGTCACCGTCCGCCAATTCCGCCAGATAGTTCAGCGCTTTGGGCGACACCCGCTTGGTTTGTTTCAAAACCTTCAGCGCCCGCTTCAGCACTAGTATAATTTCATCTTTGGTCAGTTGACGGAGCACCAACACCCGCGTCCGACTGAGCAGCGGCGTGATCACCTCGAAGCTCGGATTCTCGGTAGTCGCGCCGATCAAGGTAATCAACCCACTCTCGACGTGCGGCAAGAATGCATCCTGCTGCGCCTTATTAAAGCGATGAATTTCGTCAACAAATAGAATTGTCCTGAGGTTCAAATTCCAGTTCTGCCGAGCGTGTTCAATCACCTGTTCGACATCTTTCTTACCGCTGGTCACCGCCGATAGCTCAACGAACTCCGCATTAACTTCCCTAGCGATAATCCGCGCCAGCGTTGTCTTGCCCGTCCCTGGCGGCCCCCACAAAATCAAACTGACTGGCTCGCCGCGCCGGGCAATCTGCCGCAGCAATTCGCCCTCACCCAGCAAATGACTCTGCCCAATTACCTCATCCAAGGTTTGCGGCCGCATCTGCTCGGCCAGGGGTTGCCGCGCATCCATTACCGCCAATTATCCTCTCGCGGACGATACTGCGAAAAGTGTGAAAAACAATCAGCGGGTCGCCGCCCGAGCGGCCTTGTCTGCAATGATAAGCCCTGATCAATATGCTGAGCACTTCTGCAGACTGCGGCAAACTCCGGCGACGCCACGTACTCTCGCCACGTCATTCCATCCAGTGGTGCACACTGCTCGAGCATATCCAGCGTTGTTTGATGTACGCCGTCCGCCTCTGATTGATCATCCTTGCGACGAGACCCACGCCGCCCGGCTGCCGTCATTTCCGGCGGTAACGCACAGCCGGTCCAGTGTATAATCTGTGCTGCTGCTCCATTGACCAGGCCAGCCCCACCGGTGGAATGACCCGCCAGCCGCACAAGTGCCGCATGACGCACTGCCTCATCCGCAGTCATTGGTACGGCTGACGTATCGCCAGTTTTAACCGCCATTTCATATGCTAGCTTCTTTTGATCAAGCTTTGTTAATAACTCGTGCAGTTGCGTACCGCTGTCTTTAGTATTACCAGCCAACTGCGGCAGATTGTTGACTACCTCTCCGAGAAGCTTAGGCTCGCGCTCACCATACTTACGCAATTGGGTAGCTCGAGATATCTGGCACAACCCCCCTATCGCCACCGCTATACCACCAAAAAATGTCGCCTGTTGACCAGCTTCTGGTAACACATTGTGCCACACTTCACTCGATAAGGCTGTCAACATGCCGGCGACTGCACTAATATTACCGACAACCTCGCCCCTACTACACCTAGTCATTGGGTCACTACTACCGATGACCTCAGGTATCATCGATCTATTGAGCCTGTTCCTGTTACTCACCATCATCATTATAATTATATCACGCCCAGAAATTCGCCTCGCCAAGGCACGATGCGCTATACTAGGATAATGGATAGATTACGCGTTCTCCTCATATTTGGCGGCGAGTCATCCGAGCACGAGGTCTCGATCAATTCCGCTACTAACGTGCTGGCGGCACTGGACGCAGCACGCTACGACATCAAGCTATGCTACATCGACCGTGCTGGTCAGTGGCGGCTCGTCGAGACGATCGAGGCACGCAATCAGCCAAGCCCGCGCCTAACGCCACAGCTCGGCCAGCGGTCACTGCTCATCGACGGCGTTGACCCGCTGCCAATTGACATAATAATTCCGGTGCTTCACGGCAAAAACGGCGAGGACGGTAGCGTGCAGGGTCTGGCGCAGCTACTTCATATTCCCTATGTCGGCCCGAGTCTCCTTTCGGCGGCCGTCACCATGGACAAAGACATGACCAAGCGGCTGGCGCTCGGCGCTCACGTCCCGGTTGTGCCGTGGCGAACGCTAACAAGTGATGCACCGCGACCGACCTTTGCCGAGATAACCGATGAGCTTGGTACGCCTATTTTTATCAAGCCATCCCGCGCTGGCTCGTCCGTCGGCGTCAGCAAAGTCCACTCCGCCGAAGCATTCACCGCCGCGCTTGATGAAGCCTTTCGCCACGACAACACCGTGTTAATTGAACAAGCGATTACCGCCCGCGAGATCGAGCTAGCCGTCCTCGGCCGCGGCACATCTGCCCGCGTCAGTATGCCCGGCGAGATCCTTCCCGGCGAAGAGTTTTATAGCTACGACGATAAGTACAGTACCACTAGCACCTCGCGCATCGTTATCCCCGCGGACGTTGACGAGTCGGTGACGACAGAACTACAGCACCTCGCACTGACCGCCTACCAAGCGACCGGTGGACGTGGCATGGCGCGAGTTGACTTTTTCCTTGATCCGACGGGCCAGATTTTTCTCAACGAGATTAATAGCATCCCCGGCTTCACCAACATCAGCATGTATCCAAAACTATGGGAAGCTTCAGGCCTCAGCCCACGGGCGTTGGTTGATGAGCTGATCAAGGAGGCGCTTGCCAGCCATTCTATACGTGACGTATAATTTCCTTATAAACAGGAGGTCAATATGGAAATAGCAATAATAGTAATTTTAGTCATCGTGGCTATGTATGTGCTGAGCGGCATCAAGGTGGTTAATCAATATCAACGTGGCGTAGTATTGACACTAGGACGATTTACTGGCGTACGCGAACCAGGTCTAAGGGTGGTTGTGCCAATTTTTCAGACGATGATGATGGTCGACGTGCGCTCGACACCGATTGACGTGCCGAAACAAGAGGTCATCACCAGAGACAACGTCACTGTTGGCGTTGACGCAGTGGTCTATTTCCGGGTGATCGACGCGCCAAAGGCAGTGCTAGAGACGACCAACTACATTTATGCCACCAGCCAGTTTGCCCAAGCTGCCCTGCGCGACGTCACCGGTAACGTCGACATGGACGATCTCTTGGCCAAGCGCGAGGAGATTTCACAGCAAATTAAGGAAATTGTTGACGCCGAGACTGACAAATGGGGTATTGATGTCGAGAATGTCAAGATTCAGAACATTGAACTACCAGGCGACATGAAGCGCGCCATGGCTAAACAAGCCGAAGCCGAGCGCGAGCGCCGCGCCAACATCATCAACGCCGACGGTGAAAAAGCTGCCGCCGAAACCCTGGCGCAAGCCGCCGAGATCCTGGCAAAAACCCAAGGTGCGATTAATCTGCGTACACTGAACACGCTGGAACGTATCTCGACCGAGCCGTCACAAAAAACGATGATGCTTTTCCCGATTGAATTGATTGATGCAATTCGCGGGAATAAAAAGTAAGGAGCAATCATGAGTAAACAAAATCGCACCGAAGAATTTAGTGTTAACGGCGATCAAGTTGTCGAGAAGGTCAAGCAACTCATCAAAGAAGGCAACATCCGCCGCGTCATCATCAAAAACGAAAAGGGCGAAAGTATCATGGAGTTCCCCGTCACTGCCGGCGTCGTTGGCGTGCTGCTACTGCCAACACTCGCAGCTCTCGGCGCAGCAGTGGCGTTGATGACGCAATGTACGATCGCGGTAGAACGATGGGATTAGCACCAATCTTTACAAATAACCTACTGGGCTCCGCAGCGCAACCCTTCAGTCCGAAAACCTTGTCAATCAACCAGCCGACTGTCCAGCCAATCAAAGACTACGCTATGCGCCAAACGTAAATTATTCAGCTGACAATGAGCGTCGGCGCCGCTTTGCGAATCAAACTCATGCAGCGTCGTATCAAGTTCGCGCCGGATAAATTCATCATAGAGACATCGCGTTTGCCGCTGGAGTTCAGCACCTTCGCCTTCCCCCATGAGAAACAGCGACGGACAAGTGATAGCTTGGTGGTCGACAACCTTTGCCTGTTCGAAAACTTCATTGATCGCCGAGCGGAAGTCGCTCGTGCCGAACTGCCAAGCGTATTTTTTCAAATTGATATCGGCGGCCTCATTGATGTTCCCCGCTGATTTTAAGGCGAGATTCATCAGCCAGCCGGGCGCTTTGAGCGCTGCGCCGAACTCACGACGGAACAGTTCTGCCACGTCAAAAATAGGCGTGCTGGCAATCCATGCGCTAATCCTCGCGTCTTTTGCGGCCGCTTGAGCAGTAAAATACCCGCCGCCGCTAACGCCGTATAGCGCAATGTGACGCGTGTCGGGATTTTCGGTTTGCAGCCAGTCAAGGCACGCGGCAATCGGCTCGCCGGCGTCGACGGTAAAAGTGAGACCTCTGGCGGGATTAGAGCCTTGACCGGGTAAATCGACCATCAGTACATTATAGTTCCGCTGCCACCCCGGCCAGCCGGCAAAATAGAACAAATCCTCCCGGTACGTATCACCGCCGCCGACCATGACCACGGTTGGGCGGTTATTGTCGCAGTAAAGATAATAGCCGGGTAAATAGCCAGTTTGATACGGAACGCGCACAGGTTTGATCGGTATATTTATCGCCCTGACCGCACCGGCGAAAGCGTTTTCCATAGCGCAAACAAGCTTCGGATATTCCGCAGAAAACGGATCAATGAACTGCAGTACTGCCCGATAGGCATAGGTTGCGCCAAAATAGCAGTCGGCGGCCATTTGTTCACCGGTGGCTGCCTTTGCCAAGCGAACGAGATAATCGGCATGGTCCGTAAAACAGGCTCGCCACTTACTCGGTTTCCCGTCACGCCCGATCTTATGCGCCAGATAAAACAACTCTCCATGCGACATACCGAACAGTTCCGCCACGCCGAGCATCCAGTTGAAAAAGAAATCGGCATCGTCATTGTCAAAGAAGATTTTAGTCGATTGCCGTTTGAGGATCTTTTCGTTTTTTTGCATGAATAATTCCTTTGGACGTTTTTTGAAACGAATAATTTTATACAGTATCGTGATCAGGCAAACAATCCTTCATCAACTTGGTGCGGATGGGGAGAGTCGAACTCCCGTCTCAACCTTGGGAAGGTCACATAATAGCCGTTATACGACACCCGCAATGGGGATATTATACCTGATTACCCACCAAACTACTAGAGTATTGCAGCATTTTCTTGACGCTTATGCTAAAAGTTTGACATATAGTTTCAGTACGTTACAATGGACATATGACAAAGCAAAAACTGATCCTAACAAGCATAGCAACTCTTGTTGTCATCGGCGGTTTGTCGCTCGGTGCGCTACACTTCTTTTCACAGGTCAATCATAATGCAGCACCTCAGGCAAAACAGTACGCCGACCGAGCTACCTCATCAACCGGTTCATTGAATACTGGTAATCACCCCCGCACCGATACAAATTCTGCGAGTGACAATCAGCAATCAAATAAGTCTGGTCAAAACACTGGAGATAAACCAACACCAGCTGGTCACAACTGGGTGACGCAGACAATGCGCAACAACCAAAACCAGACAGCAAAACAGCAGCCTGAGCACCAGCATAAGTCTCAAGATTCAACCCCACAAGCCAATCAGACGCCACGCAATCACTCGTCAAACAATAACTCAGGCAATAAAAACTCCGGCTCTTCGAGTCAACCACAACCATCAAAGCCTAGCAGCCCGGTAAACCATGGCCAGAATCATGCAGTAATTGATGGCTGGCGGGTTGATTACTTTGAGGGCTTTGATTCACCGATCAAGCAAACCGGGTGGGTACAGTACGGCTGGGGCGATCCAGCGGTCGGTCATGGCTGTATGGGTGTGATGTCACAACGCAATTCATTCACTCGAGACGGCAAACTGATAATTCGCACTCAATATGAGAATGGTCAGTGGAGTACTGGTGGTGCCGGCTCAGGTGATGTGTTCACTGCCTCACGCGGTCGCTGGGAAGTTCGCGCGAAGTTCCCGAAGGCCAAAGGCGTCGGCTATGCGTTCCTTCTCTGGCCAAAGGATGAAGGCTGGCCACCAGAGATTGATTTCGCCGAGGGACGCGTCAATGGTCCTCGTGTCGAGGCAACGTACCACTGGGATCCGGACAACAAGCAACAGCAAGTATTTCTCGATAATCATGATATGAGCGGCTGGCACACATACGGCGTCATTGTCGAGAAGGATCATATCATTTTTACGCTAGACGGCAAAGAATGGGGCCGTATCAATCATCCAAATGTCACTGATAAGCAGATGTTCCTCGGCGTGCAGGCTGGAGCAATGAACCCACATGGCATTAATAAGCATACCGAGACCGTTGATAGCGGTGTGCCTAATCCGCTCACGCCAGCTGTAGCTGATATCGAAATTGATTACGTGGCACATTACGTGCGAAAATAGCGACTTGCCAGACAGCAGCAACTTTAGTACAATAAGATGGCAAGTTTGTGGCTCTTTAGCTCAGTTGGTAGAGCAGAGGCCTGAAGAGCCTTGTGTCCCCAGTTCGAGTCTGGGAGGAGCCACCAAACATTGCATTTTATTCACGGCTTTGCTACAATAAATCGTGAACCACATGCGGGTATAGCTCAGTTGTTAGAGCGCTTCCTTGCCATGGAAGAGGCCAGGAGTTAGAGTCTCCTTACCCGCACCATAATAGAACAGGCGTTTTGACGTCTTTTTTATATTGTTCAGACTAACCCAAATGGATAATTAGGGTTCGTTGTATAATTTCTGGCAAGAAACCTATAAAGAAGTTCTTATTTTTTAGCTATTGACTAATTATGTTATTTATACTATATTAGTGATTACTATGAATATATTTCATGAACCCAGATATCAACTACCAACTGATAATCAAGACCAGAACAACCCCGGGAAAGAGTGCGGTGTCCAGTCGTTGGAAGCAGACGATCGACCACAGGACCCCGCCGTCGTGCGCTCACTGGGAGAGTTCGGACTCAGAGAACCTCTCACGCCAGAGCCATCAGCTGACGAACAGCGTATGGATGGGCTACCACCAGTAGATAAGATCCCTGATTTATTATCACGGCTTAGCCCTATTCTAAACCTGGAACACGATAGTAATGAGCCTTCTGGTACTGTGTATTTGCGAGCAAGAGAGGCAGAGAAAACACCAGAAGAAGAGCGGACTCTAGAACAGCAGCAACTCATTAAGGACATAGAAACTATGGGGTCATTTTCACAAGATCCACTCTATAAGTTTGCTTATACGCCCGAGGAGTTGCACGGCTTAGTGCTCGAGCTTCTTTCATTAGAAGAAATGCGCCGGCCTAATCTAAGCGGTGTTGAGAATAAGATACTGGATATGGCGGCCTTTATTCGGGGCGAGGGCCACGACAAACTGGGTGGAGTAAAGGTTGATGGCCTGTTGACACGGTCTACAAATGACAGACGCCAGGGGGTGCGGTGGGATACACTAATTAACTGCGCCAGAGACATTACCAGTACAATTAGATCGGCAATAGACGGCAAGGGCGGCGGCATGTCTAATTTATTAATAGACATTAAAAGCCCCGAGAGTAGAGGTGCTAAAGGAAAAAATAATACTGATCTCACGCCGGTGTATCAGTGCGTCGCTGACGTCTATGCTTTCAGGGTTATCGGCCAACGGGACGTCCCTATTTATGACAAGAACTGCGCTACATTTATAGCTAATTGCGATATAATAAACCAATGGTATGAGGACGTCCGGCAAACGCTAACGGGAGTCCCTCGCGAATATAAAATTCGAGGATATAAGACTGGTGCGGCTTGGACTATTAATAATATGGTCAGCATCATGAATGAGCGGCTAGCTGGTAATCATAAGAGTGGTGTTAAAAAAGACTACAGGCTGGATCCCGCTGGTGCTATTGCCCAGCAACTGCACCTTGGACATGCTGTCGAGGAAATCCGAAATATGCTCAAGATAGCAAACGCCGGCGATAACCAATAAGGCTGGAGACGCTAGCTCTGGTTATTAGTTTTGGAGCCACTCTGCCTATTTGCCCAAATCCCTCATCTCGCTTATACTTAACCCATGAAGACCTGGCACGATATCGCCTCTCTGTATCAGATTTATCCGCGTAGTTTCCGGGATGCCAATGGCGATGGAATTGGCGATTTGAATGGCATTACTGAGAAGCTGGATTATTTGGCGTGGCTGGGGGTTGACGCAATTTGGATTTCACCGTTTTTCGTCTCGCCGCTGACTGATTTTGGTTATGATATCGCTGACTACCGAGCCGTCGATCCAACATTTGGCGGGCTGGAGGATTTTCAAAAATTACTAGAAAAAGCCCACAGTCTCGACATCAAAGTCATGATCGACCTCGTTCCCTGCCACACGTCTGATCAGCATCCGTGGTTTCAGGAGGCTCGGTCGTCGCGTGACAACCCTAAGCGTGATTATTATGTCTGGCGCGATGGACAGAGCGGCAATAAGCCAAATAATTGGTGTAGTCTGTCGGGCGGCAGTTCGTGGGAGTTTGATGAGCGTACCGATCAATTTTATCTCCATTCGTTCCTGAAAACGCAGCCGGATTTGAATTGGGATAATCCTGCGGTTCGGAACGAGATAAAAAATGTGGTGCGATTTTGGTTTGACATGGGTGTAGACGGCATGCGGATTGACGCGATTTGGGGCATTTCTAAAGACCCTAAGTTCAGCGACGATTCGCCAAATCCTGATTTTCACGGCGATCCTGAAGCCTACGGTGCATTCATCCACGACCACTGTAAAATGGGGCCGCATTTTCAAGAATATCTGCGTGAGCTGGCATCAGTTTGCGATGAATATGATGACAAGCAGATGGTGTTTGAATTTTATCCGGACGAGAAGTTGGGCGATATTTATCAGCAGTATCACCGGGTAATGAAAGCCCATCCGAAGGCATCGGCGTTCTTTATGGAATATCGCCAAGACGAGTGGCATGCGGAGCATACTGGGCAGAAGATTGAGAAATATTTACAGGCGGCAGGTTCAGCCAAACCGTTTTTCTGCGTGGGCAATCACGATCAGCCGCGCATTGCCTCGCGGCTCGGAACAGAACGAGCGCGGGCCTTACATTTTCTCAACCTGCTCACGCCGGACGTTAGCGTGATGTACTATGGTGACGAGATTGGCATGACCAATGGCGAGCTGACTGCTGAGGATATTCAGGATAATTTTAGCCCCGCTCATTCTATCATCGACAGCCGCGACCTGGAGCGCACGCCGATGCAATGGGACGATACGCAGTTTGCTGGATTCTCAAGCGTACAGCCATGGCTGCCTGTTCACGCCAACGCGATAAGAACCAACGTCCTGACGCAGGCCATGCACCCTGACTCCCTCCTGCACCTACACCGACGGCTGCTTCACCTGCGGCGGAGTATGCCGATATTGCAGCGCGGCACGCTCGAGGTGATTAACACCGGTAATGGATTTGTCCTCGGTATCAAACGAGGGCTGGGCAGCGAGCGGGCTTATATTTATATTAATTTCGCTGATGCACCACAACATTTTTTTATCCCAGAA
>CAUPZG010000012.1:0-23916 GCA_963516175.1 uncultured Candidatus Saccharibacteria bacterium | reverse complement strand
ATAATTCCTTGGAGGGCCAGGAGGGGCTCGAACCCTCGACACCCTGCTTAAGAGGCAGGTGCTCTAACCAGCTGAGCTACTGGCCCAATCAGTCCAGATTATAGCATAATGAGCGTTAAAAGCAAAATATAACATCGCACTTTTTGCTATAGACAATGCTTGGGGCGAATGATGGGGCTCGAACCCACGGCCTCCGGAGCCACAATCCAGCGCTCTAACCAACTGAGCTACATCCGCCAAGCTTCCCGATTATACCACAGGTGGTCACTGTCCTCAAGGCGCTCGACGTGCTCATCCTGATTTGCTACAATCAAACAATGAAATCTCTCAATGGTGCAGAACTCGCGTCGTTTATTAAGCAGCGTCAGGCCAAGCAAGTGCGCATGCTCCGTCAAGCGCATCACATTCAGCCGCGCCTCGCCATCGTCACCGATTCGGACAATCCAGTCATTGCTACCTACATGCGCCTCAAGCAGCGCTATGGCACGGATATTTTGATTGAGGTAGAAATTTGTCGGGTGGCGACTCAGCAGCTAGCGGAGACAATTACGGCGCTGAATCAACGTGATGACGTTCAGGGAATTATCGTTCAGCTGCCGCTGGCTGAGCCGGGGCAGACTGAGCAGATCGTACGATTGGTGGCGCCAGAAAAAGATGTCGATGGCCTCAATTCTGAGCAAACACGGTTTGACCCAGCGACACCAATGGCCATTAATTGGTTGTTAGCGGGCTATAGCGTGGAACTGGCCGGTAAAAAGCTGGCTATTGTCGGGCGTGGGCGACTGGTTGGTGCGCCGCTCGAGCGGATGTGGCGCGCGTCGGGGCTGGACGTAACGGTATTTAGTAGAGGCGATGATTTATCGCGACTACACGAATATGACGTCATCGTCACGGCAACCGGCGTGGCAGGGCTGATTCGGCCGAATATGATCCGACCTGGTGCGGTGGTAGTTGACGCAGGCACCGCCTCGGAGGATGGCAAGATTGTTGGTGACGTGGCACCAGCAAATCGAACGCGCACCGATATTCATCTGACACCAGAAAAAGGCGGCGTCGGCCCGCTGACGGTGAGTGCGTTGTTTGACAATGTGATTACGGCGTGCCTGCGCCGGGTTAATGCTCGGTAGAAACTCACGGCTTCGCGGTGATTGCCTTGACCTGGGCGACAACTTGGCGCGGGGTGAGATTAGCCTTGACGATATAACCCTGGATGCCAAGTGAACGCATCTCGCGCGGGGCTTCTTCCTCACCAAGGTTGGTTAGTACAATGACCGGTATCGTCTTGCCCCATGCGTGTGACCGAATATGTTGCAGGGCCTCAGCTCCATCCATTTCTGGCATTTGGATATCAAGCAGAATGATATCTGGGCGGAATGATTCAATTAAGCTAACACCAATGAGCCCATTGCTGGCTAGTCGCACATCAAACCCATCAGCCTCGAACTTCATTCGGTACATCTGACTGATTGTCGCATCATCTTCGATGATAGCAATTTTAACCATAATTGTATTATAGCAGGCAGTAGTGTATTGTAAAACTGGCACTATAAAGGTGGGCAAAGTGGTGGTAGAGTGGAGTAACGAGATAGATATTCAGCCGAATCGTTATGGTTGGGCTGAGGTGCTCGTTGAGATGCCGGAACGCGGCGCGGAAATTGGAGTAGATGGTTGGCGGATTTATTCAGGTTCGATCCAGGATCAATACCAGACACCGTCACATGACAGGATAACAGCGGAGCTGGAAGCATTGGTTGATATGGGCTTTCGTGGTGAGACTGATTTAACGGCGGCAATTAAACGCCAGCGAACGACGATTGATTATACAAATCGAGCGACACGTGAATTGATCGCTCGGGTTCCCGGCGTTGAAAACTGGTTGGAACTGATACCGACGGCGGCGGCACTGGACCTGTTGTATGATCCGAACACCAAGCAATTAGCAAATGGTAAGCCAGTCTCACCAGAGGTGCGCGACTGGGCCTGTAATATTTTGGATGCTCAGGGTATTCGTAGTCGTGGTGAAATTGTTCAGGCTATTCTTGAGAGGCATGGTATTGATCAAGCGTCTCCGGGTGCTATAGAGCAGCAGTGGGTTAGTCTAGCTTGCGGTGCTGCTCAGCCGGTTTGTCATGCACTCCGGCACATCAAAGACAGTGGTCATGCTATACCGCAGGTTACACTGGTTGATCTTGATCGGTCGGCGCTCAAGGCCGCAAAAATGTATGCTCAGGCAATGAAAGTCAAGCAGTCTATTGATGTTCGCTGTATGAATATTCTGCGCCCTCAGGGTGTAGTTCTGCCTGCGGTAAACGCACAAACCAACGTGGCGGCTCGAGCACTGCGGCGGCAGATTGGTCTTGAGGCAGCCACATATGATGCAGTCGATGCCGTTGGAATTTTAGAGTATGTGTCTGAGGTGCTTGCAGATGAAAGTCCAACGGCATTGCAGGTTAATGCCGCAACTTTCCTGGCTAATGCTGCCCAACTCGTGAAACCCGGCGGGTTGCTGCTCGTTGGCAATATGCGTGATACGCATCCGCAGCTGGGCTTTACGCTGAATGTTGTGCAGTGGCCACATATCCAGCCTCGGTCAATCGAAACAATGCAGCGGATTGCGGGGGCGGCGGGTCTGGGTAATTGGCGGGTCGATGTCTATTGTCCTGATGATGGCGTCTATGCGCTATATGCTATGCATAGACCGAAGGTTGGTGATACACTAGAAATATGACGAGGGAGTGGGTATGGAGATAGCGGGGCTGATCATTGCTGGAGTGATGTCGCTGGTGTTTGGCCTCATGGTTGTGGCTAATCAGCCACGCCAGCCGGCAACCCGATTCTTTTTTGTGCTGACGGTCGGCATTGCGCTGTGGGCATTGGGCATTGCAGCCTTTTTGGCGACCAATGTGCTGGCGGCGGCATTGGTATATCTGAGGGTATACTATATTGGAGCGGCGCTGATTGCGGTAGCCATGATCTCGGTGGCGACTCACATCGGTGCACGGCGAACAACGAAATACGTGCCAGTCACCGCCTGGGTGCTATTTGGCATTGTTGCTTCGATGATTATTGTGCGAGTTGACTGGCTGATAGCGCAGGTGGCGCTGAATGACCATACGGTCATGATTCATCCGATCGGCTATTTCATCTATATGGCGTATTTCATGCTGCTGTTTTTGGTGGCACTCATCATCCTCGCGCATCAAGCTCGTCGTCGCAGCGCCCTCTTGGTGCGCTCTCAGCTACGACTTATTTCCTATGCCTATGGAATTGCTGGCAGCGTGGGCATGATATTTAATTTACTGCTGCCGGCTATCGGCCGCTATGATCTCATCTGGATTGGGCCACTGAGCACCTTTATTTTTATACCGTTGGCGTACCTAACGATTGTCAAGCATCGTCTCTTCGGTCTGAAAGATGCAGCAGTACGAACAATTGCGTACGCCATGCTGCTAAGCTTACTAACAATCGTATACTACGTGGCAACCTACAGTATTTCGGCAATTGTCAGTGCATTGAGTGGTCATGATGCTAGCGGGATATCAGGATTTTGGGGTGTACTAGCGGCATTATTTTTAGGATTCCTGTTTCAGCCAACCAAGCAGTTTTTTGACCGGCTAACCGACAAATTATTTTATCGCCAAGGCTATACTATTGAAAGCTTCGTTGATGAAATTGGTCAAATTTTACTCCATACGATGGGACTGCGGCTGCTGACGACTCGACTGGCAGCGTGTTTGACGCGACTTATCAAGGCGCGTCAGGTGATTTTTGCGGTGTATGATGATGGTCGGTTTCGGATATTTGGCTCGCATGGACATACCCGTCCGCCGCAGGTAGATCTCACGGAGTTAGCAGTGCAGTATCAGCTTGAGCAACTCGATGACGTAGCGGTCGTTGAGTCACTACCAGATCGGTTGCGACGGACGATGAAGCTGCAAAAAATTGCTATTATCATGACACTATCATTGCAGGATGACATAGTCGGTTTTGTGTTGATCGGCGAGAGTCAGAAGAAGAACTATGTCGAGCGTGACCTCTCGA
Source organism: uncultured Candidatus Saccharibacteria bacterium (assembly GCA_963516175.1). Taxonomy (GTDB): domain Bacteria; phylum Patescibacteriota; class Saccharimonadia; order Saccharimonadales; family Saccharimonadaceae; genus Nanosynbacter. The sequence continues at coordinate 19,875 of CAUPZG010000012.1, read as the reverse complement.
TGCTTCGGGCAGTTCGTGGTGAGCTAGCGATTGCTATTAAAAATGCTCAGTCGATGGAGGAAGTGAATGAATTGAATACTGAGTTGCAGCAGCGTATCGAGGCGGCAACGCAGGAGCTGCGGATGAGCAACCAGCAGCTACAGCGGCTGGATGAGGCGAAGAATGAGTTTATTTCTATGGCATCACATCAGCTACGGACACCACTAACCAGCATCAAAGGCTATCTCGACATGCTGCTCCAGGGTGATCTCGGCCCAGTTCGTCCGACTCAAAAAGCTGTTCTGCGCGAAGCCTTTTCCTCGAGTGAGCGCATGGTGCAGCTGATCAATGACTTTCTCAGCATCTCTCGCTTACAGACTGGTACATTCACCATGAATCGTCAGCTGGCTAGCCTCAGCGATATTGTACGAAGTGAGGTGGCCTTACTGAAGGTTGTGGCCAAGCAGCACACTATTACTCTATCGGTCCACATTGATGAGGATGTCCCAACCCTAGACATTGATGCTGAAAAACTCCGTCAGGTTGTCATGAATATGATTGATAACGCAATTTTTTATTCTAAAGAACGAACAACTATCAAGGTGTCGCTTTGCTGCAATACGCAGGAGGTAGTGTTTACCGTTGAAGATCAGGGTATCGGTGTGCCAAAAGCCGAGCAGTCTGGTGTGTTTGGTAAATTCTTTCGCGCCTCAAATGCTCGCAAGCGTCGTCCTGATGGCACGGGTGTGGGCTTGTTTCTGGCGCGTAAAGTTGTGCTAGAGCATGGCGGATCAATGATTTTTACCTCAAAAGAAAACAAGGGTAGCACGTTTGGTTTTCGTCTGCCACTTGATCAGCCGCGGATAAGCAAAAGGCGACAAGTCGCCAAGAAAGGTCTACCGGAATAAACTGGTAATACCAGTGATGATCACAATAATAATGACGACCACTACTATACCGATACCAACACCACGCAGTAATTTCTTGCGTTCATATAGCCATTGACCAGTTGATGAGCGGCTAACGGCCTGGATGCGCGTGACACTGGGCCGTGTAGTTGCGGCGTCAACACCAGTGTATTTCTTGGAGCGTTTTTTCTTCTGTTTTGCCATAATGATAGTATACCATGAAATACTCCTCGGAGTACGAGGAGTATTGAGTCAAAGTCGCCAGGTTACACATGACGCCGGCTGATGAGATAGGCGACTCCGGCAGTCAGCAGGGCGCCAAGTCCTAAGCCGCCGACAAGCGCATCAGTAGCATTACCAGTCCGTGGCAATTCCCCGACGGCTGTTGGTGCAGCAGGCTCAGTGGGTTGCGTGCTGTTCGGGACTGATGAGGGCTGCTGATTATCGTTGGTTGATGGTTGACTCGATTGGTCTGGTGCTTTTGGCTCAGGTGTCGGTGTAGTCGGCTGAGTTGGGGTTGTTGGTTGTACTGGCGTTGGTTGTTTCGGGTCAGCTGGCGCCGGCTTTGGTTGCGGTGTTGGCTCTGCCGGCTTTGGCTGCGGGGCCGGGGTCTGTGGCTTGACTGCCTCTATCGTAGCACCGTTACAGTTGTTGTTGCCTCCGAGCGAGATTTGATCACTCTTAATGCAGGTCGTGCTGGTTAGCGTACCTGCGACATATTGCTTGATAATAGCGTCAACGGTAAATATTTTTGATTCATTTGGCTTGATCTCACTAATCAGCGTCTGCCAGGTATTATTCTGAATTGTACCAGCAGAAGCCTTTAGGTAGGTTACGCCCTGTGGCGCGGTATTGGTAACGTATACATCATGTATCGTGGCAGTCCCCGTGTTAGTAACGATTACCTGATAGGTGAAGGTCTCGTTGACAGCAACTGTTTTGTGCTGTGCGCCACCGACAGTAGTCTTGACGGCAAATCCCAGCGTGATTTTTGGCGGATTATTTGGGGTTGGCTCAGGTTTTGGGTCAACTGGTTTCGGGCCTGGAGTCGGTTTTGGTGCTGGAGCCGGAGCTTCGCCAGGGACTGTGACCTGTTTGGTGCAGGCGTCGCTGGTCACCATTTCTTCTTTACCATTCACATCAACGACAATAAAGGCCTTGACGGTGTATGTACCCGGGGCAAAGCCCTTGAACTCATTGCCAGTTTGATATACCTCCTTGCCACTAGCATCGTAAACGTTATAAATCGTTGTTTTGTATGTTGCACCATCACGGGCGGAGTATTTAACCGAAAACTTGAAATTATTAGCCGAGAACTGGTCAACATTGAGCGCATTACAGCTATAAACTGGCGTCGGTTTTGTGGTCGCTGGTGTTTGTGTATTGGTATTAGTTGAGCGGTCAGAATCTAGTGCCCATAATGTGGTCGGTACCACTGTTGTAATCGCAACCATCGCCAAAACTGCATAGTGGCGAAGTGACAGCGAGCGGAATAGTGATGACAATTTTTGCATAACTTCCTCCTTTATCCTTAAAACTCTATGTAGAATACATCAAAACATTGAAAAAGTCAATTTTGCCACGATATTGAACCCTAGACACAGTATCGCCAATCTGCTACAATACAACCTGTTTGATGGCCTCATCGTCTAACGGTCAGGACACCAGGTTTTCATCCTGGCAATCGGAGTTCGATTCTCCGTGAGGTCACCATTTTTATGAGATACTTATCTCGTTCATATATTGCAGTAGCTCGCTCAGCTTTGATAGCGAGCTGTTTTTCATTGACGTCAAAACGTAAAAATACTCTGGTATAATAGACAGTAGGACACTTCAAAAAGAAAGGAGAAAATCCTCGAATGACAAAGACGACAGCCACGATTACAAAGAATAAACCTAAGAAACAAGCTGCATCTTCACCAGAGCGTAATATTCGATGTGAGGCAGTCATTGTCATTGAGGCGGCAATACTTGTTTGTTCAACGGGGGTATTCATAGGTCAGCTACCGCTATTCTTTCGAAACCTCCAGGATATGCCTTTATTACTGGCTGTCATTGGCGTAGCTATCGCATCACTCCTTGTCCAAGGCCTCATTGTCTTGAAGCAGTCCCGTCGAACTGATCAGTACCAGCAACGCATCGCTGCGCTTGCCATGACTGTGGTGTATCCGGTGGTGCAATTCATTATATTTGTGCTACTCTATACCTCTCAAGTTGGCCCATTTAGTTCAGCGCTTCGAGAAGCTACCCGTGCGATATTTAGTGCTATACTAGCCTTTAATAACTCGCTCCCAGCTATTTTGTTTATGGTGGTATGTACGTCCATTGGCTCACTGTGGCTATGGAAGATTATTGTAATGCCCAAGGCATCATACTGGCAGCCGCGTTCAGCCGATCAACTATCTGAGGCGGAGAACATTAAGCAGGAGCGGGGACTACGTTGTCGTAAGATTGGCGTGACTTTGATGGTGCGGGTGCCACTTGCGCTTATAGGTGCGTTCGTGCTTGTCGTGGCGCTTTTATATATTGTTCATGCCACTATTCTCTTTGTTATAATGATGGTGATGTCTGCGGTGGTGCCACATGCAGTTATATTGAGTTTTGTTGTTGGGCTGGTGTATATGCTAAAGGGTGAGGTGTATTACAGAGTAAAACATTGACAAATAACAAAGCGATCGCGTATAATGATAACAAGCTTGCGCTCATATCGTGGTCATACCTCGTAAGCGTGGGCCTACCAGAACGGTCGTACGGATACGGAAAACTAATCGTTTAGCAATATCAACTAATTATTAGGTCGACAATGTATCCCGTTCTTATGCGAGAAGAAAGACTTATTATGGTAGTTGGTGTTGATGGAGACATTAGCACGGGAGAAGCGTTATTCGTAATCAAGCATCTGCCTATCGGGGCAAAAGACTCAAATTAAGCGCAGTATCTGCGTACGGTGGGATTTTTCTATTAGTTATTTCATTCCTGGCGCTGAGCTACCAGACAGGTGGCGTCGCTAGCCAGCAAGGCTCGGTCTCAGCCTCTCAGCCAGTTGCACCGTCTACTAGTGCGACACACGAGACGAATAAGGTCTCGGTGGATCAGCTGGCCGCTGCTAACGCAGTGACTGATCTTGCTGAGAAAGTTAATTTGCCGACCGCTGGTGATTTACGTGAGGCAACAGCAACATTATCGATCAAGAAAGAATTGGCTCAGGGTGATACTGAGGTCATTTCTAAACCGCAGATTATCCAGCCAGAAAAGTCTGCTCAGCGTGGTATTAAGACCTATGTTACCAAACAGGGCGATACGGTTGACTCCATCGCTAAGAAGTTTAACGTGACAGCTCAGACGGTACGATGGGCAAACAATACGACGTCTGATGCAGTTGAAGCCGGCAAAACATTGACTATTCCGATGGTTGATGGCGTGGTCTATACCGTTAAGGATGGCGATACCATTGAGAAATTAGCAGAAAAATACAAGGCAAATCCTGAGCGAGTGGCGTTGTATAACGACCTCGCGAGTGGTGCGCCACTTGCGAAAGATACGCGGATTGTCTTGCCAGGTGGCGTGTTGCCAGAGAATGAACAACCAGGCTACGTGGCGCCACGCTCGGGTCGTCGCGGTCGTAACGCAGGGCAAACAGGTGGTGGTGCAGTCGGTGGGGTAAACTACGGCTATGCTCGGGCATCAGTTGGTAATAGGTACGCTCTTGGTAACTGTACGTGGTATGTGTATGAGCGACGAGCGGCACTTGGTCGACCGATCGGTAGCTTCTGGGGCAATGCAACATCGTGGGCAGCAAGCGCCCGGTCGGCAGGGTTTGTTGTTAATCACACACCAGAACCAGGGGCAATCTTCCAGACAACATGGGGTGGCGGCGGCCTTGGTCACGTTGGTATAGTCGAGCGGATTGAAGGCGGTACAATTTATGTCAGTGATATGAATTATGCTGGGTACAACATCGTGACGCATCGGACAATCCCGATGTCTGAGGTCGGCCGGTATAACTTTATCCACTAGGGTGTTCTAAAAATTATGAAGTGCCTCCGCTATCTCTTGGGGGCGCTTTTTGGTATACTAAAACTATGTTTGTAGATACAGCGAAGGTGCTCGTACGAGCTGGCAAAGGTGGCAATGGCGCAGTCAGCTTTCGGCATGAGAAATATGTTGATAAAGGTGGTCCTGATGGTGGCGATGGTGGACGCGGCGGTGATGTCATTTTTTTGGCAACCAAAGACCTTAACACACTGCTGAATTTTCGCTACAAGCCAGAGTTAAAAGCAGAAAATGGCGGTGACGGTAGTAAGCGCAATAAGCGTGGCAAGAGCGGCTCGCCACTAGTCGTCAAAGTACCAATGGGTACGTTGGTCAAGCGCGATGGCAAGGTAGTAGCGGATTTGACGGCAGACCAACAACGAGCAGTGGTTGCTCGGGGCGGCGATGGTGGTTTTGGCAACGCGCACTTTACATCAAGCACACGCCAAGCGCCAAAGATTGCTGAACTCGGCGAGGTGGGTGAAGAATTTGAGGCAGAACTGGAATTGAAATTACTGGCTGACGTTGGCTTGGTTGGCTTTCCGAATGCTGGTAAATCGACCTTCCTTAGCGTGGTCTCTAATGCTCGCCCGGAAATTGCCAATTATGAGTTTACGACATTGACGCCAAATCTGGGCGTAGCTGATGTTGATGATGGTTCGGTGTTGATCGCTGACATCCCGGGGCTGATTGAAGGCGCCTCGGAAGGTAAGGGCTTGGGCGACCAGTTCCTGCGCCATGTTGAGCGGACGGCGGTGTTACTGCATATGATTGACGTGTATAGTGACGACCCAGCGGGAAAATACCAGACCATTCGCCGCGAGTTGGAAAAATATTCTGAGGAATTGGCGGCGCGTCCAGAAATCATTGCCTTGACGAAGTGTGAAGGGCTGGATGATGAGATTATTGCCATGCAGTCGACGGTGCTACAAAACATAGCGAACGGTTCGCCAGTGGTGGCGATTTCCTCGCAAACGCATGCTGGCGTAACTGAGCTGCTGCGTTTGCTGCGCCGTGAAGTTACTGAATATCGGGCACGTGAGGCGGAGATGGTTGAGGGAGAGAGGGATGACCTACCGGTAATCGCTTTGGATGCACGAGCAGCGTCTGATGCTTGGACGGTAGAACGGATTGTTGGTGATACACGTGAAGCCGCAGACGAGGAAGATGTGGTTAGCTTCATCATCCACGGTGCTAAAATTGAAAAGTTTGCTCGCCGCACTAACTTTGATCAGCTTGAATCGGTCAATCGCCTGCGCGATATCATGCGAAAAATGGGCATTACTCACGAGCTAATTCGTCAGGGTGCAGTGGGCGAGACCGTGGTGCAGATTGGCGAATCGATGCCGTTTACGCTGGTTGAGCAGTAGATTTGGGCGTCATCTTGTAGCTTTGCTATACTATAGGTATGGCGCAAACATTTTTCTTCTACGACCTTGAAACGAGTGGATTAAATCCGCGGCAAGATCGGATTATGCAGTTTGCTGGGCAGCGAACAGATATGAATCTCGAGCCGATTGGTGAGCCGTATAATTTGCTGGTGACGCTGAATGATGACACGTTGCCGAGTCCTGACGCGCTGATGGTGACCGGTATCACGCCGCAAAAGACGGTCGAGGAGGGCTACAGCGAGGCACAATTTGCTCGGCTGTTGAGTGAGGAGATTTTTACACCCGAGACCACTGTGGTTGGTTTTAATAATATTCGGTTTGACGACGAATTTATCCGCCATTTGTTGTGGCGCAATTTCCATGATCCGTACGAATGGAGCTGGAAGGACGGTCGCTCGCGTTGGGACTTACTGGATGTGGTGCGATTGACGCGGGCGCTTAGGCCGGAGGGAATCGAGTGGCCGCTTGATGACAAAGGTGAGCCAAGTAACCGTCTAGAATTAATCACCAGTGCTAATGGCGTTGCGCATGAAAATGCCCATGATGCTCTAGCGGACGTGACAGCGCTGATTGCCGTGACGAAATTGATCAAACAAAAACAGCCGCAGCTGTACGACTATTTGCTGAAAATGCGTGACAAAAAAGTAGTCCAGCAACTGGTCAATGTGGACGACAAAAAACCGTTTGTCTATGCCAGCGGGCGCTACGATAAAGAATTTGCCAAAACCACGGTGGCCTTTCCGCTGACAACCAGTCGAAACGGCGGTGTGGTTGTCTATGATCTACGTTATGACCCGATGCCATTTGTTGGCCTGAGCGCGGAGGAATTATCGACAAAAATCTTTGCGTCGTGGGAAGAGCGGCAGGCCGAGGAGTTCGTCAAATTACCAGTCAAAGAATTGCAGTATAATCGCTGTCCAGCAGTGGCGCCACTGGGTGTGCTAGAGCAGGGCGATGGCTGGCAGAAGATATCACTGGATGCTGAAACCATCCAAAAGCACCAAAACATGTTACTAAACCACCCAGGCTTTGCCGAAAAACTGCGCAGTATTTTTGAAAATAAACCATCCTTCAAAAAACTGCCCGATCCAGAAGCACAATTATATGACGGCTTTTTGAACGACCGTGACCGCTTGCGAGTTGAGGCGGTGCGTAATGCTGATGAGCGTAAGTTAGTTGATTTTCATCCAGAGTTCCAAGATGAGCGTTTGGCGCCGCTGCTACTGCATTACAAAGCGCGCAACTTTCCGCGCTCGCTCAGCGAAGATGATCTAACGCAGTGGGAAGTGTGGCGGGCTCGGCACTTGCAGGCGCAGCTACCACAGTTCATGGCGTCTTTACAGCGGTTAGCGCCGACAGCGACTGACGAGCAACAGTTCATCTTGCAGGAATTGCAGCTATGGGCAGAGGCAATATTGCCCACTGAGGACTAGGATGCGGTACTTAATTTATGGTGCGGGAACAATCGGTCTGACATATGCACATTTATTAGCGGCACACCATGACGTGGATGTACTGGTGATGCCTGAGCGGTATGAAGAGGTGTCGCAAGGCGTGCCACTTGCTATAAAGGATTTACGTCAGCGTGACAATACGTATCAGTCGACAGTATTTCACCCACAGTGCGTCACGTCGCCAGCAGGTTATTACGACGTTATATTAGTAACAGTTAATCGCTATCAACTTCAATCGGTACTATCGGTGCTAGCAAAGTATCAGCCGAAGGCTAGGTGGATTGGATTTATGCAAAACAATTGGAATCTGGCTAGTGAGGTTGATCAATATATATCGCCTGATAATTATTTTATCTCCTTTCCTTCAAGTGTTGGCGGTGGGCGAGATAATCATGGCGTGAAGGTTATTATCTTTCCAACGCCGACGCGGGTTGGTGGTGCAAGGGCGGGAGCAAAGTTATTCATGCAGCATTTAAAAGAATCTGGGGTGGCGACCAGCTATGATGCTCGTCTGCTTGACTGGATGAAAGTTCATTATCTCCAGCAATCAGCAACTGCTGGCGCTATAGCTAGTAGTGGCAGTTTTTCGGCATTAACGCATGATTCAGGGGCGATTCGTCAGCTCATTATGGCACTTCGTGATGGTATGTCTCTATGTCGTCACCAAGGTGTTGCGGTGTGGCGAGTTTTCCCTTTCAATGTACTATCAATAATGCCACTAAGGGTAGCTACTGCAATAATGCAGCATGTACTTCAACAGCCCGATGTAGTTGATATGGTAACGGGTCATATGAAGCACGGATTTAACGAATGGCTAGCTGGATATGATGAAGTATTGGCTGACGGCAGGCGGTTAGGGGTTTCGATGCCAGCATGGCAGGCATATGATTCGGCTGTTCAGCGCTATAAGGCAACTATACACTAAGTTTATAATAACCCTTGCGATAGCTAGTCACGTGGTGTATAGTAAGAGTATGAATGCACAGTACACACTTCTTGGGTTTTTAGCGCAAGGATCAAACTATGGATATGAGTTAAAGAAGAAGTACGATGATTACTTTGGTAAAGATAAGCCAATACTGGCCGGGCAGGTATATTCAACATTGGCGCGGTTAAAACGTGATGGCAAGGTTGAAGAAATTGTTGACACTGGTACCTCGGGTGGCCCAGACAGAGTTCGTTATGCTATCACCAAAAAAGGGCGTTATGAGCTACAAGGATGGTTGGAGACTCCCGAAGCACCATCACCCCAGCTACAGGCAACGATGTACATTAAGTCGGTACTCGCCATTCTCAAGGAGGGAGACGCTGCACCATACCTAGATAATCAGCGTACCGCACATATTCAACGCATGCGTGAGCTAACCGTTCAGCGGCGTGATAGCGACTTGTCAAATATGTTATTGATTGATCATGCGTTATTTCATTTGGAGGCAGATTTACGATGGATTGAGCTAACTATCTCACGCTTAACAAAGTTAAAGGAGGAATTATTACATGAGCAAGCCAATTATTAGTGCGAGGAATATTAAGAAATCATTTGGACAGGCGCAAGCGCTGCGTGGTGTATCGCTTGATGTTATGGCTGGTGAGGTGCTGGCAATTATGGGGCCAAGTGGTTCGGGCAAATCAACATTACTGCATAGTCTAGCAGCGATTATCGGCGTTGATAGTGGCGAGATTCATTTTGATGGTCAACGTATCGATGCAATGAATGATGATAAACGCAGTATCTTGCGGCGGACTCGCTTTGGTTTTGTTTTTCAGTTTGGACAGCTAGTGCCAGAATTGACTAGTCTCGATAATGTAGCCTTACCTCTACTACTAAATGGTGCTAAGCGGCAGGAGGCTTATAAGCAAGCTGAGCACTGGCTCAAAGCGGTCGGGCTTAGTGACAAGTCTGGCAGTATGCTTGGTGAATTATCGGGTGGCCAGATGCAACGTGTAGCGATTGCGCGCGCTATGGTGACTAATCCAACTGTACTGTTTGCCGACGAGCCAACCGGATCGTTGGATAGCCTTAACTCAGAGAAGATTATGGAGTTATTTATTGCGACCGCTAAAGAGCATGGAACGACGGTTATTATGGTAACCCATGAACCGACGATTGCTGCTTATGCAGACCGTGAGATTATTGTCCGTGATGGCCAAATTGTAAGCGCTGGACATGTACAATCAGTGAGCTCTGATGTTCATAGCAGGAGGGTTATATAATGAGCGTTAGTTGGATGCTTCTTCGTAAATCTGGTCGCCAATCAATGGCCCGTCTCGTGCTGACATCGGCGGCTATCGCACTTGGTATAGTGTTGGTTTGTTATTTTGTAGCCGGTGTAAATGGTCTATTGAAACGGGCTGACCGTGCGATCATTAATACGGCTATACTTCAAGCAAAGAATGCTGCAGCGCAGCAGCGACAACGAGACACCACCGTCAAGCCGCTAAAAGCATCAAACGTACAGCTAGGTAACTTGACGAAATGGCACGATAAAAAAATTGATGTACTGTCACTCCATGGCGTAGAAGGGTCGGTCCAGTTTGCTCAATTACCAACACCAGCATCTGGTGAATATTATATGTCAAAGGCCCTGGCCGAGAAGGTCGCCCAGCATCCTGAGGATAAGATTATTGATAGATTTGGCAAGCATACAAAGTATCTTGGTACGATCCCTGATGCATACCTACAAAGTCCGGACTCACTGATGCTCATTCGCGGGGTGAGTGCTGAGGAAGTTACTGCTACGGATAAGGCCGCTCAGTCTCGTGGGCAATCATCATACTTTGCCAATATATACCAAACTGATGCAACGGCTGGTTATCGCCAAACAATTGGCCTTGATCCAATATCGGTTATTGTGCTCGGGGTTGGTGGAACAATTTTACTATTTCCAATTGTCATGTTCGTCGCGGTTGCGACTCAGCTAGGTGGCGTGCAGCGTGAGAAACGCTATGCAGCATTACGGTTGATTGGCGCCACAAAAAAGCAAGTGACACGCGTGATTCTCCTTGAGTCACTCATAGCCTCAATTGTCGGAGTTGTTATTGGTCTCGTAGTGTTTTGGCTGTTTCAGGCGCCGCTACAGAATTTTGAGATGGGTGGTGCACGATTTTGGCCGGCTGATTTGCAGCTAAATTGGCTACAGTATCTGTTAATCATTGCATTGACACTGGCGTTAACTATTGGTGTGAGCTGGCGGCGGATGCGGCGAGCACAGATTTCACCGCTTGGCGTAGCCCGGACGCAAGAAAAAGTAAAGAAGTTGCGTATTTGGCGAGTACTGCCACTAGCAATAGGTCTTGGTATCTTTGCCTGGGCCTCAACCCCTGTGGGACATCAGTGGCTTTATGAGCAAGCAGATAGTTCATTAGGAGCAATGATGGTGCTCGCAGCGGGCGTGGTGCTTGTTATGTTTGGCCTGGTATTGGCCGGTGGTTGGCTGACGAATTGTATCGCACGATGGTGTGCTCGGTGGGCACGTAGCGGTTTGGTGTTGATCGCAAGTAAGCGCATTGCGGTACATTCACGGGCTGTATTTCGCAGCGTCAGTGGCGTCGTCTTGGCACTATTTGCAGGGAGTTTTTATCTGACGGCAGTTAGTGGCATTGAAATGCTGAGCGCATCATCAGTTAATAATAATGGCTACTCACAGCTGAAGGGCAATACAGCGATAATTATTGGTGATTCACTGCCGCAGTCAATGCAGCAAACGCTTAATAGGCAGCAATATATCGTAAATAGTGCAGCAGTATATCCTCTCGAAAAAGGCCACGCTATGCGGTGTAGCGATCTAGCGTCATACACTGAGCATACGTGCCCAAGTGGTGCTCGTCCGGATCAATTTGCACTCATTAATTTTGATGCGCCAGTTACGAAGTCGGTGACATTGATGGATACTGTTGAGACAAAGGGTAACGTTAATTATCTCGTAACTCTACAAAATGCAGTTGATGTTGATCAGTTACGAGGCCTAGTTGGTGAGCAACTACAGTCAGCCAATCCAACGTGGGTCGTTAGTGGTACTGATGCTAAACGGCCAGCCATTAATCCAGTCATCAAAAACTTTGCTGATCTTGCCTATGTTGGTATGGGCGTGACATTGTTTGTCGCTGTGGCGAGTTTAATTGTATCGACGATTGGTGGACTCTTGGAGCGACGGAGATCACTGTTTACGTTGCGACTAGGTGGGATGAAGCTTAGTCAGCTAAAGCGCCTTATCGGCTTTGAGTCACTAGTGCCGTTAGTCAGTGTCTCCCTACTCTCGTGTGCTATCGGTGTGTGGACGGGCTTGGTATTTATTAGTATTCTTCCAACCTCGCTAAAGCCAGTTATTACACCATTATATTGCCTGATTGTCGGCGCTGGATTAGCGATGGCCATTGTCGGTATCTATATCATATTGCCAATGATCAAGAAGCTGACATCACCAGAAGCAAATCAGACTGAGTAAGCAGGGTGGGCTGATACCTTTAATTTGTTGCGACGGCCAATCGTGCTGTAGATTGGTCGTCAACCTTGGGAGCGGCATCGGCTTGCGCTAGATGGCGTTGCGTTATTACGAGCCACGTTGCAACCATAGCCGGACTGACATGCTGTACTGTCGCGTGACGAGCATTTGCCGCTAGACGGAATTGTCGATTGATGCGACGCTGATCAAACGTTCCGAGCATCTCGATGCTGCTCCAAAATGCAGCACTAATCGATTTTGCCCAGATGATACATACTGGCACAATGATCATCCAAAAACCCATCATCACAGCCGCTGGCAGAATGATACCGGTGAATGGAAGCCTGCCGATAACCATGAATGAAAACCATTCTTCGCGGGTCAGGTAAAATAAGGTTGCGACGGCAACGGCAATTCCACAGATGATCACAAACCTCTTCATGTATTTTACTATAACAGCCGATTATCATATTTGCAATCATAAGCTTAATATGTTTCTATAAATGAATCAAAATATAATATTAGGTAAATTGTTCCACCCATTGCAACTGGAAAAATGAACGTCTATTCGGTATAATAGACCAGATATGCCAGAGGTAATTCGCGTCAAGGGCGCTCGTGAACATAATCTGAAAAATATTGACGTGGAGATCCCGCGCGATAAGTTAGTAGTGATCACTGGTCTCAGTGGTAGTGGTAAGTCGTCGCTAGCATTTGATACGATTTACGCCGAGGGGCAGCGCCGCTACGTTGAGAGTTTGTCAAGCTATGCACGGCAATTTTTAGGCATTATGGATAAGCCGGATGTTGATAGCATCGAGGGCCTGAGTCCGGCGATTTCAATTGACCAGAAATCAACCAGCCGTAATCCGCGTTCAACCGTGGCGACGGTGACCGAGATTTATGATTATTTGCGACTCTTGTTTGCGCGGATTGGCACGCCGCATTGTCCGGCTCTCAAACCAGACGGCACGCGCTGCCACAAGCCAGTGTCGCGCCGCACAGCCGAGGCGATCATTCAGGAGATTGCTAAGCAATATGAGGGTAAGCGATTGTTACTACTCGCACCAATTGTTAAAAATAAGAAGGGCGAGTTTGCCCATATTCCAGAGCAGTATCAACGCTTAGGTTACGCCCGAGTGCGCGTAGATGGGGTGGTGTATGCGTTGGATGAGTTTCCACAGCTACAGAAGAGCTATAAGCACAGTATAGAGCTGGTGGTTGATCGCCTGGTGATGAACAATGACTTGACTAGCCGGTTGAGCCAGAGCGTCGAGCAGGCGCTGGAGCTTGGCCAGGGTGTGGTTGAGGTACTGGATGCTGATACGGATGAATTAAAGACATTCTCGCAGCGCTATGCCTGTATTGATCATCCGGATGAGGAGATCCCAGAGCTTGAGCCGCGCCTGTTTAGTTTTAACGCACCGCAAGGGGCCTGTCCGAGTTGTACTGGACTTGGTAGCCGGCTGGAGGTTGATCCTCATCTAGTACTGAACGAGAATCTGACGATTGCCGAGGGGGCGATTCGGCCATACAACCGAATCAATGTTGATAATTTTTACATGCGCAAGATTTCGGCGGTAGCTGAGGCCCACGGTTTTAGTATTCGGACGCCGGTCGGGCAGCTATCTGAGGAGGCGCGCCACAAGGTACTGTACGGTACGGGTGATCAGAAATATCCGGTACAGCTTGGTAATGGGCGGCACTATGATACAACGTATGAGGGGGTAATTCCGAACCTGGAACGACGTTGGAAAGAAACTGACAGTGAATTTATGCGCAGGGACATTGAGCGGTTTATGCGCCAGCGGGATTGTTATGTTTGCGGCGGTGCGCGGCTGAAGCCAGTGGTCCTGGCAGTAACGGTGCAGGGCCTGAATATTATGGATATTTGCGACCTCGGCGTGGATGATGCACTTGACTTGTTCACTCACAAGCTAACACTAAATGAGCAGCAAGCGATGATCGCGCGGCTAATTTTGAAAGAGATTACCGCTCGGCTCGGGTTTATGAGTAATGTTGGGTTGAATTATCTGGAGCTAGGTCGGGCAGCTAATACACTGAGTGGTGGCGAGGCGCAGCGAATTCGCCTGGCAACGCAAATTGGTAGCGGGTTACAAGGTGTGCTGTACGTGCTGGATGAGCCATCAATTGGCCTACATCAGCGCGATAATGATCGGCTGATCGCCACGCTCAAGCACCTGCGCGACCTCGGCAATACGGTGCTAGTAGTCGAGCACGACGAGGATACGATTCGCCAGAGCGACTTTTTGATTGATATGGGGCCGGGTGCTGGCGTTCATGGCGGTGCCGTGGTGGCGCTGGGTGCGCCAAGCGAGGTGGCTAAATGTAAGGATAGTATAACCGGGCGGTATCTATCGGGCGCAGAAAAAATTGCCGTACCAAAACATCGCCGCCAGGCTGATGCCGGCCGCCAACTGATCGTCCGCGGTGCTCGCGAGAATAATTTGAAGCAGATCGACGTGGCGTTCCCGTTGGGTCTGATGACGGTAGTGTCTGGTGTCTCAGGTAGCGGTAAGTCGACGCTGGTTAATGATATTATTGCCAAGGAATTAGCAGCGCGACTGAATCGAGCCAGTGATGTGCCAGGTGCGCACGACAAGATTGAAGGTGTAAAGCAGCTAGATAAAGCCATTGTCATCGACCAGTCGCCAATTGGCCGTACGCCGCGCTCCAATCCAGCGACCTACACGGGTATTTTTACGCCAATTCGCGAACTGTTTGCGAGTACTCCTGAGGCTAATGTCCGTGGTTATAAAGCGGGTCGGTTTAGCTTTAACGTCAAGGGTGGCCGCTGCGAAAATTGTCAAGGCGATGGTATGATAAAGATCGAAATGCATTTCTTGCCGGATGTCTACGTCCAGTGCGACGAGTGCCATGGCCAGCGCTATAACCGTGAGGCGTTAGAGATTAAGTATAAAAACAAGACCATTGCTGACGTGCTCGATATGACAGTCGAGCAGGCAGCCGATTTCTTCGATAGCGTACCAAATATTGCTCGCAAATTACAGACGCTGGTGGAAGTTGGCCTTGGCTATATCAAGCTCGGCCAGCCAGCAACTACCTTTTCGGGCGGTGAAGCACAGCGAATTAAACTGGCAACGGAACTATCCAAGCGCTCGACGGGCAAGACCATGTATATCTTAGACGAGCCGACAACCGGCCTACATTCTGCCGATGTTAAGCGGCTACTAGGGATTTTGCAGCAGCTGGTTGATGGTGGTAACAGTATGATTATTATCGAACATAATCTAGATGTCATCAAATCAGCCGACTGGATTATTGATATGGGCCCTGAGGGTGGTCTCGGTGGTGGTACGGTGGTGGTGAGCGGCACGCCAGAAGAAGTTGCCAAATCACCAAAATCATTTACCGGTAGGTATCTGAAAAGTTTGTTGTAGTTGGCTATATAGCGACTAATAAGCAGCTTACACCATGAAGGCTTATTGCTTTTTGCGGCGATTCTTGCCGAGTAGGACTGATACTTGTTGGCGCAGTGCCGCGCGAGTATGCTCCTGCTTGAGAGCGTGAATGATCATTGGTAGCACCGATAAGAAGATGATGATCAGCGCGGCAACCTCAATATTGATACCGGCGTCGGTCAGTGCTTTGCCAGCAAAAAATCCAAGGTAGGTGAATAGCGTGGCCCAAATAACACCGCCAATAATATTAAAGACGATAAAGGTTCGATAGTGCATCTTGCTGGCACCAGCCACGATTGGTGCAAATGTACGCACAATCG
Source organism: uncultured Candidatus Saccharibacteria bacterium (assembly GCA_963516175.1). Taxonomy (GTDB): domain Bacteria; phylum Patescibacteriota; class Saccharimonadia; order Saccharimonadales; family Saccharimonadaceae; genus Nanosynbacter. Next base: position 3,906 of record CAUPZG010000012.1, on the reverse strand, counting down.
GTACAAACCGTGCTAGCACCACAGTAAGTGAGCCATGCTTTTCGTAAAACTTTTCGGCTTGCACGAGATATTTCTTCTTGAAGAAGCGAGAGTTCTCGCGCTCAAATAACTTACGACCAACCTTGTGCCCAAAGGTATAGCCAACGCTATCGCCAAGGATAGCCATGAGCGAGAGTAGCAGCGCAAAGAAATGAATATCAATTGGCAAAATATGCTGCTGAACCATATAGCCAGCCGTGAACAGTAGACTGTCACCTGGAAAGATGAAACCAAAGAGTAGGCCCGATTCGGCAAAGACAACCAGCAAAATCGCGATAATGCCAAAGTGAACAATGAAATCAATAAATGCGTGCATCATATCACTATGCATTATAGCATACTATCTAGTGGCTGTACTTAGCTACGCGTCAATAAAGCCGCCAGATTGATGCTGCCACAGCTTTGCGTAGTGACCCCCGCGCTTGATAAGCTGATCATGCGAGCCATCCTCGACTATCGTGCCATTATGCATCACGATGATTCGATCAAGCTTGGCGATTGTTGAAAGTCGATGAGCAATGACGATTGAGGTACGGTTTTTCATCAGTGTCTTGAGTGATTTTTGGATTAGAACTTCTGACTCAGAATCAAGCGCCGAGGTCGCCTCGTCGAGGACTAAGATTGGCGCATCTTTCACGATGGCTCGAGCGATAGCGATGCGCTGGCGCTGTCCACCCGACAACTTTACGCCGCGCTCACCGACCAGTGTGTCAAAGCCGTCCTGCAGCTGAGTAATAAAATCATAGGCCCCCGCCTTTTTGGCTGCTTGTTCAATCTCGGCATCAGTAGCGTCGACCCTGCCATAGGCAATATTCTCGCGCACCGAACGGTGAAAGAGTAGTGGCTCCTGTGGTACGTAAGCGATCTGCGAACGGAGGCTGGCCTGGGTGACCTCGGCAATGTTTTGCTCATCAATCATGATTCTGCCTGAGTCGATGTCGGCAAATCTCAGTAACAATTTTGTCAGAGTTGTCTTGCCCGAACCGCTAGAACCAACCAGCCCAATCTTTTCACCCGGCGTAATATGTAGTGAAAAATTGTGGAACAAGGTTGCGCCTTTACCCTCGTCATGCGTAAAGGTTACGGTATCAAAATCAATAACACCGCGATCAATATGAAGCTTTTTATCACTTCTATCGACAAGTGATGTTGGTGTATGTAATATCTCGACCATCTCGTGAGCATCACCAATAATGCGGTTATAATTGCGCATAATGCTATTCATATTCCATAGCTCACGGGCGACACTACCAGTATAGGTGATGATTAAGTACACTGCCGCGACTGAAACGATATTATGCTGTGCTGCGTAAATAGCAAATATAATGGCACCAATCCTGATGCTGGTGTTTATTGTTGAGTAAACACTGCTGACAGTGAGGAACCCTCGCATGGTGGCCAGGCTAGCCTTGCGCCATGCACGATTCGTTGTATCAAATCGCTGCTGCTCAATTTTTTCAGCGCCGGATGATTTGACAGCAAGTACATTCGACACCATGTCAGCGAGGTTACCGCTTACCTTGTTGCTGGCCTCTGCTTCACGCTGGCTTAATTTTGCCATTGGGCGCGATCCAAAGAAGACGGCTACACCAAAAATAATCGAGAATATGAATAGAAAGAGCGCGTATTGCCAGAGTAACATCGACAGGATAACAATTGATCCGGTGAGTGAGATGACCAGCGGCAGCACTGCCCATACTAGCTCATCCCAAAATCGTTCAACACAGCTACTGAGCTTGCTATTCTGACTAACGAGCGAGCCACCAAATTTGTTGGAGTGGAAAAACATAGTCTCGCTAGAGAGCTTGGCGAATACCTTATTTGCGATATCGCGCTGCATAGCAGTTTCGAGTGTCCACATCAAATACAGTACTATTCGCCACCCAATAATCTCTGACCACAGTTGGCTCAGGCCATAGAGAATGACAAGCATCCACACAGAGCCGGTCTGCAGCTGCCCATGTTGAATCATATCCAGGAGCTGTGCGATAATCAGCGGCCCGACGATTGTGCCTACTGCCAAGGTTAAGGTAGCTGTAATGAGTGCTAGGTTGCGCCGCCATTTGTACGGACGTGACGCTCGCCATAGTAATTGTAATGTTATTTTTGCGTGTTGTTGTCGCAAGGTAAAACTCCTTCGATTTATATTTTGATATAAAGATAGGTCATCCACGACCCATTATGGTTGGCTCTGGCGACCAAGACTCACGATAATAATACAAATTTCATTGTATAACAGAGGTGGTTTGGCTGTCAACTGATGGAAGAATGTTAGCGTACTATGAATAAAAGGTAGCCGAGGGAGCGTGGCGTATCTATGTATCTACACTAGGGAAGCCGACTTCCCTAGTTTTTCTAATCTGATCGCGCTACACTAGAGCCAAAAGGAGACGATATGAGTTTTGAAGCAAAGATCCACGAGGCACAAACGAAAATTTTGCGGGAATTGTTATTTTTGCCAGCGGCTAATTTCGCAACACTACAAAAAGCAAGTGGCCTGGAAAGCGATCATATCAAATTTCATATCAAACGGCTCGTTGAGCTAGGTTATGTTCAGAAAGTCGACGGCGGGTACTGTCTCTCGGTCAAGGGTAAGGAGTACGCGAATAAGCTTGATACCGATGCCGGTGTCATTGAGCGGCAGCCAAAGGTGGCAGTTATGCTCGTGATCGAACGTGAGCATGATGGAGAAAAACAGTATTTATTGCAGCAGCGGCTCAAGCACCCCTACTATGGGTTTTGGGGTGCGCCTACTGGCAAAGTGCGGTGGGCCGAGTCAATCGTTGATGCGGCCTCGCGTGAATTGACGGAGGAGACGGGTTTACGGGGTGAGTTTGTTCATCGCGGGGTGTACCATGAACGTGTGCGCCATGCGCAAACAGGTGAAATTATCGAAGACAAGATCTTTCACCTGATGTTTTGCAAGGTATTTTCGGGCAAATTGGCCGTACAGTTTGAGGGCGGCAGAAATGCCTGGCGTACACTCGATGAGATGTGTGATGAGCCAAAAAAGTACAAGAGTTTTTTGCGAGAAATCACGGCGTGTATCAACGGGTGCGGCGAGTTGACTGAAATAATATATGAATATGGTAGTGCGGAGTTCTAGGCCGCGGGCAGCACGTGCGGTATTGTGTGGGTCGTATAGGCGCGATATTGACGGGTTGCGGCGAGCTTACGATGAGCTAGCCGTAACTGGCTGTCAGGTATTGTCACCGCGACGAGTGGACTTTATGGACAGTGAATTTGTTGTTGATACTGCAGAAGTTGGCCTGTCGCCTCGAGAGATAGAAAACTGGCATTTACGGGCTATTGAGCAGTCTGATTTTATTTTACTGCATGCCCCCAAAGGCTATGTTGGCATAAGTGCCGCGATGGAGATCGGTTATGCTCTCGCATTAAAGAAACCAATCTTTTCACGAACAGCACCGGTTGATATCATGCTGCGCGAACTAGTTTACGTTGTTCCGAGCGTGTATGATGCATTATGTATATTGGGATTTCGTAGCTAATAAATAGATTTGCGTCCATGACTTGCATGGGGTGTATAATAAAGTCTATGAACAAATCAATGACGATAGTAAGACAGGAAGTTTGCCGACTGCTTGGCGGTGATACGTCAGGCCATAGCGACGAACACGTTGAGCGTGTAGCACGACTAGCAGAGCGATTCGCGAATGAGTATAAAGAAGCGGCTTCAATGGACGAAGTGCTGCTGACGGCATGGTTACACGATGTTGATGATTATAAATTAGTTGGCAAAAAGCAAGCGGATGAACTCAATAATGCCACGTCAATTATGGTAAAAGCTGGTGTTGCGGCTGATTTGCAGGATGCGGTGCGTCATAATATTGCTCGGATTGGCTATAG
>CAUPZG010000011.1:0-26147 GCA_963516175.1 uncultured Candidatus Saccharibacteria bacterium | reverse complement strand
ACAATCAGCCGCAGGTGGAGATTCACGTCTTGCAGGGTGAGCGCGAATTTGCCAACGACAATAAGAGCTTGGGTCGCTTCGTGCTTGACGGTATCGCGCCAGCACCGCGCGGTGTGCCGCAGATTGAAGTAACCTTCAATATCGACGCCAATGGTATCCTCAACGTCACTGCTAAAGACAAGGGCACTGGCAAGGAGCAATCGATTACTATCCAAAACTCTGGCAACATGAGTAAGGAAGATATTGAAAAAGCCCAGAAAGAAGCTGAGCTGCACGCTGACGAGGATAAGAAAAAGCGCGAGACCGTTGACGCTAAAAACCAGCTAGAAAACGCCATCTACCAGGCAAAGAAAATGCCGGATGAGTTCAAGGATAAGATTTCTGACGACGACAAGAAGGCGATTGGCGAAGCAGTCCAGGAAGCAGAAAAGCACAAAGACGCTGACGACAAAGATGAGCTGGAAGCAGCAGCCAAAGCGCTGCAGGATGCCATCATGCCAATCGGTGCCAAACTGTATCAGCAAGCCGCTGAGGACAACAAGACTGATGAGTCTAAGGACGATAAAAAGTCTGACAAGGACGAACCAGTCGAAGGCGAAGTGGTTGACGAGAAGTAATCTCGGCGTCAGCTCATAACATAAACTACCCCCTTTATATCGGGGGTAGTGTTATATTCTCATGAGCTCAACAGGCTTACACGGCCACCAGTCAATTGTGCTAATGTGAAAGAGTCGCGCCCTCCAACAAATCACTATACGAGCCAACGACCAAATCTATAGCCTTGATACCAAGTTCACGCATGTAGTGTGAGCATTGCTGTTCCAGCTCCTCGGCATTGCGTTTACCGTCGGTATCGATAGCTTCAATTTCGACAAAACTCCCGAGGCCCTGAACGGTGTCGATATGAAACTTGACATTGTCGATGAAGTAAATCTCGCGTTGCTTATCGACAACCACACGCACACCAAGCGCTGCTGTTAGCACCTCGCCAATATTTGAGTCCGGTGCCACGGGTGATAAGTTGATAGTCGATTGTTTTGGCCCGTCGGTGTCCACCCGCTGATAAAAGATAAGGTTATTTTCGATCGGCCCTTGACGTAGTTTCAGGCGCCCCTCGGGTACATGAAAATACGTATCAATTTGATGATCCGTCCCCTTAAAGTCCGCGCCATGCTCGCGTAGATAGTGGCGCACTGCCTCTTGATCGGCGCACCGAGCCTTGATTTCTGAATTAATAATTGCTGTTCGTTCCATAACACCTCCTCTATGCTCAGTATAGCACGGCCAAGGCTAGCACTCTTGCATGTCGAGTGCTAAAAGCGTATAATGAACACATATGAGTAAGCGCGATTATTATGAAGTATTAGGTGTGGCGAAAACCGCTTCTGAGGATGAGATCAAGAAGGCGTTTCGTAAAGCAGCGGTGAAGTACCATCCCGACAAAGAAGGCGGCGATGAAGCCAAATTCAAAGAGGTCAACGAGGCATATGAAGTCCTAAAAGACAAGCAAAAGCGCCAGCGCTACGACCAGTTCGGTCATGCTGGTGTCGGCGGCGCAGCAGGTGGTGGCTTTGGTGGTAATCCGTTCGAAGGATTTGGTGGCTTTGGTGGGCAAAACGTGCAGTTCGACTTTGGTGGCGATGGCGGCATGTTCGGCGATATTTTTAGCCAATTTTTTGGTGGTGGCGCGACTGGTTCACGGGGTGGCTCGCGGCGCGGTCGTGATGTTGAAACCAATGTGACGCTGACCTTTGAGGAAGCGGTGTTTGGCGCAGAAAAGAAGTTGAATATAACGCTCGATGCTGAGTGTGAGCATTGTCATGGCGATGGCGTCGAGCCAGGTCATAGCTTAAAAACCTGTGAGGACTGCAAGGGCTCTGGTCAGCAGACTCGCGTGATGAACTCGATTTTTGGACAAATTCAACAAGCAGTCACCTGTCCGACCTGTCACGGTCGCGGCAAGATTCCAGAGCAAAACTGTTCAGTCTGTGGCGGCAAGGGTACGACTCGCCAGCGCCAGGAGATTACGGTCAAGATCCCAGCTGGTATTGATGATGGCGCGACGATCCGTCTGCGTGATCGCGGCGAAGCTGTTCAAGGTGGCCCGCGCGGCGATCTATACGTTCACATTCGCGTCAAAGCCCATAAGAAGTTCACACGTGAGGGCGATATCATCCTTTCAGAAGAGCATATCTCGATGGTTGATGCGGCGCTGGGAACGGAAATTGATGTTGAGACCGTGGACGGTACGGTGCGAATGAAAATCCCAGCCGGCACCCAGTCGGGGACTGATTTCAAGTTGTCAGGTCACGGTGTGCCACACTTGAGAAATGATGAACGCGGCCCGCACATTGTCGGTGTCATTGTTGATACGCCAACCAAGCTCAGTAAGAAACAGCGTGAACTCCTGGAGCAGTTTGATGGCGCGAGGAAGCGGGGGTTGTTCTCGTAACAAAATTTCTCCATGAAAAGTCTTCTCATGCTATACTAAACTTAGCATAAGGGGAACTAAGCATGGAACTGATTTTTCTGTTAGTAATTGCCATCGTGATAATTAAGGTGGTGCAGAGCGGTAATAATCGGTTGCCTCGTCAATCTGATGACTATCAACGTGGCTATTGGGACGGTGTGCGCGATGCACAGCATGGCCGTGCGAAAATTGAAGAAGATAGTGATGGCCAAGCCAAGCTCATTACCGGGAAACAAGCTGTGGCCTCACAATCTACCGGACTTGTGTCAATTGGTGATAAAGAGGAAGAGCCGGGTGATCCATCGCCCACTAATGCTATACCAAGTGAAGAAAATACAAACATTCCCGATAAAAAGATACAGATTGCCAAGTGGCTATCACCGGTCAGTCGTAAAGAAAAAGAGAAACATCGCCAAACGACCATCAATGTAGCGCTTTATACCGCATCGCTACTACTAACTGCCGGTATATTATTGTTGGCGCAGACGATTGAGCTTTCGGCGCCGCTCAGATTTAGTTTGGTCTGGCTGTTTATTTTTGTCTATTATGTCATTGGTCAGGTGCTATATGCCCGCTTACCGATTTTGAAGCCGGCCTCGACAGCGTTTATTGGTACGGCACTGGCCGCTGTGCCGATCGGTGGGTGGAGCATGTATTTACTTCTGGGGATTGATCCGCTGCTGTGCTGGCTCATTACTTCATTCGTTGGTACTTGCTTATGTGTTGACGCTACAGTACGGCTCAACAGCCAACCGCTTGCCTATATTTCGTTGCTGTCGATGTTCACGCTGACAACTAGCTTGCCGGCTGTTATGCACGCCCAGCTAGTGTGGTATTATGCCGTGGTGTTATTATTCGGGTGCCTGATGACCTTGGCTGCGTATTTTTCGAATCGTTTTCCGCGCCAATTCACCAAGCCGTTGACGCTGGTTAATCCATTTATCGTACCATTGACTTTGTTGATTGCTCTTGGCTCATCGGCATATATGGGCACACTTGACGTCAGTGTGCTGCTGCTCACGAGTGTTATGTATTATTTTACTGTTGCTCTCATCGAAAAATCAAAAAAGATGCGTACCTATGAGTTGACAACGGCGAGGGTGTTACTGATGGGTATGACGGTCAGTTCTTCCATGTACCTGTCAAATAGCGATGGGCTGGTCACGAGCATAGCGCTGGGTGTAGCGGCACTTGGTAATATGATTTGGTCTATCGGATCAATGCATGTCCAAAAGCAGCCCGATAAGCAGCACGAGATAGTGTTGTGGGTTAGTTTTGTTGCGTCACTGGCTGCTTTCTCGGCTATAGCTGGTGTCGAAAGTCCGTTGAGAGAGGTAATTTCGTTTGCCTTGCTGAGCATGATTGCGGCGGTAAGTTTTGCGGCATTAGCATTGCTGCGCCGCACTCGTTTTGGTGGTATGGTGGTAGTATCTGGAATTTTGTTAGTGCCGTCTGGTGTCAGGCTATTTGCCCTTGATTCCATAACATCCCTATATGTACAGTACGCTATCTTTATACTGATGACTTTTCTGCCAGTTGTGTGCCGATTGCTGGTTTTGAAACGCCCATATATTACGAAAAGCCAAGCGATACTAGTATACGGCGCTGCGACTACTTGGTGGTTGATGACGGTGTTCATCGCAACAGTTTTTTCAACTGCTTATCCAGGAAGAGAAGGCATGCTATATCTATCAAGTTCGGTAGCGGTTGCTGCTATTATCATGGGTATTGCTGCGTGGCGTGAGAAAACTTACGGTTTAGTGATTGGCATGCATGCCTCTCTGCTCATAATAGCACTCCTGATAGCTTCATATTTCAAGGTAACTGACGAAGACCTTGCTATTTTGATGGCGTGGTTAAACGGCTTACCATTGCTATTATCGGTAGAGTGGCTGTACAATTACCGTAGCAAGGCGGCGGTTAGGTGTCGTGAATTGTTGCTATATTCTGCTATTGGTGCGGCTATCTTGATCATCTTTTCGTCTATTCATCCGGCGGTCTGGTTGCCATTAGTGGCGCTGCTATACTATGCGTTCTATCGGCGACGGGAGGATGGTTATCTGGGTGGGGCATACGTGGCGACGATCGCTTGGGTAGTATTGTTTTTGCATTGGCTACGCGTGCCACTAAGTGATAATTTTACCATCACCGCTTGGGTGACACTCGGTGGCTTCGGGCTAATATATTGGTTGTTAGCAATGAATAAGCGAGCGTCAACCACTAGCGATATGACGCTGCTGGCCGCTACGGTACCAGCAGTGCTATTACCAATGATAAATCTGTCGACAACATATGGATTGCCGTTCAAAATCTTGGGCTGGCTGGCGGCTGTTGCGGCACTCTATATGGTAGTGTGTGCCAAACGGGATTGGCGGCTGATGGTGATATTGGCACATCCAAGTTTGGTGCTACTATGTTATTTAACGGCGCAATGGCTCGGCATCAAACTTGAGTTTATGTCGATTATTTCACTAGTTCTCTTCGCGGTGTTTTATGGTGCCGCTGCAGCTGCACGAGCCAGGAAACTGCCAATTGGTTGGTATTATGCATCATTTTGGAGCGCTATTGGCTGGTCAATGTTTTTACTGCTAATGACGATGCCAGCCAGCGTCACAACGGAAGGGGTACTATTAGTGGCATTGACATGGGCGGTCAACGGCAGTTCCCTGATAGCCGAGGGGGTGCCGAAGAAGAATCTTCTATACTTCGACGTGGGTGTTCTTTTGGTGCTGTGTGGTATTCTGTTTGCGGTTCATATGCTGATTGTACCGATTCATAGTATCGTAATGCCATATCTCTGTTCAGCGGCAATTTTCTCGGGGGCGGTGATGTCCTGGCGCTGGCTAGGATACGCTCAGATATCTACCATTGCACACTTAGCACTAGCGCTCGCTGTATTTAGTGTATCGACCCTTGTCCTGGCACTGGCAGGAGATAATGCTATGGAGGTATTGTTCCTGGTTGAACATTCGCTGATGGTTATCATTGGCTTGGTACTTGGTAAGCAGCTTATCAGTATATGGGGTGCTGGTGGCGTGACGCTGGCCTTAATCTATCTGCTGTCAGGGTATGCTTATGCGCTGGCTATTCTAGCAGGGCTAGCTATAATAGCGGCAGTGATAGTTGTGGTGGTAAGAGGGCAGCGGGGTAGACAGAAATAACTTGAGAGTGTTATTGCAACTTTGCGGTGTTGACATTATGGCTCCCGATAATTTCCAAGTGGCGAAGTTAATTGAAATAAATGCGTCCCCGGGTCTTATGCCGTACTATGATCCGCTTGTCGGTATGCCCGCTAATGTTCCGGCTGTTTATGTCGACAAGCTTCTGGCTGCCTACAAACGAGCTGCTTCGTAGCTTGACTGATGTAGGTTTTTAGATTATAGTATATGGTGCATGACAGTACAAAAAACCATCATTGGTCGAAATGTGAAAGTCGACTTTGGTCGGCGAGCGACTGACGTGCCCGCTAAAGTTGACACAGGTGCGGACAGTTCATCGGTATGGGCAAGCAATATTCGTGTTGATAAAGCTGGTATCTTGAAGTTCTCGCTATTTGGTAAAGGCTCGCCGTATTATAATGGCAAAGTGTTTCGGCGAACTGACTACTCAGTGGCGGCCGTGAAGAGTGCCTCTGGGCATGAAACTATTAAGTATCGAACACATTTTACAATTACAGTTGCTGGTAAGAAGATTAGAGCCTTATTTGGTTTATCGGATAGAGCAATGCATAATTTTCCAGTTTTGATTGGTCGGCGTACGTTGAGTGGAAAATTTTTGGTTGATGTTAGTACAGACGAAGTGAAAAGTCCAAAGAAGATTCGGACGATCAGACTAAATAAAGAGCTAACCAAGGATCCCCACAAGTTTTATAAAAAATACCATAAACCAAAGGATAAGTAGTCATGAATATTGCAATCCTCAGTAACGGTAACATCAACTACTCCACCCTTCGCCTCAGAGAAGAGGCTGAGAAACGCGGTCATGAAATCAAGGTTATCAAGTATAAAAATTGCTACGTGTCAATTGATGAGCGACATCCAAAGGTTATTTATCGTGGTAAGGAGATCGGTAATTTCGACGTGTTTATCCCGCGGGTTGCTAGTTATATGACGCGCTATGGGACGGCAGTGGTACGGCAACTGGAGATGGCGAATCCGCAGGCGTTTTTTATGAATCGGTCAATTGCCATTACGCGGGCGCGGGATAAACTGCGCTCGACGCAGCTATTAGCGCGGGCTGGTGTGGCGATCCCAAAGACGGTGTTCTCGCGCAATGAAACGGACATCGATGTGCTGCTGGACGAAATTGGCGGTACGCCGGCGATCATCAAGTTGGCGCGCGGCACGCATGGCAACGGTGTGGTGCTAGCAGAGACGCTGAAGGCTGCCAAGTCGGTCATGCAGGCGTTTTACCTCAGTGATTCTGATGGCACAAACGTCTTGTTGCAGGAATTTATCAAGGAGTCAGCCGGCACCGATATTCGGGCATTTGTGGTCGGTAGTCAAGTGGTGGCTAGTATGAAGCGACAGAGTTTGGATGATGATTTTCGCAGTAATTTACACAAAGGCGGTGAGGGAACGGTCGTTAAGCTGACGCCGGACGAGCAAAAAATGTGCGTCAAGGCCGCCAAGGCAATGGGCTTAGTAGTGGCCGGCGTTGATTTTATGCGCTCAAGTCGTGGTGCATTGGTGCTGGAGGTGAATGCTAGTCCAGGGTTTGGCATCGAAAAAGTGACGGGTCGTAATGTGGCTGGTCGGATTATTGACTATATTGATCGCAATGCCAAGCGTGGCAATAAAAAAGATAAAGTCGGCGCCTGAAGATAAACTTGCTATAATGAGGGTATGAGTGCAAAGTCGGCGTCGATAGTGCAGCGGATCATCGTTTGGGTGATCGTGCTCGGTGTGCTGGCTGGGGTCGGCTACTGCGTATGGACGGTGGCGAACCAGATGAATAAAAAATATACGACTGTTGATATCGGCAAGGGCACATTTCGGGCAGAGGTTGCTGATACGGACGAGACGCGGGCGCGTGGCTTGGGCGGCCGGCAAGAGCTAGGCAAGAGCGAAGGGATGTTATTTGTGACGGAGAAAGATGGCGACATACCAATCTGGATGAAGGATATGCGCATCCCGATTGACATTATCTGGCTGGACGCCAAGAAAAAGGTGGTACACGTCAAGCGTGATGCCTGGCCTGACAATGAGCCGCATGAGGTATATCACACGCCAGTTCCAGCGCGGTACGTGTTAGAGCTGCCGGCGGGTAGTGCCAAGGAGCATAGCATCAAACCGGGCGTCACCGCGCGGTTTAGTACGGAGGCGCAGCGGTGAGTGTGGTATTGTTATTTGGTGGCGTGGCTGTGGCAGTGACGGCGTTAGCGTTCGTGTTGAACCGGCGATTTGGCGTGTTGGCATTAGCGCTGGCAGCCGGTGCATTACTGGCGGAATTATGGGCAGAGTGGCTGGCCGGGGTGATCGGCGGGCTAGGTGTTAGCAGCGTAGCGGGATTGCCGAATGGTGTTGTCGCAACGATTATCCTGACGGTGGGGCCCCTGGTGCTATTATTAATTACCGGGCCAAAGGGACATGGCAAGCTGCTACGACTAATCTCGGCAGTACTGGTCGGCGTGTTAGCGGCGGCGGTGCTGGTGCGGCCACTAGGTAAGTTCATGACCTTGGACGCGGAGGCGATGAAGACGTACAAATTGCTGAGCGACTGGTGGTACTACGTGGCAACTGTCGGGCTAGTGGTTGGCCTGGTTGACATGAGCGTGCCACTCAAGGCCAAGGCGCCCGCGGCCAAGAAAACAAAGCGTTGAAAACGCCGTCCTTCTGTGATAAAATGTGAAAAGTCGCGTTCTCGCCTCATGACATTGCGCGTCATACGCGGGCCCATAGCTCAGTTGGTTAGAGCACCTGCCTTTTAAGCAGGGTGTCCCGGGTTCAAGCCCCGGTGGGCCCTCCAAGTGGAGAATAATCCCGGTTCATTCCGGGATTTTGCTATTGTTTGGCGTTGGTAATTTAAATACCAATCGTTTCCATTTTCTGGATGATTGCCTTGGTGGCGGCTGCGTGATCTGTTGACGTGGGTCGCTGATAGTGACTCACGATATGGCCATCGCGCATAAACAGCGTTCGCTGGGCATGGGCAGCCACTCGAGCATCATGTGTGACAATGAGAATGGTCGTACCCTGTGCATGAATGGTATCGAATAGCTGAAGGATATCCTTTGTTGATTGTGAATTGAGCGCGCCAGTCGGCTCATCGCCAAAAACCATAGCGGGGTTATTGATGAGAGCGCGGCAGATACCAGCCCGCTGCAACTCACCGCCAGATGCTTGAGTAATTTGGTTATGTGCGATATGACTAATACCTGTCTGTTCTAGTAATTCGGTCAAGCGAGCAGTAATGGCAGCACGATCTTGGCGATGGTCGCGCAGTGCAGGCAGGATGATATTATCGCGGATAGAGAGATTCTTTAGCATTGTTGGCTGCTGAAACACAAACCCCATGCGCTGTCGGCGTAGATCGCTGAGTTGTTTGGGCGGTATATTGGTCAATTGTCGCCCCTCAAATGTAAGGTTGCCGCTATCCGCTGGATCGAGACCGCTGAGTGCGAAGAGCAGCGTTGATTTACCGCAGCCGCTTGGGCCCATAATTGCTACAAATTCACCAGTCTGTATCTCGACCGACACGTCATCGAGGATACGCCGTTGATTCTGACCGGTGCCAAAGGCCTTGGTGAGGTGTTGAGCGGTAATGATGGGTTGTTGCATGAGAGACTCCTATTCTTCTTTTAGCTGGTTGGCGCTGTTAGTGTGGCGTATTGATCGTGTGCCGATGAATGTACCAATGGCGGTGACGCTGAGCGCGAGGGCTGGATAGCATACATAGGTCATCAGTGGCTGCTGGGTGAGGTGAACTGAGCGTGCACCAAATTGTGACAACATTGCCTCAACGAGCAACGAGCCAACACAGGCACTAATAATGCTGGCGATAGCAATAGCGATTATCATGATGGTAACGATGCGGACGCTGTACTGGCGGCGTATGTCACGGATTGTGAAGCCGACGACTTGGCTGATGGCAATATCGCGTCGTTCTTTGGCAATAAACATGCGGGTTGATAATAGTGCGATGAGCATGATGAGGCAGCCTGCGATAATGGCGCTGATGATGGCAACCAATCGGGTGGCGTCGATGGTGCTGCCGAAAGTCTGCCGGACATAATCATCAATGGCGGTGACTTTGGCCCGAGGGAAAGCGGAGCTGTAGCGGGCGACAGTCTGGCTGAGGTCGGATGCATGGTGTAGTCGAATGGCGATGATGCTCCACATAACGTCGGCGGTATTGTCGGGCAGTATCGCTTTGGCTGTTTTACCGCCGTTGGTGATGTCGGAGTAAATACCAGTAACGGTCACCGACAAGAGCTGGTTGTTGATGCGTAGTACAAGGTGATCACCCACTGACTTATGTAGCTCATCTGCGAGGAGAGCTGACAGTGCGATATCATGTGATCGCTGCGGCGGGGTGCCGCTGCTATAGTGCGGGCTAAAATGTTGACTAGTCGTGCTATCAATCATTTCTACCTTGAGGTTTTCCTCATTGCCGTTGTCGTGTCTGATAGGAATAACCCTTGTGGTGTTCGCCATATACCGTGAGACGGTGCGGTCTTGTGCTAGCTGTTGTATGATTGCAGCAGTTTGCGCAGGGATATCGCCCTGTTGGATATCGATACGAATATCGCTGGCACTAGCGCCCATATGCGTGACGAAATTCTTGTCCGAGACGGTGGCGTAGAGACCATATGGTAGAATCATCATACACACTGCCAAGACGAACACGACGAGCATTGTTATATGAAGCGCCGGACGACTAGCGATCGCCTTGATACCCAGCCATCTGTTGAGAAATCGTCCCGAACTTTTTTTGAGTGTCATCCATCGCCCGCGAGCGGTGCGGTTAGCGGCGACACCATCACGAATAGCCTGGACGGGCGAGATGCGTTTCAGGCGGTTGAGTGAGTGTGAGATAGCAGCAATGATAATGATGCCCAGCAAGACAACACCGGTGATCGCCAGTGGCGCTGCCCAATGAGCTGTATCACTTTGCCCCATATATAGCCGGATATTCTCCATCATTTGGTTGGCTACAGCCAGGCTAATCCCGTAGCCACCGAGCATGCCGACGAGAATAATACCGAGATACTTTGCGAGATAGATGATCTTGATATCACCAAGCCGCATACCGATAGCACGCATGACACCAATCTGTCGATAATCATCCTCGATTTTGGCGAGCAGTGTTAGCCGCACGCATAATAACGCCACGATTACAACGATAATGCCGACCATCAACAGCACGGCGATGATCATACCGTCAGACAGTGCGTTGACCACTTGAAAGAGTGGGTAGGTAAGCGTCGGCCCGTTTGCCTCTAGCCGTGCCGCGCTGTAGGCCGCCGTAAATGCATTGAGCCCCGCCAAGTCATGCAGCCGAAACTCGATCAGATACTCTGGGCGAGTCTGTCCACGGATCTGCCGGTAGTCATCCATGTTAACGAGCCACCTCTTTGATGATGACAGTGTTGAATTCATTTGCGAGTCGCGGATAAACCCGGCCACCGTAAAGCGCCGGCCCGCCACCGTAATCTGATCGCCTTGATGGACTGAGCCGTCCTTGAAGTAGCTCAGAGGCGCGTAGATTTGTCCGCGTTCTGGGTGGATCACTGTACCGTTAAGGTCGAGCAGCCGATCAAACTGTTCGTTCTGTGGCGTGAGACCATTGTCCTGAGAGCTGGCGGCTAGTGTCTTGTGGGCGAGCTGGAACTGCGAACCATCGATATTGAGGAATTCGGCGACTTGATAGGCCGCAACATTTGGCTGCGTGCTGACAAATTGGTGAAGGCGCTCCGTATCAATGGTCCCGGTATGCATCTGCATAACGTGCGGCGTTTTTGCCTGGGTCATGAGATGATCAACGGCACCGGTCAGGGTAACTGCGAGGATAACGGCCAGAGAGATAACCATACTGGCGATCGCGATAAAGATTGTAGTGATAAGTGTTGTCGCGCGGCTTGATGCTATGTCGTTACGAATGATACGAAGGAGCATGCTCTCATTGTAGCACGCTCTGGGTGGTGGAGTCGCAAGGCAGTCTCGCGTATACTAACTATATGAAGTCTCTCGGCCTCACTCAGCGGTTGCATGTGTCGTGGCTGTTGGCGGCGGCTGGTGTCGGCATCGTCATCGGCGTTATCAGCGTGATGCGAGCGCCGTACGGGCTGTTCGCTGGTTGGATGTGGTTGGGGGCGGGAATGATATTGGCCCTAGCGTCGCTTGTCGGGGCGCGGCGCTGGCTGATCATAGTGGCTCTAGTCGGCGGAGTGCTGGTTGGGCTGTGGCGAGGCAGTTTGGGACAGATTGGATTGGAGCACTATCAAACGCTAATCGGTCAAACGGTGCGGCTGAGCGGACGGGTGCTGGAAGATCCTGATGTCGATAAAAAGGGGCAGACAGTGCTGCGGCTGGGCAATATTGTAAGCAATGATCGACGGCTGCCGGGTAGTGTTTGGGTGGTGACGAAGCATAGTCAGGCAATTAAACGTAGCGACGTGGTCACCGTTCGGGGCGCGCTAACTGATGGGTTCGGGGCGTTTGCGGCGCGGATGTCCAGGGGAACGGTCGAGCGAGTGACGCGCGAGCAACCGGGTGACGTGGCGGTGGGCGTGCGTGATTGGTTTGCGGAGCGGGTGCGGCGGTACGTGCCGGAGTCGGAGGCGGCGCTGGGCCTCGGGTTCTTGATGGGCTTGCGGCGGGCATTGCCACTGGAATTAATGACGGCGCTGCAGGTTGCGGGCTTGACGCACGTCATCGTGGCGAGTGGGTATAACTTAACAATTTTGGTGCGGCTGGCGCGGCGACTGTTCATCAAAGTGTCGAAATATCTGGCGGCGCTGAGCGCCGGCGCGATGATCATCGGCTTTATGGCGATGACCGGCCTTAGTCCGAGCATGTCGCGGGCCGGGTTGGTGGCGGGCCTGAGCCTGGCTGCGTGGTATTATGGCCGGACGATTCATCCACTGGTGCTGCTACCGGTCGCTGCGGCGATGACGCTACTCATCAATCCACAGTTTGGCTGGAACGACCTTGGTTGGCAATTGAGTTTCGCGGCGTTTAGCGGGGTGATTATCCTGGCGCCGCTGCTGCAGCGATACTTTTTTGGTACGAAGCCGCCCGGGGTAATCCGGCAGATTATCGGTGAGACGGTGTCGGCCCAGATCATGACGTGGCCGCTCTTGGTGGTGTCGTTTGGCGTGATCAGTAATGTGGCGCTGATCGCGAATGTGCTCATCTTGCCATTGGTGCCGCTGGCGATGCTGCTAACCTTTGCGGTTGGCGTGTGCGCGGATGTGCCGGTGGTGGCTGGACTCATCGCCGCACCGACGACGTGGCTGCTCCAGTATATGGTCGGCGTCGCCAGGTGGCTGGCGGGGTTGGACTGGGCGCAGCTGGAGGTGAACTTGAGCTGGTTGTGGGTAATCATTACCTACCTCATCATTATCGGGGCGATGTGGTGGATGCGGCGACAGACCGGGCTGCGGCTGCGTGAGAGTAATGTGGTTGAGTAGCGTGGTATACTTACTACATGAAAATTATCAAACGGCAATCAAGTGATATACAAAAAGAATCAGCGCACGGAGGAAGCGGGGCACGAAAGGTGTATGCAGACGCAAGTCATGCAACGAGCCGATATTTTGAGGCAATCACCTATGGCTATCTGCCCGGTGGTGCGACGTTCGACTGGCACGATCATCCTGGCGTAGAAGAGACCATGATTGTCATTAAAGGTAGTGGTATGGTTTCTGACGAAGATGGTACATATGAGTATCATTCTGGTGATGTCTTTATTTTTCCTCCCAACACACAGCATAAAATACACAATCCGACTAATGATGAGCATGAAATGATTTTCGTGCGAGTTAAGGCGTAGAGTTTTGCGACAGGTTGTCGGCACAGTGTAATCATGAGAAGCTATCGATCCCGCTCATGCTTGAGGAAACCTGATGGATGTACTACTATGGGTTCATTCAGCTAATCCCTCGGGGTGAGTGAGCGCGGGTTCGGGTTCGGCCCTCGGGTAGCGGCTGGTGAGGCAACTAACATTACTTAATTTGGAGGAGTGAAATGAACGAAAGGGGCATACAAGGTATTCTGAGCGAAATGCGAGCTGATATTGCAGGTATTGAAGAGGATACCCGGAAGCAGGTCGAGGCTCTTCGGGAACAAGGTGAAGAGAATAAAGCGCGTTGTATGGCGATGGGTAATAAAGCGCTACAAAGTGCGGTGATAAATGATCTGGCACCTAAGCATGAGCAGTTTAAATTTGCTGTAAAAAAGATAGATACAAACATTGGTGAATTGCTCGGTCAGCTATTAGCACTGGAGCATAACAGGATTAAGACCCCCGAGGAGATCGAAAAAGAGAGCGATTCCCTATGTGTTGATTTGTCATTTTTGAGGTTTGCGCGAGGTATCGCCGAATCCGCAAATACTAAACGGAGTGATCTAATGAAAGAGCTAGGGTGTGGCATAAGGAAAGGCAATCTGGATTGGTATAATGATCCTAAGAATAGTCGTTCAACATATTATTCAGTGCTAACAATTGATGAGAGTTTGCGTGATAAAGAGGAGGGAGATTTTCTGTGCCGCTATGGCGGCAGTAGAATAGTTCCTGTACTCTATCTTGGTAAAGAGACCAACGAGCTTGAAGGCGAAAGGCCCGGAGAGTGGAAGACAGACCAGGATCGTAGCAAGGTCATAGAAATGATTGACTGTAAGCTAGCAGAATTTACTGAGGAGGGCTTGATACCACCGGTTTCTATTAGGCTATACCCGGAATTGTCATACGATTATGACTTTACCTATTCTTTTGAGTCGCCTTTTAATATGATTATGTCACATAGCTGTTTCATCGTAGCCGTAGAGGCGGAATGCTTCTGACGTGCAGACTTCAATAGCTTTGAGGGTGCTGACCAGCTTGATAGTTAACCCCTCGCCCATTTTCTGCTATACTAAAAGAAACGAATTTTCTGGAGGCATAGACACATGGCAGGACACAGTAAATGGGCGACCACGCACCGGCAGAAAGCGATTGTTGATGCGAAGCGTGGCGCGATTTTCACGAAGTTGGGTAACCAAATTGCGATCGCCGCACGCGGCGGTACCGACCCGGCGCTCAATGCAAGTTTGGCAATGGCCATCGAAAAAGCCAAGGCTGCTAACATGCCGAGCGCTAACATCCAGCGGGCGATTGACCGCGTGGCGGACAAGAGCGCGGCGGCGCTGGAGGAAATTACCTATGAGGGCTACGGCCCGGGTGGCGTCGGCATCATCATCGAGACGGCGACCGACAATCGTAACCGCACCTTACCAGAGGTGAAAACGGCGTTGGTGAAGAACGGCGGGCGCATCGCTGACGCTGGTAGCGTGGCGTTTCAGTTTACCCGCAAGGGTGTGATCACCGTGGCGGGTACGGGCGAGGAATTGCTCCTCCAGATTTTGGATGCTGGCGCTGAGGATGCGGTCGAGGAAGACGGCGAGATTATTGTCTATACCGAGCTGAAGGATTTGGCGAGTGTTAGAAATCAGTTGGTTGAGCAGGGCTTGAAGGTGAAAGACGCCGAGCTGCGCTACATCGCTAATACGCCGGTCGAGATTGCCGATTCAGAAACCGCACAGAAATTGATGAAGGTGGTTGATGCGCTGGACGACCTGGATGATGTGGTGAATGTGCATACCAATGCCGATATCACTGCGGAATAGCCTGCGTTTAGGTCAAGTCTGACTATGTATTGAGCGCCTCTGACGGCGCTCTTTTGCGTTTCGGAGGAATTTCTTTTACAATATAATCAGTCAACATAAGCCGAGCAGGGAGTTCACAATGAAGGTTTTGACCCGCCTACTACTTATGTCAACGGTAATTGCGCTGGTGTTCCAGCCGGTGGTGGCGTTTGCGAGCGACTCCCCGCCAGAGGCCACACCCCCTGTTGGTGACTCGACACCGGTTGCGTCAACGGACACGCCCGCGCCGCGCCCAGCTGATCCAGCACCCGGCCCGGCAGCTCCGACTGGGCCATCAGCCCCAGTAGCAGCTACACCGGACACGACTTCTGGCGGTACGTCTACGTCTACGCCCGCGCCCGCTCCGTCAACGCCGCCTAGAGATCCATCGACACCCGCACCAGTTAAGCCAACGCCTTCCGAACCTCCTGCGCCACCAGCTGTGGCTCGCACATTGGCTAAACTCTTGATCACTAAAGTCGGCCTTGATACAGCGCGCGGTGCGTACGTCGAACTCTACAATCCATCGTCAGAGCCAGTCAATATCGCTGGTTGGACACTGCAGTATGTTAACCAAAAGGGACATGTGACGACGCTCAAAACAGTGTCGACTGACCTAATGGTGTCGGCGGGCGGGGTATTGGTGATCGGTGATAGCCGGCTAACCGATGAGCAAGCTGACCTGCGGTTTGATAGCAAGAAAGTGCTGGCAAAAACCGGCGGCTCTGTCAAGTTAGTAACCAGTGATGGGCGGGTGTCAGATCTGGTCGGCTGGGGCGCGGCGTCAGCGCGCGAAGGCAGTTCAATTACGCTGGGCGGCAAGCTACACTCCTGGCGCTGCCAAACAAATGGCGTGGTGACTGATACGGATAATAACGCCAGCGATTTTTCGGTCGGCGAGGCACCGCACTTGCGTGAACTGCCAGCCTGTACCGAGCCTGACGAGCCGCGTCCGCCAGCTGATCCGGCGCCACCGAGTAATCGTTGCAGCGGCTTAAAATTATATGAGATCGCAACCAATGTCGACGCGCCGTTTATCGAAATCATCAATGCCGGGACCAGCGACCTCGACCTTACGGGCTGCACTCTTCTCGTCAAAGGTTGGGGTAAGCATAAGGACACGACGCACACATTCAGGAATATCGAGCTGGCGGCCGGGGCACTACATGTCGTTCGCCTGGCAGAAACAAATCTCAAACTGACAAAAACCGGCGGCGGCGAGGTGTATGCGCTGGATGCTGGCGGTAATGAAATTGACCAGACATCGTTTGCTGGCCTGGCCAAGGGCTCATCGTGGAGTTTGTTTAATGGGGAATGGAAGGTGACATTTTCACCGACGCCGGCTCGGCCTAATGAATTCAAGCAGTGGCCAGATTGCAAGGCGGGTTATGTGCATCACCAGCTCACGGGTGAGTGCGTCAAGGAGTCGGTGTCGATGCCGTGCCGTCCGGGGCAGTACCGTTCACCAGCAACGGGTCACTGCCGTAATATCGTGAACGAGCCGGAACTTGCGCCGTGTAAGCCTGGCCAATATCGTTCGCCAGAGACCGGTCGGTGCCGCAATATCGGCAAACTCAAAACCCAAACGCCGTGTCGTGAAGGGTATTATCGGAGCGAGATAACCGGTCGGTGCCGGTCAATTGCAGCCGCAGCCGCCAAAACCCTAAAGCCATGTCCCGATGGTCAATTTCGCAACCCAGCAACTGGCCGCTGTAAGAAAATCGCTGCCGCAGATGACATTCTAAAAGACTGTCCAGAAGGCTTTGAACGCAATCCAAAGACAAGACGTTGTCGCAAGGTTGCACTGGCTGCTGCGCCGAAAACTGGCTTTGCGCCGGAACAGGTCAAGGAGACAGCGGGTGCGATGTGGGGCTGGTGGGTACTCGGCGGCGTCAGTTTGCTGGCGGTTGGTTATGCTGGCTGGCAGTGGCGCTGGGAAATTGGTCGGGCTGCTGCCCGGCTGAAGCACACTATCACGCGCGGCAAGCGATAATTTGGCGAGTAGCTCGTCGAGGTGGCCGCCCGCATTAATTATTGTCACCGGCCGGGTGCTATAATAAACTCATGAGAATCATCGGTATTGATCCGGGGACTGGCATTTTGGGCTTTGGTGTGATTGACGCAAAGCGGGGCAGCTACCGGCTGGTGACGGCTGGCGTGATCAAGACGCCCGCGCACACACCACTGGATGAGCGGCTGGCGGAGATCTTTGATGGCCTGACGGAGATCATTGCTGAGACTAAACCCGAGGTGATGTCAATTGAAAAATTGTTTTTTGCGCGCAATGTCACCACCGCTATTTCTGTGGCTCATGCTCGCGGTGTGGCGATGCTGACTGGACACAAAGCGGGCCTCGTGATCAGTGAATACACGCCGCTCCAGATCAAACAAACGCTAACTGGCTACGGTAAGGCTGACAAAAAACAAATCCAAGAAATGGTGCGCCTCAACCTCGGCCTCAGTCAAGCGCCCAAGCCAGATGACTGCGCCGATGCACTGGCGGCGGCCATCACCCATGCAGCGATGTCACGCCTCAGCGTGGTATAATTGATCTATGGTGCAATTAGGCAAGGGAAAACGAGCTCCGATAAAGAAGCAGCCGCCACGCATGGGCCGGTATGCTAATCTCGGTCAAGTCAAGGCAAAACCTGGTAAATTACCGCGTCAACACAAACACTTTTTGTGGTTCTGGCGGCTGAGCCGGCCGAAAAAAATTATGGTGTGTCTGCTGCCGATTCTACTGTTTTTGATCATCGTGCCAATTGCTAGCTATTTTTATTATGCGCGTGATATCGGCGATCAGGAGCGGCTGATGAACCGCAATAATACCGGTATCGTGCTGACTGACGCCAATGACAAGGTGATTTATAGCGTTGGCAATGCCGAGCGGCGGAACTTGGTGCAGCTCAAAGACATCTCCGAGAGTATGAAAAAGGCGTTGATCGCCAGCGAGGACAAGGATTTTTATAAGCACAGCGGCTTCAATATTTTCAGTATTTTCCGGGCGGCGATTACGCGGCACGGCGGTGGCTCGACCTTGACCCAGCAGTTGGTCAAGAATAATTTGCTCAGCAACGAGCACAGCTTTATGCGCAAGTACCAAGAGCTATTTATGGCCATCGCTATTGAACAAAATTACAGCAAAGAGCAGATCTTGATGATGTATCTCAACTCGGTGTACTTTGGCGAAAACGCCTTTGGTATCGAGGAGGCGGCCAAGGTGTATTTCAATAAATCGCCGAAGGATTTGACGCTGGCTGAGAGTAGTATGCTGGTCGGTGTGCTACCAGCGCCAAGTCGCTACTCACCGATCAGCGGTAATGCCGAATACGCCAAGCAGCGCCAAAAGACGGTGCTCGGTCGAATGCAGGCTGAAGGCTTTATCACCGAAGAGCAAAAGCAGCAGGCGGAGGCTACGCAGCTAGCGTATGCTGGTGGCGGTGCGGCTCACACCAACTCCGAAGCGCCGCATTTTGCCGAGATGGCTATCAAGCAGCTGAGCGACAAATATGGCTACGAAAAAGTCATGCGCTCGGGCTACCGCGTCAAGACCTCGCTCAACCTCGACACGCAGCATCTCCTCCAAGAAAATATCGCCAAACAAATGAAGCAGATCAATCGCCTCGGTGGCACTAACGCCAGTGGTATCATCATTGATCCAAAAACCGGCGAGGTGCGGGCTCTGGTCGGTAGCGCTGACTATAATAACGCCGAGTGGGGTAAGGTCAATATGGTGACCACACCGCGCCAGCCTGGCTCGAGCTTCAAGCCGCTCTATTATGCGCAGGCGATGGCTGATGGCATCATCACGCCGGCGACAATCTTTGACGATAAATTGACCGACTTTAATGGCTACGTACCGTACAACGCCACCCGCCGCTGGAACGGCAAGGTGACAACGCGCAAGTCGCTCAGCTGGTCACTGAACATCCCGAGCGTTCTGATCATGCAAAAGTATGGCATCAATCGCTCCATCCAAGCCGCCAAGAAGCTCGGCATCAGTACACTGGACGAAAACAAAAATTACGGATTGTCACTGGCACTTGGCTCGGCCGAGGTGCGCCTGAGCGAAATGACCAATGCCTACGCAGCCTTTGCCAATGGCGGTACGCAGTACGAATCGCTCAATTTCATCACCGAAGTCAAGGACAAGTTCAACAAGAACGCTTCGTGGAAAGCAGCGAGTACGCGCCAAGCCATCAGCCAAGGTGGCGCCTATCTCATCTCTAGCATTCTGTCGGATAACGCCGCGCGGGCGGGAATGTTTGGCAGCAGCCTGACGGTGGGCGGCAAAACGGTTGCGGTCAAGACGGGTACTACCAATGATAATCGTGATGCCTGGACGATTGGCTATACGCCGCAATATGCTGTCGGCGTGTGGGTTGGTAATAACAACAACAAAGTCATGAACAGCGGCGGTTCGGATGTGGCAGCACCAATTTGGCGGGCGACGATGACCAAGCTGCTGGCAGGAGCAAAAACTGGCTTTGACGTGCCAAACGGCGTTGTCCAGCGGAGCGTGTGTAGTAGCAATGGCGGCCTCGCTGATGATTCTAGCTCCGGTGCCTACAAAGAATACTTCCTTTCAAACGCCCTCCCGACCGAGAAATGTGACCAGACCAAGCCAAAGATCGAGGTGTGTAATCTCGCCACCAAGCAAATGGAGTCAATTTTTGAAGATCAATTTGACGCTGCTAAATACTCCAAGAACGCTGCTGATTGTCAGCAAACATCCACCACCAAGCAGATCACCGTCTGTGACTTGACTACCAAGCGGCTCATCACCATCGCCGAAGATAAATTTGATGCGATGAAGCATTCGCGAAAGACGACGTCGTGCAGTAGTACGGGTAATGACGACCAAAACCCGGGTAGTAACAACGGCGATGGAGGTGGCTCGGGTGGTGGTAACGGCGGCACGTCGCCTGGTCCAACCAATCCTCCGGGTGGTGGAGACGGACGCCCGTGATCGCTCATCTCTCTGGCACGATCGCTGAGAAGTTTGGCGCGGGCAGTATCGTGATTGATGTTCACGGCGTCGGCTATGAAGTCAGCGTGTCGGCTGGTGATTTCGAGGCGGTGACGCTGGATCAAGACGCTAAGTTTTACACCTATCATCATGTGCGCGAGCA
This sequence comes from uncultured Candidatus Saccharibacteria bacterium, assembly GCA_963516175.1. Lineage (GTDB taxonomy): Bacteria > Patescibacteriota > Saccharimonadia > Saccharimonadales > Saccharimonadaceae > Nanosynbacter. The sequence goes on along the minus strand of CAUPZG010000011.1, from coordinate 5,700 downwards.
GGCGGAAGAATTATTCGGCTTCTCGAGCCTGGCGGCAAAAAAACTGTTTGAAATGCTCATCACTGTTCAAGGGGTGGGGCCGAAGGCAGCGCTGGCCATTCTCAGCCTGGGCGATGCAGAACACGTACGCAATGCCATCGCCAACGCTGATCATGCGTTTGTGCAAAAAGCTGCTGGCGTCGGCAAAAAAACTGCCGAACGCGTGGTGGTTGATTTGAGTGATAAAGTTGGCCTGCCGACACAGTACGGCCGAGCGGTCGCGCCAGTCCAGACTGAATTGAATACTTCCGACGAAGCGCTAGAGGCGCTAATGGCGCTGGGCTACACCTTGGCTGACGCCACCAAGGCACTAGAAAATGTTGATGTCAATCTACCGACGGCACAACGAGTGACTGAGGCGCTGAAGAAATGATCTTATCACTTAAACGCTGTCATACGCAGTACAGCCTGCTTATCGACAAGCCGTGCGGTAACGCTGATGCCTAGCATACTATCATTGTAGATATATTGCGGTTTTTCACCAAATAATTCATCTGATACTGTTGGCGAGTACGCCAACTCTTCAAATTTCGGTGCGTCTATCTCAATGAGGTTATCGTCCTGATCAACGGCAACAACATACGTTGTGAAGCCTGGGCTACCGTTGATGGCCGAATAATATAAGTGATCAACGCCAATGATAATATGGGTGACTGACTCGCAGCCACGAATGTGGCGGATTGGATGATCTTCTGGCACAGGAACGCGGATACCTTGAATATTGCGCGCCTCAGGAGACATTACGAGGTCAACGGGAGTCTCTCGCAATGTTGCTGGGTCAACGTCACGGATCGGGAATTTTTCACTGTCGAGCTTGTTTCTTTCGGGACCATTATAGACATGAGTACAACTTTCATGCGTAAGACACCAGCTATTAATTTCGTAATGATAGCCCATGACACTTGTTTTCCCGGATGCTGGATCGATGCTACCATCTGCTTGCATGGGGAATTGACCATAACCATTTCGCAAATCATTGGTGATATCGTAATCTTCTGGTTTGATATTATACCATTCCTCATTTTTTAGGTCTGGGTGTTCAATTCTCAACCTTCTTACGTGTGGCAGTCCAAACAAATGTCCGGCTTCGTGCATAATAACGCCAGAGTTGATGATATTCATATTGTCTGATCTTGTGACGATGTCTCGTGTGTGATATTGGGCGTAGGCACCGAACTGACTGTTGTTGCATAAATGAGGTGGCAGGATAAAATAGCGAATCGCTGTACCGCCGAGGGAGGGGATTTTATTGGCTACTTCTCGTATCTTTTCGACAGGGGGGCAGGGCTTTTTTGTTTCTGGATCAATTGGCTGTTCATCCATTGGCATGGTCACTGCTTCATAAACGGTGCTCTTGGAAACGTCCATGGTGGTAGCTAGGATGTTTTCAGCTCTATCAAGTTCTGCTCTTGCACGTTTGCTTACTTCGGCAACATGTTGTTCTGTTGTTGAGGAGTCGGTGATGATAACAGGTTGAATATCAGGCAGGCTAAATGGCCCTTGTGTCTCTAGTGGCTCAGTCGGCTGAACGGTTTCGGTTATTGTTGCGGTTGCAGTTGCAGGTTGAGGTTTAGAGCTACGATGAGCTATATGGTTATAACCCACAAAGCCCGTCACTCCTCCTATTATCCCGCCTAATATTACACATGGAACCCTTACTCGTAATGGTAGTTCTTTCGGTTTATCACTAGTCAACATGTTGCTCTTTTCGCTCATGACGATATTAATTCTACAATATAACTTATAATTATGCAAATCATACAGCACGGATTGTGAGCAGATGCACCTCCTGAAATGATATAATCCACACCAGGAGGTATCATGAATACATGCACGACACAGAAGGAATGTGAAATCTGTCCGTTGCTGGTTGGTCAGACGGCGGCTGACGACAATGTCATATTGCAGACTGAACGTTGGGTGGCGGTGCTTGACAAGAATCAGTGCTATTTGGGTAAGTCATTTATCACTCTGCGCCAGCACAAGAAAACATTGTCGGAGCTGGACGAGGCAGATTGGACGGAGCTCCATCGGGTGATTCGTCAAATTGAGCAGGCAGTCAAAGCAGCGTTTGGCGCCGACGTATGTAACTGGGAATGCCTCATGAATAATGCAATTAGAGCCGGCCGGCCAACACACGTGCACTGGCATTTGTATCCGCGCTATCTCGGTGGAGCCACCTTTGCTGGTGAGGAATTTCCTGATCCAAAATGGCCGCGGCATCTAGAGAGTGGTGAGCACCGTGTGAGTGAGGAGCTGTTTGGTAAGATTGTCCTTGCGGTGCAAGAGAACTTACCCTAGGCAAGGAGCCATGCCGCTGCAAAGTATATAGCAGCCAATATAGCCGGTGCAATTACCATACCCCACTCTTGTTTTTTGAGCCCAATAACAACATCACCAATTTGCGCTAAGCTCGCTGTAGCAAAGATAAGCTGCAGCGCAGAACCACTAAATACAAATGGAGCAGCTACCGTAAGTAACCCTAATGGCAGTGCTCGAGAAGCGTACATTGCTGCGTAGAATCGCTCGCCATGAGTGATGGTAGTCGAGCGGCTCATCATACCAGGCTTGATGAGTGCAATAATCGCAGCGATGATCGTTGCAATGGATGATAGGGTCGTGATGACAAGTGTGACGGTATGCATGAGTATAGTAAACCATATGATGAGGTTGCTATGCAATCTGTCCCCACTACCAATGCTATAATAAACCTATGGCGATAGAACGAATTGTTGATACCAGTAGTCACGCGGATGATACCGAGGAGCAGCGGATTGAAGTTAGCCTGCGTCCGCAGAGTTTTAATGAATATGTCGGCCAGGAGCGATTGAAGCGTAATTTGCGGCTAGCGATTGAAGCGGCAAAGAAGCGCGGCGAGCCACTGGATCATGTGTTACTCTACGGCCCGCCAGGACTAGGTAAGACGACCATGGCAACGGTGATCGCCAATGAGATGGGGACAAATTTGCGCATTACCAGCGGCCCGGCCATTGAAAAGGCGGGTGATTTGGCGTCAATTTTGACCAATTTGGCGGACGGCGATATTTTGTTCATTGATGAAATTCATCGGCTCGGCCGGGCGGTGGAGGAGATTTTATATTCGGCCATGGAAGATTTCAAGCTGGATATCGTCATCGGCAAAGGCCCGGCAGCTCGGTCAATTCGGCTGGATCTGCCGCGGTTTACGGTGATTGGTGCGACCACACGGACGGGTAGTCTGGCGGCACCGCTGCGTGATCGATTTGGGCATATTTACCGCTTGGAATTTTACGAGCCAGAGGACATTGCCAAAATTGTGACGCGGAGTGCAGCCATCCTGGAATCGTCGATTCGGCATGAAGCGGCGAACTTGTTGTCGACGCGGGCTCGCTTGACGCCGCGCATCGCCAATCGCTTGCTCAAACGCGTACGCGACTATGCCGACGTCAACGGTGATGGTATAATTGATGTTAAAACAACAACGAGCGCCTTGGAAATGCTAGAAGTGGACGAGCTGGGATTGGACCCAGCCGACCGTAATTTACTGCAATCAATCCTGGAAAATTATGGTGATAATCCAGTGGGGCTAACGACCATTGCTGCGCTGACGGGTGACGAAGCGACGACGATTGAGGATTTCTATGAGCCGTATTTACTGCAAATCGGCTTCATCGAGCGTACGCCGCGCGGCCGCCGGGTGACGCCAAAGGCGAAAAAACACATCAATATGCTATAATAACAGATATGAAAAAGAGAGTTTTGGCGATACATACCCCTGATAATGTTGGGGAAATGACTACCGTGGCTGGCTGGGTGCATTCCCGGCGCGATCACGGCGGGCTGATTTTTATTGATTTACGTGACCATACTGGGTTGGTGCAGCTGGTGATTAATCCTGAGCAGGCGGGTGCGTTTCGTTTGGCGGAAAGCTTGCGCGATGAGTTTGTGATTCGCGCCAACGGCGTGGTAACTGAGCGTGGTGAAGGCCTGAAGAACCCAAATATCGCCAGTGGTAATGTGGAAATTGTGGTGGAAAATTTGGAAATTCTCAACCGTGCTGAGACCTTGCCGATTCAGCCGTTTGCTGAGGAAAACCAAGCGGGCGAAGATTTGCGTTTTAAATATCGTTACCTTGATCTGCGTCGTCCAACGATGCAGCAGATGTTGAAAAAGCGCGCTGAGATGTACCGCCGAATGCATCAGTATATGGATACTCGGGACTTCATCGAGATTCAGACGCCAATTTTGGCAAATTCCAGCCCCGAGGGCGCGCGTGATTTCCTGATCCCCAGTCGTCTGCAGGAAAATAAGTTCTATGCTCTACCGCAAGCGCCGCAACAGTTCAAGCAGCTACTGATGGTTGGCGGCGTGCCGCGATATTACCAGCTGGCAGCGTGTTTTCGCGATGAAGATCCACGAGCTGATCGACTCTACGGTGAGTTTTATCAGCTGGATCTGGAGATGAGCTTTGTTGAGGACGGCGAGGAGGTTCGCCAGGAAGTTGAACCGTTGATGTGTCAGCTTGCGACTGAGTTTGCGGGCAAGAAGTTGCTAGATTTGAGTGATCTCGCGGTGGGCGACGGTCAGCCAATTCCGCGTATTTCGTACCGCGACGCCATGGAGACATACGGCTCGGACAAGCCTGATTTGCGCTTTGGTATGGAACTGATTGAACTGACTGATGTGTTTGCTAATACCGAATTTGGCGTGTTTAAAAACGCTGAGTGTATCAAGGCGATTTGCGTCAAAAATGGCGCTAGTTTGAGCCGCAAGCAAATCGACCAATTCACTGACGTTGCTAAAGGTGAAGGGGCGGGTGGTTTAGCCTACATCACCTACCAAGATGGCGAAGCGAAATCGCCAATTACCAAGTTCTTGAGCGAGACAGAGCTCACGGCGATTAAGCAAAAAACTGATGCGGCTGATGGCGACGCCGTGTTTTTTGGCGCCGACACCCGTCCAGTCGTCAACGCCGTGCTTGGTCGCTTGCGAAATGAATTTGCTACTCATTTCAATCTGAAAGACCCGAGTGTGGTGGCCTTTGCCTGGATTATCGATTTTCCATTCTATGAATGGGACGACCACGGCAAGAAGCTTGACTTTGGGCACAACCCATTTGGTATGCCAAAGGGTGGTATAGAGGCGCTGGAGTCAGCGACGACTGACGCTGACAAGCTCGCCATCGTGGCTGATCAATTTGACATGGTGATGAATGGCTACGAAATCTGCTCCGGCGGTGTGCGCAATCACAACCCGGCGGTACTGTACAAAGTATTTGATCTGCTTGGCTTTAGTAAAAGCTACGTCGAGGAAAAATTCGGCGCCATGCTAAATGCCTTCAAATACGGTGCACCGCCACACGCTGGCTGTGCCTTTGGTGTTGACCGCATCCTCATGGAACTGACTGGTGAACAAAACGTCCGCGAAACCCTGGCCTTTCCAAAGAACGGTTCCGGTGTTGACGTGATGATGGATTCGCCATCAACGGTTGATTCAGCACAATTGCGAGAATTAGGGCTGTAGAATCTACTCAGAAGTAGCTAGCAGGGTGTGCTCAATTACGGCAATGTAGCTAGGGGCGTAGCTGTGTTATCTTACTTTTCAATATCGCTTCTATTGCATCAAGTTCAGACTTTTTCTTTCGTACCATCGCAATCTTTTTATGCAATATATCAATAGCCG
>CAUPZG010000010.1:0-28388 GCA_963516175.1 uncultured Candidatus Saccharibacteria bacterium | reverse complement strand
AGACCTGCTCATTCATCAAGGAGAACAGTTGATATTACGCGTAATAGAAATTACCCTGTGATTGTAGCACAGATTAGTCTGTGGCGTCAACAGTAGTAGGATGTTGGTCTAGGCTATTGACATAACAAATACCGCCCCGATAAGGAGCGGTATTTTAGTATCGTTTTATCGCTACACACTATGAGTTGCGCTTCTCGATAATCTCCTGCGCTACGTTCGGCGGTACTTCCTCGTACTGCGCGAGCTCCATGGTGCTGGCTGCGCGGCCCTGCGACATTGAGCGGATGTCCGAGGTGTAGCCAAACATATTTGCCAGCGGCACGAAGGCCTTGACCAATTTAGCACCGCCCATCAGATCTTCCATAGCGTCGATGCGGCCACGGCGTGAGTTCAGGTCGCCGATGATGTCGCCCATAAACTCTTCTGGGGTAGTTACTTCAACTTTCATGACCGGCTCAAGCAGAATTGGGGTGGCCTGCTTGATACCTTCGCGAGTTGCCAAGCTACCTGCCAGCGAGAAGGCTAGTTCCGAAGAGTCGACATCGTGATACGAACCATCGTACAGCGTTGCCTTGACATCAACCACTGGATAGCCAGCGATAACGCCGCCCTCCAAGGTTTCCTTGATACCCTTCATCACAGCTGGGCGATATTCCTGAGGAACCACGCCGCCCTTGATCTCGTCGATAAATTCAAAGCCCTTGCCAGCCTCGTTCGGCTCAAAGCGTACCCAGACGTCACCGTACTGACCACGACCACCGGACTGCTTGGCGTGCTTACCCTGGACTTCAGCGCGGCCCTTGATTGACTCACGGAAGGCCACTTGCGGCTCACCAATGTTGGCTTCAACCTTGAACTCACGCTTCATGCGGTCGATCAAGATATCCAAGTGCAACTCACCCATGCCGGACATAATCGTCTGGCCAGTTTCTTCGTCAGTGTGAATGCGGAAGGTTGGGTCTTCCTCAGCCAAACGCTGCAAGGCGAGCGCCATCTTTTCCTGGTCAGCCTTTGACTTTGGCTCAACGGCGATGGATACTGGCGGCTCTGGGAACTCGATACTTTCCAGGGCAATCGGGTGCGCTGGGTCAGTCAAGGTGTTACCGGTACCGGTGTTCTTCAGACCAACCACTGCGGCGATGTCGCCAGCACCGATCTTGTCGATTTCCTCGCGCTTGTCGGCGTGCATTCGCACGATACGACCGATGCGCTCTTTGTCGCCAGTGGTGGTATTCAGGACGTAGCTGCCCGAGCTCAAGACGCCGGAATAGACGCGGATAAAGATCAATTTACCAACAAATGGGTCGGTGGCGATCTTGAATGCCAGCGCGCTCATTGGCTCTTTCTCGTCTGGCTTGCGGCCGACTTCGTCGCCAGTCTTTGGGTTCTTGCCCCAAATTTCGTCGACGTCCAGTGGGCTTGGCAAGTAATCAACCATGAGGTCAAGCACCTTCTCCACGATGACGCCGCGGCCATCACCACCAGTCACCAAGAAGAAGTCGCCAGCCAGCACACGCTTGCGTAGTGCAGATTTCAGCTCATCAACGGTAATTGCGTCTTCACCCTGATCAAGGAACTTCATCATTAATTCATCATCGGCTTCGACGGCATTTTCTACCAGCAGGGCGCGAGCATTCTTGGCCTTCTCTAACATATCAGCTGGGATCTCGCCAACCTTCAACTCGTGATCAGTATAGTCATCATAGGTGTAAGCCTTCATGTCGATAAGGTCAACCACACCGTTGATGGTCTTTTCAAAGCCAATTGGGATGTGAATCGGAAAGGCTTGTTTGCTCAGGCGGTTGTGAATCGACTCCAGGGATTTCCAGAAGTCACCACCGGTCTGGTTGATCTTGTTAACGAAACAAATGCGCGGCACACCGTATTTGTTGGCCTGACGCCACACCGTTTCGGACTGCGCTTCAACACCCATCTTGCCGTCAAACACCGTCACTGCACCGTCGAGGACACGGAGTGAACGCTCCACCTCAGCGGTAAAGTCGATGTGCCCTGGCGTGTCGATGATATTAATCTTGTGATCTTTCCAGAAACAAGTCACCGCCGCCGAAGTAATAGTGATGCCGCGCTCTTTTTCCTGCGCCATCCAGTCGGTGGTCGCACCGTCGCCGTCACCCTTAACCACACCAATCTTATGCGTCAAGCCGGTGCGGTACAAGATGCCCTCGGTGGTCGTCGTTTTACCGGCGTCAATATGGGCAATGATACCAATATTTCTAAAGTTTTGTAATGGAACGTTTGCTGCCATTTGTCTTTCCTTTGTTAAAAATGGTTATTGTTCGAGATTCTCCGGAGCTATTTTGACGCACCAAAAAACTACGCTTGAGCTGTATTATAGCAGACGATTGGCGTTTTGTGAATGAGTCAACGCTTAGCGATAATTCACACACTGGAGCGGTGTATCATAATCATTTTCACGCACCAGGCTGATAACTTTTTGTAATTCGTCCTTTGAGGCGGAGGTGACGCGAACAAGGTCGCCTTGGATTTGCGGCTTGGCTTTGGGCGCGTTGGTCCGAATGTCGGCAGCGATGCGCTTGGCGGTTGGCTGATCGAGGCCTTGCTTGAAGGGAATTTCCCAGGTGGTTTTGAGGTTTGAGGTGACTTTTTCTTTGGTGAGGTCGAGGACTTTGCTCGACTGACCCCGAGCCGCTAGTTTCTTGCGCACGATATCGAGTACTGCATCAACCTGCCAGTCATTATCGCCGGTGAGCTTGAGACCTTTTTTATCATCCAGCCAGTCAATCCCGGCGCTCGTTCCCTTAAAATCGTACCGCCCTTGGATCTCTTTTTCTGTCTGCATGAACACGTTATTCATCTCGGCTTTGTCAATTTCTGATACGATGTCAAATGAAAAACTTGCCATAATACATCTCCTCCTAGTTAGTTTTATCAGGTGGACCTTGGAAAGGTGGTTGTTGCGGTACTGAGGACGGCGTTGGTACAGGGGCTGGATTTATTGGACTCTGCGGCTGTTGTACCGGTGGTTGTGGCTGCGGCTGCGGAGATGGCATAACTGGTGGCTGAGGTGTGGCGGCCGGAGCAACTGGCTGTTGTCCAGCCGGTGCTGGTGCCATTGGTGCAGGCGGCTGCATACCGGGTTGCGATGGATACTGTGGATACTGCTGCGGTAAAGTCACGGTTTGCGCCGGAGGAGTGACTGGTGGTTGCTGTGACTGATACTGGACTTGTTGTTGCGGCGTCCAGGTGGTCGCAGGTTGCTGTGGGGGCACCATCGGGTTAACTGGATACATGGCTGGGGACATGACGGGCGGTGTTGCAGTCTTCGTTCGACGTCGCGCGACGACTACGGCTATAATAATCCCGACTATACAGAGAACAATGACCGAAACGACACTGATGACAATGATAAGCGTCAAGTTATCATTGCTCTTTGTTATAGATCCACGCAAGTCGCTATCGATAGTACTCTGATCTCCATTATCATCAGTCGTGCTTGGCTGTTCATCAGTCTGATCAGTTTCGTCATGTGGCTGTGACTCGGCTGTTGTGAGGAATTTCTTGACAATGTAGTTATCTGGATATTTGTTGTTAAGCTCGGTAAATGATTTAGCTGCATTTTTATACCGTCCAGCAGCAAAGTCGTCGAGCCCTCTTTGCCATAGCTGAGCCAATTCACCATTAGTATCAATACGCACTTGATTCTTCTCGGCCATCGTCTGGATATCTTTTCCGTCACGAGCGATACCACGACCAAAGCATGAATTCCCAGATTCTTCACCTGAACATGTTGCGCCACCATACGTATTAAGGCCAACCTGTTCACCCTGCTTATTAAACGCCGGTCCACCACTATTACCCGAGGCAATCTGCGTCGACATCACCATGAGTCGATGATTACCCGCATCGCGCATCTCTTCGGTAGCACGACCATGCGTCACCGTCGGTACGGTACGTTCTCTTTTGGTATGGGCACCGCCATCAACAACCGCAGGATAACCGATTGCAGTCATGTCTTCGCCCGTTTTTACATCACTGAGTGATGCAAGCTTGTGTACAGTCGGGAACACACCTTCCATTTTTAAGAGTGCTACATCGGTGTATGGTGATTTCGTGCTGAGTGACCCCTCGGGACCAACTTCTTGATCAATTACTTTAGCAGGTTTATTCGTGGCAGTTTTTATCCAAGAGCTATTCTTGAGCCTAATTGGCTCGTCCGAAGTCTGTACGACAAAATCAGTTTGGTCATTCGCCACGCTGATACCATCTTTGGGAACTAGTTTGAGATAGCCAGCAAGCTTTTGCACCGCGTCCTTATCCCCGCGACTGCCACGGTTGCGTAGATCTCGCATCTCTTCCCAGGTGGCATAACCTGCCCCAACGACAAATTTAGCATGGGCATCCCACTCCGCTTGATTGCTCGGCCAAGCATTCTGCGCCAGCTCTTCATTATGCACCTTGGTGACATGACCATTTGTCGCAACGAGACCATCACCTGAAATAATTGAGCCGCTACCAATCATAAAAACACATGTATGTGCTAAAGTGAGCGATTGCCCGTTTGCACGAAATGTGAGATCAGCACAACGCCCAGCGCCAACACGTACCGTGGCTAGCTGATTTTTTGCGACTACGTTAATCATAGTCTCGTCGCTAATCGAGTCACGAATATTTGCCGTGTCAGTTGGTGCCTTTGCTTCTGCTAGCTGGGCGCTTAGGCGGCGCTTTGTTAATGCGTTATTACCCGGTGAAGCATACGTAGTTGCCGCGATTACGCCCTGCCATATAGCCAATTCTTCTTTGTTATGCCCCTGGACGTCATAGATTGATAACCAATAGGGTCGATCATTTTGTACGGTCATGTAGTAATATGAATGCCGCAATGTTATATACTGGCCATTCAGCGCCTTCGTACGGTGAGCTACCTTGAGTTCACGATATTCCTTGCCGCTAATAGTAACGGTGCGCTCGGTGATCTCGTCATTCGGGTTAGCGCCGGCAAGCGACTTACGCTTCTCTATCGTCAGTACATCGAGATTACTTTTACCCGCATATTCTTTAATGCTATCTTTTTGGCCAAAATAATTTTTATTACGGTTACTAACGATGGTAAGATGTGAATGCATCTTTAACAGCTGGCTCTCGGTTTCAAGCACAGGTTGGCTCTTCAGGCGAAGAGTAATAATTCCGTAACTGCGTTTCTCCTTGAGCTCATCACCAGAATAGGTTTTACCTTGGAATGTACCCGGAGCACTGTCTGGATTTTGAACAATGCCTTCAGCATCAATTTGCGCTGAATCATATGGCACCGTAAAGCCGAGGTCAGAGGTAATACGCTGCTGTTTGGTTTGTCCAGTATTTTGTGTAAGTAACTCGATAATTTTTTTACGGCTACTCGGTGATTGCTTAGGCTTATTGAGCAACATTACAGCCACTACACTAGCTATCAATATAAGGATGACAACGGCAAGAATAATAAATAACTTTAGGCGATTTGGGTGTTTCGGTGATGTAGTTTGCTTGTTCATGGACTCATTATAACAAAAATCGCTCCTTTTCCAGAGCGATTTCTGAGTTTGCATTTTCCCGGCAACTAGCCGCGAGCAAAGTGCGCAAAGGCGCGGTTGGCTTCGGCCATCTTGTGGGTGTCTTCCTTCTTCTTGAAGGCAGCACCAGCTTCGTTGTAAGCATCAACGATTTCCAGCGCCAAACGCTGTGAGTATGGCATACCGCTGCGAGCACGAGCTGATTGTACCAGCCAGCTAAACGCGTAGTGTAACTGCCGGTGTCCCTGAACTGGGAACGGAATCTGGTAGTTGGCACCACCGACGCGGCGGCTCTTCACCTCAAAGTTTGGACTAACGTTTTTCAATGCTTTTTCAAACACTGCCAGCGGATCTTCTGAATCCAATTTCTTCGCAGCAGTTTCCAGGGCGGTGTAGACAGCACGCTCAGCCGCCAACTTCTTGCCGTCCAGCATTGACTTGTTGATCAAGCGCTGCACCAACACGCTTTGGTAGCGGCGGTCAGGCTTGAGTTCACGTTGTAGTTTTTTGGTAACTTTACGAGGCATGATTACTTATCCCCTTTCTTGGTACCGTACTTCGAACGGCCCCGCTTGCGGTTGTTGACACCCTGGAGGTCCAACGCACCACGGACGATGTGGTAACGCACACCTGGAAGGTCAGGCACACGACCACCGCGGATCAAGACCACAGCGTGCTCCTGCAAGTTGTGACCCTCACCACCGATGTAAGCCCAGACTTCGTAGCCGTTGTTTAGTTTCACGCGGGCAACTTTACGCAAAGCTGAGTTTGGTTTCTTTGGCGTCTTGGTCGTCACACGCACGCAGACACCACGCTTGAGCGGTGCATTCTGGTCGTAGTAACGCGTTTTCAGGGCGTTGTGAATGCGACCCAGTGCTGGCGACTTGGACTTTTTCTTAGCCGTTTGGCGCGGTTTGCGCACCAACTGGTTGATTGTTGGCATCCAATTTCTCCTTGGTTGATTTACTAATGATGGCGATATTCGCCTGTTCTACGGCTTGGATTCAGCAACTCCGCCCCGTGTCTATACCTTTTCTGCCGAGTTCGCAGTCTGTACACATTCAAACCACCGCGCGCTCCGAAAAGAGGAAACTCTGGGAGAATTATAGCACAGGTTCAGTCGATACTTCAAGTGGCGGCCCTCTTTAGATCTCTTACACGAGGAATACGCCTGCTACACGCCACGTGCATCCATCAGTTTATCAAAGTCAGTACTTATCTCCTCAGTACGAGGTACACGACGTGACGTGTCGATATCAGCCTTGAAGAACTGGACTGTTACCAATGTGTGGCCGGGCTTATGCTCATGCCTATTACCAATATCAACGATTCTGTATGCATTTGCACCACGAGGTTTTATTCTGCGCACCTGATCAAGTGTATAACGCAGAAAGAATTCCTCATCTACCATAAAAGTCTTACATTCCCCAACTGGAGTGCATGATTTCACCAGATACTCCATGTCACTAGAGTCCATGTATGGTTCCTTTAGAGAATCTTTTGGGTAACGTGTGAACGTCTTTCCTCCAATGTCACCCAGTCGCACAGGCGTAATCACTGATACATCCTCTCCATCAGTCGACCGCATGAAACGTTCTGGGTCCTCAGATAGTATTTCTTCTGCTGTAGGTAGTTTGCCGATACCGGCTTCTATATCTGCTTCTTTTGGCACAGCTACAAAGTTACTAAAGGATCCTGGATCGGCAAAATATGGACTAACCAGCATCTCGTTCCACCTCGCATACAGTGCTTGAAAATCTTTAATACCAAGTATATGTGCCACGGCATTCCTCCCTAAAGCAGCAATTCGTTCCACATGTTCTGTATATGATGGATGACGAGGCATTGGTTCGCTTAAATCATGCCCCCTGGTCTCGAAGACAGGTTCAATAATGTGCACAGGATCTCCATATATCAGTCTCCCGGCTCGTCTCAATACGTCTTCTGCTAGGTTTGCCTGCGTACATAGATATCTACACGCCTGCGAGCCCAAACGCATCCTTGTTAGTGGATCACACATAGCTTGATGTAGGTCGAGTAGCCTCTCGCCATGTGCAGCGAGGCGTCTCTCCCTTACAAAATTCTCATAGTCTATTTTATCAAGCACTGTTACTTCTGGAATATTGACATCATCCTTATATACCTGCCCAGCCGAGGGAACAAAAGCATCGGCATCAATAACCTTCACCTCCCCGTAGTCACCATTTTCTAGACTACGAAACTGCTCCGTACTAATTACCCCTCCTGGGTTTTCTTGAAGATCATGGTCATAGGCCTCCGTAATTCCATCTAACGTAGACAGCGGACCAACACCATGAGCCACGATAATTTTTTGGCGATGATCAGCACCCGTTCCGACATATTCACCGCTTGCACTAGCGTAAGCCTGATTCCATGCCCTCATGAGCGGCACTTCATCCCTCCCCATTTTACCGTGATGATTTCCATAGAAAGACTTATGGGCCGCCTCTCTTGCTTCAATGATCTCCGGGAGTGTCGCGATATGCCCTCCTTCACCAGCATACCGCAGGGCGTATTTCCAAGCAGTTTCTATATCCCGATTTCCTGCCGACATCAATGGACGACCGCGTTCTGACATTTCTTCTCCTATATTTTTAATAAAATAGTCTATCTATGATAATGCCCACACATTTTGTAATTGTACATACTTATTATATTATTGTCAATCTATATAACCAGTCTATCACTACTGAATACAGTAGAAAACCGCCCCGTACCCATCGGAGCGGTTTCTGAGAAAGAAGGCTAGCTGGCTTATACCGCTACAGCTAATTCCTCCTCCTGGTTATCAGCGAACTCGTCCTCGCTTGGCTCGTCGGTTTCCATCTCTTCGACAGCACCGGTTCCTACTGGGATCTTGCGGCCGATGATGACGTTTTCCTTCAGACCATGCAAGTGGTCAGCGCGGCCAGATACGGCAGCGTTGATCAATACGCGAGTGGTATCTTGGAAGGACGCAGCAGATAGCCATGAGTCGCTCCAGATGGACACCTTGGTGATACCGAGCAACAACTGGGTGTAGCTGATGAGATTCTTGCCCTCAGCGGCTAGTTGCTTGTTAGTGTTCACCACCGCGGCCTTGGAGACGATGTCGCCAGTCACGAAGTCGCTATCACCCGCATCTTCGATTTGGACGCGGCTGAACATCTGGCGAACGATGATCTCCAGGTGCTTGTCGGCCACGTCTTGACCCTGAGCGGCGTAAATACGCAGGACTTCGTTAATGATGTAGCGCTGCGTGGCTTCGACGCCCTTGAGGCGCATCAAGTCATGCAGGTTCAATGAACCGGCTGTCAGGCGATCACCAGCCTCGACGACATCATTAGCTTTTACGACCAACTGCATGGTGCCTGGGATTTCGTAGCGAGCTGGCGCACCAGCTTCAGCAGCGATCACTAGCGTGTCTTCCGCCGCTTCAACCACGCCGTCAAATGGTGCGACGAGCGGACGAGTGTCACCTTCGCCAGTTGCTAGCACGTCGCCTGCCTTGACACTTGAACCGGCCTTGACCACGATGGTTCGGCCATCTAGCGGCAAGCGCTCAACTTTACCAGATTCTGGGGTAACTTGGACGATGTATTTCTTGCCATCTTCCCAAACGTCAACTAACCCGGCAATTTCCGTAACAAACGCCTGGCCCTTTGGTGTGCGCGCTTCAAACAATTCTTCGACACGCGGCAGACCCTGGGTAATGTCACCACCAGCAACGCCAGAGTTGTGGAAGGTACGTAGGGTCAGCTGAGTACCTGGCTCACCGACTGACTGAGCAGCGATGACACCGACTGGCTGATGATTGCCAACCAATTTACCGGTTGACATGTCAACACCGTAGCTGCGCTGCGGGATACCGTTGAGGTTATTGGTTGACAAGACTGATTGAATCTTGACGCTCTGGACGCTTTCATCATCATCAATTGAGTCAGCGATTTCCCGAGTGATCAATTCGTCCTTGTTGACGTGACCCGGAATCGTCTCGGCAGCATAGCGACCAGCCAAGCGGTTCGAGAAGTCGATCATCGTCTCCTCAGTTTCTGAGCGGTAGATTGCGTAACCTTCGTCGTCACCTTCAACGTCTTCAACCGTGAAGACGTCCTGCGCCACATCAACCAACCGGCGCGTCAGGTAGCCTGAGTCGGCAGTCTTGAGCGCGGTGTCGATCAGACCCTTACGTGCACCACGGGTTGCCACAAAGGCCTCAAGGCTGGACAGACCGCCGGTGTAAGAGCTACGGATTGGCAGCTCAATCTCGCGGTTAGCCGCGTCAACCTGAATACCGATCATGGCGCTGGCGAGCTTGACGTTCGAGATATCACCACGAGCACCAGAGTTAACCATCATGGAAATACTGGTGTCCATGTGCGCCAATTGATCCTGGAGGAAGGTCGTAATCTTATTGTCCACATTTCGCCAGGCATTCACCGTCAAGTTGTAGCGCTCATCCTCAGTGATCAAACCTTGGTCGAATTGCTCAGAAATCAGGGCCGCCTTGGCGTCGCCCTCAGCCACGAACTCAGCAATTTCGTCAAAGTGCACGTAGTCGGTCATACCAGTTGACACGGCCGCAGTTGTCGCGAAGCGGAAAGCCTGGCCCTTCATACGGTCAGCAATCTTGGCAGTTTCCTCGGCGCCGTACTTGTTGAAGATCTGTGCCAATACTTTCTTCAGCTGCTTCTTGGTCTGGACGTTGTTATCGTACGGGAAGTCCTCTGGCAGAATCTCGTTAAAGAAGACGCGGCCCAAGGTCGTCTGGCGCAGCTTACCCTTAGCATAGATGCGAATTGGGGTTTGCAGCTGGATAGCACCCTTGTCGTATGCCAGCTCTGCCTCGTAGACTGAGCTAAATGACTTGATGTCGTCAGTCTGGGCCTGTGGCTTGTCATACGTCAGGTAGTAATTACCAAGCACGATGTCCTGCGAGATGTGTAGCACCGGCGCACCGTCGGCAGGCTTCAATAGGTTGTTGGTGGCGCTCATCAGCTCGCGCGCCTCGGCCTGCGCTTCCTTGGAAAGTGGCAGGTGCACGGCCATCTGGTCACCGTCAAAGTCGGCGTTAAAGCCGGCACAGACCAGTGGGTGAAGCTGAATCGCCTTGCCCTCGACGAGGACTGGCTGGAAGGACTGAATTGACAGGCGGTGCAAGCTCGGTGCACGGTTGAGCAGCACGTACTTACCCTTGATCGCCTCGTCAAGTGCGTCCCACACAACCGCCTCACCCGACTCGATCAAGCGAGTTGCTGAGCGGATATTGTGGGCAAATTCGCCCTTGATCAGCCAGCTGATGACGAACGGCTTGAATAGTTCAAGCGCCATTTGTTTTGGCAGGCCGCACTGATTGATCTTTAATTTTGGACCGACGACAATGACCGAGCGGCCCGAGTAATCGACGCGCTTACCGAGCAGGTTCTGGCGGAAGCGGCCTTGCTTACCTTTGAGCATGTCGCTGATTGACTTGAGGCGACGGCGGCTACCAGTCGAGCTGACTGCCCGACCACCACGCGCCGCTGCGTTGTCGATCAGGGCATCGACGGCCTCTTGTAGCATACGCTTTTCGTTGCGCTGAATCACTTCTGGTGCGTTGAGCTCGACCAGCTTCTTCAGGCGGTTGTTGCGGTTGATGATACGGCGATACAGATCGTTCAAGTCAGACGTTGCAAATCGACCACCACTGAGGGCCACCATTGGACGAAGATCCGGTGGGATGACTGGCAGTACGGTCAGGCAGAGGCTAGATGGCTTGATGCCGGCAGCGTGCATGCTCTCAAGCATTTTGAGGCGCTTGAGCAGTTTCTTCTCGCGCTGACCCTTGGCGTGTTCAGCCTCCTCGCTCAGTTGGGCGATCAATTCTGACAGATTGATCTCGTCTAGCAAGGCCTTGAGCGCACTCGCACCCATGCCGACCTCGATCAGCTCGTCGTACTCCTCTGGCAAGTTGCGATAATCCGTCTCCGAGATCAGCGCACCCTTGACGAGGCCCTCGAGCTGTGATTTCTTCGTGGTGTACTTGTCGTTAAGTTCCTCGACCTCGCGGCTTTGTTCCTTTGCCAGCTGCTTGATGTCAGCACCGTCAGCCTCTGCCAGCTGCTCGTAGCGCATCTTGATCGCCATCCGACCAGCTTCAGTCTCAGCCTCCAGATCCGCCAGATACTGGTCGCGCGTGGCCTCGTCAACCTTGAGAATGACATAGGTCGCAAAATAAGCGATCCGCTCGATATTACGCACCGTCATCCCGAGGAGCAAGCTCATGGCACTCGGCGTGCCGCGCATAAACCAGATGTGCGCCACTGGTGCGGCCAGCTGAATGTGGCCCATGCGCTCGCGGCGGACGATTGACTTGGTGACCAGTTCGCCGTTTTTATCAACGGCGGCCTCGCGTGAACGCACGCCCTTGAGCTTGGAATCGTGCGGATTGATATCCTTGACCGGGCCAAAGATCCGCTCGCAGAACAAGCCGTCGCGCTCTGGCTTTTGGGTGCGGTAATTGATCGTCTCTGGCTTGAGAACCTCGCCGTGACTCCACTTTAGGATATCATCAGCGCTGGCCACCGCTAGGCGCACCGCATCAAAATCGCTAATTCCGGTCGCGTTAAATGAATATTGCGCCATCTTACGCCTCCTCCTTTATTTCTTCTACTTCGTCAATATCTTGTACGCTCATGCCGGCCTCAATGTCGCCAATGTCGTCTGATTCGTCTAGGTAAACCTGATCATCGTCATCATCGTCGTCGCTGGTGGTTTGTGGTACGGTCTTGTCGGCTGGGCCGCTCGAAGCAATGACATGCTCAGCATCAACCACGCCGCCCTCATCAAGCAGATCAACCCTTAGACCCAATCCCTGGAGCTCCTTGACGAGCACGTTGAAGGATTCTGGCAGTTTCGGCCCGATAATTGGTTCGTCTTTGATGATTGATTCGTACGCCTTGGCACGGCCATAGACGTCGTCAGATTTGATGGTCAACATTTCCTGCAAGGTTGCTGCAGCACCATAGGCTTCCAGTGCCCAGACCTCCATCTCGCCGAAGCGCTGACCACCGTTTTGGGCTTTACCACCGAGCGGCTGCTGAGTGACCATGGTGTATGGACCAGTTGAGCGGGCGTGGATCTTGTCAGACACCATGTGGTGCAATTTGATCATGTGCATCACACCGACCGTGGTACGCTCCTCAAAGGCTTCACCAGTCCGGCCATCGAACAATTGACTCTTGCCGTCGCGTGCTAGCCCTGCTTTTTCCAGCTCATCAGAAATCGTTGCTGAAGGTACGCCGTCAAATGATGGCGTTGCCACGCGGTAGCCTAATGCCCGTGCTGCCATACCCAGGTGCGTTTCAAACAGCTGACCGAGGTTCATGCGGCTCGGCACACCCAGCGGGTTCAAGATCACGTCAACTGGCGTACCGTCCTCCATGAATGGCATATCCTCGACTGGCAGTACCCGCGCGACCACACCCTTGTTACCGAAGCGGCCAGCCATCTTGTCACCGACACCGATCTTGCGCATCTGCGCCACAAAGATCTGGATTTGCATCAACACGCCAGCCTTGAGCTCGTGGCCATTCTCGCGGCTAAAGATCTTGACACCGACGACCTTGCCGCCGCCAGCATTGTTCATCCGCTGCGAGGTGTCGCGCACATCCTTGGCCTTTTCACCAAAGATGGCGCGCAGCAGGCGCTCCTCAGAGCTGAGTTCCTGTTCACCCTTTGGCGTAATCTTACCGACCAGCACGTCACCGGCCTTGACCTCAGAACCAATTTGGACAATACCATTTTCGTCCAGGTGGCGCAGGCTATCCTCCGACACATTCGGAATGTCGCGGGTGACGATCTCTGGGCCGAGCTTGGTCTCGCGAACTTCCACGTTATAGTCCTTGATATTGATACTGGTCAAGCGATCGTCCTCCACCAAGCGGCGGCTGAGGATAATCGCGTCCTCCATGTTGTAACCGCCCCACGGCATAAAGGCCACCGTCAGATTTCGCCCCAGCGCGATCTCGCCCTCGGCAATCGACGCACCCTCGACGAGAATGTCACCTTGCTTGACCGTGTCGCCACGGGCTACACGAACCTTTTGGTTGTAGCAGCGATCGTCATTGTTCTTGACGAAGTGCCGCAGCGCGTAGACCTTGACGCCATCAGCGTACTTGATATGAATTTCATCAGCATCAGCCCGCACCACTTCGCCATCAGCCTCGGCCTGGACCAGGTGGCCACTATTCTCGGCTACCGCCTGCTCGATACCGGTACCGACAACCGCTGGCTCTGGCGTGAGCAGCGGCACTGCTTGGCGCTGCATGTTCGAGCCAGTCAAGGCGCGGTCAACACGGGTTTTCTCGATAAACGGTACCAGCGCCGCCGTCGAGCCGAGGATCTGTTTGTGAGCAGCATCCATAAAAGTAACTTCTTCGACGTCGACCTGACCTGGCTGGAGGAACTTACGGGCGCTGATACGGCTGTCGGTGAACGACTTGTCGTCATTCAAGCGCGCCCCAGCATCGGCGATAACTTCGCTGGCTTCCTGAGCGGCGTCCAGATAGACCACCTCATCCGTCACCCGACCGTCGGTGACGCGCAGGTACGGCGTCTCGATAAAGCCATACTCATTAACCCGCGCGTAGGTAGCCAGGTTCAGCACCAGGCCAACGTTAGCGCCTTCTGGCGTCTCCACCGAACAGATACGGCCGTAGTGCGTTGGGTGAGCGTCACGCACGTCAAAACCAGCGCGCTCACGACTCAAACCACCGGGGCCCATCGAGCTCAATCGGCGCTTGTGACTGAGCTCGGACAGGGGATTAACCTCATCAAGAAGCTGACTCAGCTGCGAGCTGGTAAAGAACTCGCGCACTGCTGCCACCACTGGCCGCGCATTGATCAATTGGCTCGGCGTAATGTTCTCCATATCAGCCACGCTCATGCGGTCCATGGCGTTGCGCTGCATCCTGAGCATACCGACACGGAACTGACGGGCAATCAGCTCGCCGACCAGCTTGACGCGGCGATTACTCAGTGCATCGATGTCATCAGCTGGCTCTTGGGTATTATTGAGGCGAATAATCTCGCGGATGATAGCCACTAGGTCGCTCATCTGGAAGATACGGTTTTCAGCGGTATTAGCAACGTCTAGACCCAGACGCTGGTTCATCTTGTACCGGCCGACCCGGCTATAGTCAAAGCGCTTGAAATCAAAGAACATTCGCTCAATCATCTGACGTGCGTTATCAACCGTCGCCAGATCGCCCGGCCGCAGGCGACGATAGACTTCGATCAGCGCTTCATTGGCGCCACGCGCAGTGTCTTTCTCGAGCGTTTCTTGGATGTAGCTAGTCTCACCAGTGTCAATGTCGGCAAACAGTTCGCGAATTTCTGACGTTTTTGGATGGCCCAAAGCCCGCAGCAAGGTCGTCACTGGCAATTTACGACGACGGTCAATCTTAACATAAATCGTGCCATTTGGTGCGGTCTCAAACTCCAACCAGGCACCACGACCCGGGATCATCTTGGCACCGTAGTAATTACGGCCAGCCACCGTATCGGCGGTAAAGAACACACCAGCCGAGCGAATCAACTGGCTGACCACTACGCGCTCCGTACCGTTGATGATAAAGGTACCGCGCTCGGTTATCCATGGATAATCGCCGAGGTAGATTTCCTGCTCCTTGACTTCGCCCGTGACCTTGTTGGTCAGTTCGACAGTTGCATGCAGTGGCGCTTCAAACGTCAAATTGTTTTCCTTGGCGAACTGATCAGTGGTCTTTGGTTCGTCAAAATGATAGCTGCCGAACCGCAGCGCCAACTTCTGACCAGTGTAGTCGTCAATTGGGTTAATTTCTGAAAAGATTTCGCTCAAACCATCCTCGACGAACCAGCGCCACGAGTCCTCTTGGTGAGCGATGAGATTTGGCATGGCGATCGCACTGTCTGTTCCAGTGAAAAAGACGCGCGCGCCACGAGTGGTCTGTTGAGCCACAGGCGTTACTCCTCGCATTGATTATAATTGGTGATCACGGCCGGAAGATCTCTTAGTCTCAGCACGAGCCTGAGGTTTGCCCGCCCATCAAGCTCGCCCCTCGCTAAAACTACACTACTTCACTGTGACACATTATGACGCATGGGGCGACGAATTGCAAGAGAAAAATGATGAGAAATTGACCGTTGTTAAGCGACGGCCAGTTCTAAACGGAGACACACTTCACCCAGCAATCTAGCTGCACGCTCACCGTCAGCGATCGTCGCTAACCACTCCCAGCTTCCATCAGTTTGAAGCTGCGCCGTATGTAGTCGATAATTACCAGCGATACCGCCAACCGAGTCATGTTTGACAATACGACTAACCTGGTGATTTTGCGGATTAATATCTTTGACGTGACCCGGTAGCAATAGAGCCCCCTCGTCAATATACATGCCAAGATATATTGGCCGATTATCTGGCCCAGTCTCATGGTTAAGTATCGCATTTACCAGTCCCCGAAACAGATCCCAGCGCTTCATATCTCCAGCCCCATACCACTCAAGATATATCAGATTATTATCCTGTACATCCGGAATATCTGAAGCCAAACCCAAGGTATCAGTTCGACCTACACTTGCTGCCGCCTCGATTGACGCATCTGCGAGCGCAACATAAATACCACCCTCGGCAAGATCGGCTTGCCTCCGAAGTACTTTGGGCGTAAGCTGTTCAGATTGATATAATTGCCTTGTCTCGGAAGCGCTGATATCTGGCTTCACATGTACGAGAGACTCAACCCACAAGTGGCGTAGCTCATCACACAATGAATCGGTAATATCACCACCACTTAATCGAACTGTCTCGATCATGTCCTCTCCTGTTTATGAAAATATACTACAAGTATTGAGTAATGCTGTCAAGAATCCGCGCGTGCACTTCCTTCGGCGTGCCGGTGGCTGACAATACCGGGATATTTCGCTCGGCAGCGATAGCCTCATAGGCGTGGTTAACCTTGTCCTGAAACGACTGCTCACGCGACTCAAATGTATCAGGATGAGCGATGCGCCCGCGCTCCGCGATGCGCTGCTGGCGCTGGGCGTCGCTGAGTGTCAGGACCACCATCGCGTCCGGCTGCAGGTATCGCTCGTCGGTGAATAACTTCGTCATCCGTATAATCTCCTCCGTGTCCAGCCCGTCGCCATAGCCCTGATAAGCCAGTGTCGAAACATAATTACGCGCGCTCAGAACAATCTCGCCGCGCTGCAGAGCTGGCTGAATCTTTTCGCGCCACAACTCGCGCCGCGCCGCCGAGAACAACGCTACGTTAATTTCACTAGAGCGCACTATATTACCATTTTTGACAATACGCCTCAGTTCATTGGCTACCGGCGTCGACTTTTCTGGATCATCGCTGCCTGGCTCTTCGACCACGCACACGACGTGGCCGCGCGCCCGAAAATAATCCGCCAGCATGGCTACTTGGGTTGACTTACCGGTGCCGTCGTTGCCTTCGATGACGATGTATCGACCGGGATGGCTCATTTGATACCCTCGCCTAGGCCATTAATAATCGCCGGAGTATGCCGCCGATCCTTAAACGCCCGCGGCAGCATCGTTTCCGGCCGCCAGCTGTGGATAAGCTCGGCAAGGTCGTCGGTGTGCTGGTATTTGCCGCTAATGCCGCCGCGTCCGCCGGCGTAACCGCCGTCCACCGGCCCAGTCTGGTGAAAAATTAATTGCCCGATGCGCTCGCCGACTGGCAAGACCACACTTTCATGCTTGTTCAAATTGTAAATCTCAAGCGTAATCCGATTGATATAACCGGGGTCGATCCAGCCCGCGTCAAAACATACCGCCACGCCGTTACGCCCCCACGAGCTGCGACTCTTCACCTCAGCTGCGCCGCCGTGCGCCCGAATGCCCACGAACTCGTGGGTGTGCGCCAAGATCCGCTCCCCAGGGCGCAGTACAATGATCGGATGCTCATCCGGAATATTACGAAACCGCGTGAAACCATTATGTTCGCACCACTCGGCGTGCGGTATCGCCATCAGCGGCCCCTTGAAATACCGCGCTACCTCCGCTTCGTCAAATGGATTATAGACACTTGACTGATCATCAAATTCCTGTTTATAAAAATAATGCCCTAGCGTAAAATCCAAGCTAGCTTCTGACACATTATCTGGGTCAAACGGTGTACAGACGATCGTTCCCTCCTCGATCGCTGCCAAAATTTCCCGGTTTGAATACACGCTCATGCCGCGCCTCCTCTTGTTTATCTTACCTCACTCCCCCCGAGTGATTCTATTATGACAATATTTGCCCGCTCGGGCAAGCTTTTCGTAAATTTTACATCATGCTAGACTGGGGTTATGGAGAAAGCCATCATCGTTGCCTATGATGTCAACCGCGCCATCGGTCGGGGTGGTGATTTACCGTGGGGCCGGAGTTTACCAGCGGATCTGGCGCAGTTCAAGCGGCTGACCAAAGACGGCGACGTCATCATGGGCCGAAAAACCTTCGAGTCGATCGGCTCTCGCCCGCTGCCAGAACGTGAAAATATCGTTATTTCCTCGCGGCCAACGGGCATTAAGGGTGTCCTCACGGCAGTGAACTTAGCAAGCGCCCTAGCACTAGCTCGTTACAAAACCTTCATCATCGGCGGCGCGCGGGTGTATAACGATGCGCTGAACACACCAGAGATTGACACTATCTATGCCACTGAGATCGACGCTGCATTCCCAGACGCCGACACCTTTTTCCCCGAAATTGACATGACTACCTGGCAGGAAGTGAGCCGCGTCCATCATCCCGCGGACACCGAGAACAAGTACGACTTTGATTTTGTGATATATCATCGGATAATTTAGTACGCTAACAAATCGTCCGAATACACTACACCGCAATCGGCGCCTTGATCGGCGGATGATGCTCGTAATTCTCCAGGCGAATATCGTCAATGGTGAAATCGTCGATATTCTTGATGTCTGGGTTGAGCCATAATTTTGGCAGCGGCAGCGGACGGCGTGATAATTGCTCGTCAACCTGCGTGCGGTGATTGGTATAAATATGCGCACTATTCAAGGTGTGAATGAATTCGCCCGGCTGCTTATCTGTTACCTGGGCGATCATCGACAGTAATAACGCATAGCTCGCGATATTAAACGGCACGCCGAGGAACATATCCGCCGAACGCTGTGTCAGCGCCAAATCCAGTTTATCTTTCTCGCCATTTTCACCTGGCCGAACATTAAATTGGAACATGGTGTGGCACGGCGGCAATCCGCCCGACTGCACAATGTCGTCAATTTCAGCCACGTTCCAGGCACTGACGATGTTGCGCCGTGACGTTGGATTATTTTGTATCATGTCGATGGCGTTTTTGATTTGGTCAATCGTTCCACCCTTGCCGTCTGGCCATTTGCGCCACTGCACGCCGTAGACCGGCCCCAAGTTACCCCACTCTTCGGCAAACGCGTGATCAGTCGCGATTTTACCGATAAATTCTTTCATGCCGACGCGCCACTCCTCGCCGTTAATCTCTGGAATATCCTGACCGGTTTTTTCCAAATAATTCTTGTACGGCCACTCATCCCAGATATGCACGCCGTTCTGCGCCAGATACTCAATGTTGCCCGTGCCTTCGAGAAACCACAACAGTTCATGCGCCACACTAGTGAAATACAGCTTCTTGGTGGTCATCGCCGGAAACCCGTCCGCCAGATTATACCGCGTTTGCACACCAAATACCTCCGTTGTGCCGGTGCCAGTCCGGTCGCCTTTCTCCACGCCACTGTCACGAACCTGCCGCAGTGTGTCCAGATATTGTCTCATAACCCCTCCTTGCCTTTCCTTAATTATGACAATATACCAGCATAACCACAAGCGAAAATGGCGGTAGTTTTAACAACGGTCGCTGTATTAATTATTCTTTAGGAATTACGACGCGAGACTACTTAGATCCTACGCTAGCTTACTCAGCACCTTATCCACTAGCCCGTACTGTACTGCCTCTTGAGGGCTCATCCAGTAGTCGCGCTCCATGTCAGCCTTGACCTTAGAGAGCTTCTGGCTGGTGTTTTTGGCCATGATTTTCGCCAGCATCTCCTTCACCTCCAGCGTTTCCTTCAGGTCGATTTCCATGTCGGTCACCTTGCCGCGTGTGCCGCTTGACGGCTGGTGGATCATCACCTTGGCGTGTGGCAGGCAAAACCGCTTGCCTTTGGCACCCGAGCTGAGCAGAAACGCACCCATGCTGGCCTGTAGACCAATGCCATACGTCGCCACGTCCGGCTTAATAAAATTCATGGTGTCATATATCGCCATGCCGTCATAGACGCTGCCGCCCGGGCTATTGATATAGAGCGAGATGTCCGCCCCTGGGTCAACGTACGCCAGGTGCAGCAACTGCGCCACCACGCTGTTGGCGGTATGCTCGTTAACCTCCTCGCCAAGGAAAATAATCCGCTCATTGAGTAGCCGCGAATAAATATCAAACGCCCGCTCGCCGTCGGCCGACTTTTCGATGACGGTGGGGATGAGATACGATGTTGTCTTCTTCATACACAGTTATTATATAAGCTTAGCTCGCTGCTGTAAAGAATAGCCTGTCAGTCCATTATATATTGAGACTTTTTATCAACCGCTCTTGTCCTACACGTATTAACTCCTGTACCTCCTCTGTATGGAGCGGCACTAAGCGGACGTAGACCTGACCCGATTGCTGCCCAGCGGCGACCAATACACCGAGCTGTTCATCAATATACGCAACATGTTCAAAACTATTCTCGCCATATTTAATGCTCTCATCCCATATGCTTGGATTTAATATGGCACTATTACGTCCTCCTGACCATGTCGCAAAGACACCCATCCGATCAATAGGGTTACTCCAGTGCTTTGCGTGAACTATTGGGCCAATAAAAATTGTGTCTGCATCCGGAGTTATTTGACGTAGTGCATGACCCTCTGGTATATCCAGAGTAACACCGATCTGGTCATGCCTGTTACAGCCAATGGGAATCACGCCTGTACCTTCCGACGGTGTTGTGATGTGGTGAATTGGCCGTGTTGGATCGAGAAAGGCAATCTCAGTGGCAGAGAATATTGGTCTCGTTGGGTCTCCGGAATTAAATGATTCGCTATTACCCATGATGCTATACGTCGAAGCATAAGGGTCTGATTCCCCGCTATCATCTTTCTCTAATCCATACCCTGCGGCAATAATCTCTTGGATAGAAGCAACATGAGGACTATGGCGCCAATCTTTTACCTTCTCGTCACCATCTTGCCTTACCCACGACTGCAGGGCCCACGCATGGCCAAGACCGCGCTCGACACCCTCTGGAGCGAGCATATGTCCTAATTCGTGTGCAATCGTACCAATGGACACGCCACCCACGTCGCGTACAAATGCAACCGGAGGCCGCCCATCATCATACATCGTTAGACCGGAGTAGTAGTATTCTTTTGTATCACCAGAATCGACGATAACCAGTGCCGTATCACTTTCTGTTTTACGCGCGTGGTCTTGACCAATTGCTTTAAGTATACGCTTACTATAGGCAGGCTGTTCACCATCCTCAGTTACTCGTGTTGTGTCAGGCGAGTGACCGTCCCGCGTGAACCGCACATTAAGATCATATAGATATTCAGTCGTTAGTGCGATACGCCCAAGGGCGCTTGATACCCCAGAGCTAATTTTTTCAATACCTTGATGAGGCTCGGCATTTTCTGGCAATAATTGCACGACGACAACACTTCGCGAGCCCGGCGGCGGAACTTTTCGCTCGTCATTGTGCTGTATCGGTATATTTTGACTTTTTTCTGATCCTAAGTTTTTTATAGTATCACCGATAAGATTTCCAAAGCCCAAGCACCCAGCACCAAGCGCCATGCCTCCCAAAAAACTGCGACGACTAACCTTCTCGCCGCTCCCGTTTTTCTCTTGGGGGTGCCCAAACTCCAACTCTGGACGCTCAGACTTTGGGGATTCACACATACTTTGCCATTATACCAACTAGTTGTAAGTTTGTCAATAAAACAGGGGCAGCCCTTTCGCCATCCCCTGCTTCAGACTATTGCTATACTGCCGCTATTTACTATTCAACTCAACCAACTTGTCGATTGTCTTGTCGGTGATCATCCGGTTTGCGATGTCACGGTGGACGTTTGGATCGTCAAATCGCGCAGCCAGCTTGGCATCCTTGCCGTATTGCTGCTTGAAGGTGGAAATTTGTGCATCGAGCTCCTCGTGGCTAACCTCTACACCCAGCTCCTTCGATAGCTCAGCCAGTACCAATCCAGCCTTGACCCGCTTTTCGGCCGCCGGACGAGCTTCTTTTTTCTGCCAATCGGCTTTATCCTTGAAGCCTTGTGTCTTTAGGTACGAGTCCATCGTTAGGCCGCGATATGACAAATTCTGCATCAGATCTTGTTCAATTGACCGCAGCTGATCGTCGATTAACAGCTCTGGTAGCGCCACCTTGGAGCTGTCCGCCAATTCCGCTACCAGCTCATCCTTGAGCTTTTCCTTGGCCTCGCGCTCTTTTTGCGCAGTAATCTCGCGCTTGATATCAGCTTTGAGCTCTTTGACATCGGTGAATGGGCCACACTTGGCGGCAAATTCATCATTGAGTTCCGGTAGCTTCAGCTCATTTACTTTGTGCAGCGTCACGCTAAACACCACCTTGGCGCCAGCCAGATTTTCAGCATGGTAATCCTTCGGAAATTCGAGTTCAAGATCAAATGTCTCGCCGGCCTTGTGGCCAACCACGCCCTCTTCAAAGCCGGGGATAAACTGACCACCACCCAGCTTCAGGGCAAAATCCTTGGCCGAACCGCCGTCAAACGCCACGCCGTCTTTCTTGCCAACAAAGTCGATGATCGCTTCGTCACCATCCTTAGCCGCACGCGTGACCTCGCTCTTATCGACAAAATTCTGCTGCATCCGCTCGATGATCTCGTCGACGTCTTTGGCTTCAACCTTGACGGCCTGAGACTTGGCCTTGAGCTTTTTGTAATCGCCTAATTTGACCGGCGGCACAACGGTCGCCTCGGCGGTGAACTCGACTTCTTGATTGGGGACAAATTTCTTGACCTCAACGCTCGGCCGCTCTAGCGCCTGCAGCTTCTCGTTCATAAAGGCCTCGGCGACCGCTTTGGACAGGGCATTGTCGAGCACCTGCTCCTGGAGCGCCATTGAATTGACGTGCTTGGTAGCCACGCTGACCGGCACTTTACCCTTACGAAATCCCGGCACCTTGAGGTCGCGCGCCATCTTGGTCAGCGCCACCTGCTCGGCCGCGTTCAATTCGTCCGCCCCGAGCGTAATTGTCAAACAAACGTTAGTATCTGATAGTTTCTTTACGGTAGTCTTCATACCTACGTATTATAACAGGGGTGGCACTAAATCTCAAACGCCGCATCGTCATCACCGTCGTAGCGCCGATCCTTGACCACGCTGATCATTCGCTCAAGGCTAACTTTTTGCTCGGTTGACTCGATGAGATTTTTGATCGTGTAGACGCCCGAAGCGACCTCTTCTTCGCCGACAAACGCCACGAATGGGATGTTCTTTTTAAGCGCGGTTTTTAGCTGCTTGTCTAACTTGCGCCCGCTGAAATCTAACTCGGCCCGCACTCCCTCGCTGCGCAGCGACCGCGCCAAAGCATCGGCCCCCTCCAGTAGCGCTGCATCCACCGCGATAATATACACATCAGTATGTGTCGTTAGTTTTGGCAGTAAGTCATGCACCTCGAGGAACTGCTGCATGGTCGTCGCACCGAGCCCCACGCCAACCGTGGCGACTGGCTCGACACCAAACAGCCCGACCAGCCCATCATAACGCCCGCCGCCGAATAGCGCTCGATTATTCTCCGGCGAATTATCAAAAAACTCAAACACCGTACCAGTATAATAATCCAGTCCGCGCATCAGCGTTACGTCGAACATCGCATTGCCGATACCCTTCTGGCGCAGCAGGGTCATCACCTGACGAAGCTGCTGGACACTCGGACTATCCGCTAGCTCCTCCGGTAGATTGTCGACGCTGCGCATGCTAATTAGCTGCGCCAACTTTGGCAGGCCCGCCTTGGCCTCTTCTGAGCCAAAAATCTCGATGGCTTGCTCGCGGAAAGCTTCTGGTGAAATTTTATTCTTTCGATCAAGTAGCCGCGTCATCATCTGCGCGCCGATCACATCGAGGCCGAGAAAGCTGCTCATCAGCTGATTGATCAACTGGCGATTATTCACCCGCACCGTAAACATGTCTTCGCGTGCACCAAAGTTCATGATGCTATGGTAGCCAAACTCGATAATCTCCGCGTCCGCCCACGGCCCCTCCGCGCCAAACAAATCAGCATTCAGCTGCCAAAACTCACGCTCCCGACCACGCTGCGGCCGTTCGTAGCGCATAAAATTAGCGATAGAATAGAGCCGGGCTGGCACGGCCAGTTCCTGACGCCGACTAGCCACCATGCGGGAAATCGATGGTGTCATCTCTGGGCGAATCGCCACCTGACGACCACCACGATCGGTGAACAAGTAAGTCTGCTCGCCCGCTAACTCCTGCCCTGACTTGGCGGTGTACATATCCAGCGGCTCGAGCAAGGGCGCGCCGTACTCCTCATACCCAAAACTCTGCGCCGTGGCGTGCCACACCTTGAAGATATAGTTTTGTAGGCGCTTATCCTCTGGGAAATAATCGCGCGCGCCCTTATAACTCTGAGTTGATAAATTGCTCATGGTTGCTTTTATTGTGGCACAATGGGGCGAATTTTTCAATAACACCTGCCGAGCAACGTTACATCATAGTGTATTGCACGGCAAAGTGATCAGGCCGCGCAATCCCGAGTCTTTCTCCGTATTGCCGATAAAATTCACCGTAGATATTCTCTGGATCTGCGTATGCATCAACCATCGTAGGGATATCCGCCAGAAAGCTGGCTGCTTGATGAATAGTGTTTAAGTCTCCACCCTTTCTCTCAAGCATAGCACGCAATTCTCCCAAACTGCTGACTGCAAACAATGATAGCTGACCAATATCAACAGCATCAAAAGACCGTATAGCATCATTAATTTCACAAACTAGAAGCTGACGCAGTACATCATCAATAAAGTCCCTTCTCGCGTCGTTAAAGCATTGGGCTGCTATCTTCCTGGCTTGAGCCTCGTCAAACGCAGTGCTGTCTATATTGTGTTGTCGTCTGATGCGATGAGCTTCGGCACACTGCGCTATATTTTCATCGGCCACTCGTTTAGTTTCATGTGCATCGAGTAAATTATGTATCATCTCCATAATACAGCGGTCATCCACACCAGCATGATGTAACCGGCCAATAAGGTCAAATATCCACTTCTGCGCAGAACCTCGCCCATCTTTTCGAATAAACGGCGGGAGATCATACCGACCAGAATTACTGGGTACTAACTCAGCTTGATCTATTAGTCTTGACCAACTTATGACTTGATTAGCACCCTTTACATGAGGCAGTGACCGGCTACGTTCTTTAATGGCCTGAGCCAGGTCTTCTAGGTTACCAAACAGCCAATCTCTCTCTTTTGCCACATCTCGTGAATGACGGTCATTCAATTTGTCTCCAGTTAGACTGCCCATTATAGCAGCCATGGTTTTTGCACCAAGATCACGAAATATCTTTGGTCTTGATGATATTCTTTCTTCAGTCGACACCTGTTCAGGAATGGCCGCAGCCTGTATCTGTTCGGTAATCGTTGCGAGCACACCATCATTACAAACCGCGAGATTAGATACAGGATTGCCGGCATCATTTTGAACTATCATTATAGCACCACCAAAAGCAAAATATCCGATGAGAGGATCATCCAGCCGCATACGCCCTTTAATGGCTGGCAGCCAAAAACATGTTGACTTGACACCTCTCTGCTCTTTGTTGTTAGCTTGGCTCACGGCCCATATGGCTCGCCGCGCACGCTCCGCTAGACGAACATCTCCCTCACTAGTTAGTCTCACCATGCCTGACTCAACTAACGACTCTGCCTCTATGTGAGAATTATCAGTATTCACATCGCGCGACAGCAAATCACCTCTTTTTACCATAGACCATCATTCTACAATAATATACTTGATTTATCAACCGAACACATGCTGCTGCAGCCAGCAATATATCGCCACAGTTGCTGCCGCACCGACATTAATGGAGCGGGTCGAGCCGAATTGCTCGATAGCGACGATTTTGTCTGCCGCCTGTGCCATCTCCTCAGAAATACCCGGACCCTCCTGTCCAAACACCAGCACCGCACGACGCGGCAATGTCGTCTCCGCCATATTGATACTGCCCGGGATATTATCAATCGCGATAATTGTTCTCCCCTCAGCCCGCATCAACCGGGCAAACTCCGCCGTCGAGCCAACATACTGCACGTGCAGATATTTATCCGTCATCATGGCGCCGCGCTTATTCCATTGCCGCCTACCGATGACGTAAATCTGCCGCACACCAAACGCATTGGCGCTCCGAACAATCGTCCCCATGTTAAAATCCCGCTCGGTATTCTCCAGAGCAATCACCAAGCCGTGATCCTTGGCGTCCAGCTCCTTCACAATCTCCGCCTCGCTCCGACCTTTGAATCTGTCAATCACATTTCGTGTGTCTTGCATCTCTGTTATTGTAGCAAACGGGGATAAAAAAACAGAAAAACTTGACAAAAATCATTGACATTTTTTCATATATGTGATATATATATCAGCTTTTGTTGACAAGTTGAGTGAATCCTTGTCCGAAAGTGTTCATTGACAGGCAATCAAATACGAGGTGAGATTTTATTGCTTTTTATAGAAAATATGCAAAGAGGAGTAAAACCTCGCCTTGTACTAAAAACAGTACTTTATCACCCAGAGGGCGAGGAGAAAGACAAGGGCATGAATATCATCCGTAGGATTATCCTCCTCTCCAAAGCCCGTAGGCTCAGGCGTCGGCGTGATGAGTGCCAAGCTCGTCTCGACGAAATCGATAAGTCCCTGGACTATCATTTGGAGATTAGGGCAGAGGCAAAGGCCAGCTTTGACTCACTGAACTCCCTGCTGGGTCTTAAATTTATTAATAGCCCTCAATGTAGGGATATATGTAAGATGTATTACGACGCCGACTGGGCCATTCAAGCCCTCGGCCTGGCACGAGAGCAGGCTGTCCAGGAAATCAATCGCATCAAGTACCTTCAAGGTAAGTATTGACACAGCTAACTAAGGGGTTGATAAGTATCTGTTACTTACGGTTGCCTGTCAACCCTTTCTTTGAAATATGAATTTTACGTTAATAAAAATCACCCAGCCTAGGGTGATTTTCTTGTAATGCAGTCGTCAATTCTTGGTGCGGATGAAAGGACTTGAACCTTCACGTACTTGCGTACACTAGCACCTGAAGCTAGCGCGTCTACCAATTCCGCCACATCCGCGTGACTACCGAGTATTATACACGACCGGCCGCTCCTCCGCAAGGAGTTTGCCTAGCCGTTTCAGCCCACCAGTCGACACCAAGCATTTAATTCTTCTGCCAGTTGCTTCATCGGCACGACAGTTTTGATGCCCGGCGCGAGGATGCCTTTTGGATCAAAGATGTGCTTGATTTTTGCATATAGATCACGCTCCTCGGTCGTGAGTGTTGGCTGGACAAAGGCAGCCTTGAGCCGACCTTCGCCACCAAATCCCGCAAACGACCCTTCGTGGCTAGTCACGATCCGCACCATGTCTGAGCAGAGTTTGAGGATACGCTGGCGGTCACTGACCTTTTTACTCGAGAACACCGGATAGCTATTGATCATGCCAGTTGTCGCGTCGATAAACAGCGGCATGGCCACGCCGTATTCTTTCTCGAGTGCACGCATCGACTTGATAAAGCCCTCCAGCTGCACACCCGGCAGCCACATCCCAGAGAATACCTGCGGCACGATACCGTGCTCATCGGCGGGATGCTCCGCCAGAGTCAGCACTGAATGCAGCGTAAACGCCTCTTTCATTTCCATGTCGCGTAGCTCAACCTGCGCGGCCGTACCACCACGAAGCGCGCGGAGTAACTTCTTGGCGGCCTTATTGCGCGCGCGGTCTGAAAACGCGTGAAAGAGCGCCACGACCACGCCACCGCGATAGCATTCTTTCGGCGCCCACGCTAGTTTCTTGCCCTGTGCCGCCGCTCGCGAAAAGAGCCGCCCGTCGATCAGCTCGACCGTCGAGGTGCCCGCTTGCAGGGCCGTGTCGACCGCCGCCTGCGCTGCATTCATCGAGCTATACGCGGCACTTACTACGGTCAGTTCTGGATGGATGAAGTCAGCCTTCATAATCAGTTCGCCGATGATACCGAGGCTGCCTTGAGCACCGACAAACAGCGGCGTGAGGTCAAACGAGCCGTCGCGCTGCCGCACCTGAGCGATACTCGAAAAGCCGGCCATCTCTGGCGCGCTAGCATCAATCCGAGCGATCAGTGCTTCATTATCGGTTATCAAATTATCCAGCTGACGGTACAATTCGCCCTCAAATGTTGCCAGGCCCTTCTTCTTGCTCAGCTCGCGCTTCGACAGCCGACCAGTTTGCACGATATCGCCAGTTGACAAGACAACTTCCATCTGGTGAATTGATTGACTCAATAGGCCGTACGCCGAGGACAGCATGCCAGCCGCTTCAGTACTAATCGCACCACCAATCGTGCCATCCTCGCCCGTTAATGAAATTTCTGGTAAACCCAGGCCTTTATGTGTTGACAATACCGCCTGCGCCGCCCTGTGAGAAATACCCGACTGAAGGTGGATCAGCTGTTGTTTGGGGTCAATCCCGACGACATTATGCATATGTGCCGACATGTCGATGGCAATGCCACGCCCGATCGCCGCGCCCGTACTGTCCGTGCCGCATCCGCGCGCATACACCGGCA
>CAUPZG010000009.1:0-28533 GCA_963516175.1 uncultured Candidatus Saccharibacteria bacterium | reverse complement strand
AATGCCGCCAGCCAACGAGCCCTGGCGCATGAAAAAGAAATGAAAAGCGGCCCGGCAGTAGCTCGTCTGTCTCACCATTCGTCGTCACCGTCAGCGCTGAATCTATCAGCGATGGATCAATATCACGCTGGCAGTGCCACGGGTGGGTCTCCTGTATACTGTCTCGGCGAAAACCGCCCAACACAAACATCAGCGGCCGCATCGCTACGTCCGCCATTTTCGTCCATACTGGTAGAGGCTCGGGGTGAAGAGCCGAGTGATTGTGTTCGTCTCGCCGTTTCTCCATCATCACCTCACTGGTGTCAGTCACTTATCTCCTTACGGAAGTAAGTGAGGTGCGCACCCCCATAACTACGATTGTCCACCACAACAATTCCGTTTTGAATTGGCACCTCACCTATTCCTGGGTGTGATAATATCATACATCCGCCCGGTTTGAGAAGCCCCATTAGTCGTGAAACTGTGGAAAACTGAGGATTATGATATGGCGGATCGGCAAAAATGATATCAAACTTCTCTGTTACGCTCATGCTTTCCAGCCAATTTGATATCGTTGTTTTTATTACAATAGATTTTTCGTCGACGCCTAAACTGCCTATGTTTTCGGCAATGACACGCTGCGCAACGCGGTCTCGTTCCACGAAAACTACTGACTCAGCGCCACGGCTGAGCGCCTCTAGGCCAATGGCGCCAGAGCCGGCAAAGGCATCCAACACTCGCGCGCCACGCACGGCTTCGCCCAGTGAGTTAAACATTGCTGAGCGCACCCGCTCGCCCATGGGGTGCGTCGTCGAGCCGGGCGGCGCCTGGATGAATCGTCCGCCAAATTCGCCAGCAATGAGCTTAACGCGCACGCTGCTCCTCGACCAGCCACACTGCACTCAGCCAGCCTAGCACCACCGCACGAATGATCAGCGGCATCAGTTGGCGGTTGGTCTGCCGCGCTAGCTCCGTTGTCCAGCCAGTCTTGGCGAACTTTTCATACATAGCCATGTCCGCCACCTGATTAACACAGCCGAGATAAAACGCCCGAAAGCCCGCCCGGCGCACTTCCTCAATGTCGTGCTGCTGCGGCAGGCCAGCAGCAAATCGTTGGTAGGCCACTACGCTGGCGACACCCGCCTCGAACGCCAGATGCATAGTCATCACGCCCTTTGCGCCCCAAAATTCCCAGTTATTGCGCAGGGTTTTGAGCACCGTTTCGCCCGGCATGAGGCTCTTTTTGATCAGCGAATTACGAGTCTCCATACCTTCACCGCGCAGCTGGGCCAATTTCTCCTCCAGCGGAAAATGATGCGGTGGCGTCAAGCCATCAGTGATCGCATGCGCCATCCATGCTGCCTCAAATGCTGCTCGCTCACAGTTATCGGCACTGAGCGCCGCTGCGAGATTAGTGATGTGTTGATCGATCATCTCGAGGAGTGCTACGTCATTTGGATCATGCGGGTCAATGAAGTGCCACGGCTCATCAACGGCCGGACTTTTCCGCTTGATACCATCGGGGCCATTATTACCCTCGAAATGCAAAATCTCCTTGCTCGACGGAAAGTTGCACCATGACGGCAGCAGCTGCACGATATGCCGCCGCGCGACCCGATCAATTTTTTGATGAACACCCATCAGATTGCCTGATTTGGTGTGAAATGTGGTTCCTGAATACATACTTATCTCACTAATTTAGCGTGGTTAATCGCTGATAGCGACTGACGGCACGCGCCAGATGGTTATATTGTAGCAAATCCTGCCCCTCTTTGACAAAGCGCTCAGCCTCCGCTTGCGCACGGGCAATCAGCGGCGTATCGCTCAGCGAGGCAATTTTTAGGTTGAGCGCACCATGCTGCGCTCGCCCGTAAATCTCGCCAGGACCGCGCAGTTTCAAATCAACTTCTGCCAGATAAAAGCCGTCTTGAGACTTCTCAATTTCCCTGAGGCGCTGACTTGGCTTGTCATGGCTCGACATCATCAGATGACAAAAGCTCTGGTGTTCACCGCGTCCAACCCGCCCGCGCAGCTGATGAAGCTGGCTGAGTCCAAAGTTGTCAGCATTTTCGATGAGCATGACCGTGGCGTTCGGCACGTTAACGCCGACCTCCACCACCGTAGTGCTCACCAACATGTCAATATCGCCGTCCGCAAACCGCTGCATGACCGCGGCTTTTTCCTCTGGCGGCAGTTTACCGTGTAATAATCCGACGCGGCGATGACGAAACATCGTTTTTGCCAATTTGTGATATTCCGCCTCGACCGATTTTTTGTCATTGTCAGGGTTATCATCAATCAACGGACAAATGACGTAGGCTTGGCGCCCCTGAGCCAGTTCGTGGTCAATCGCTTCGTAGAGTTTCGGCGCTGAGGCTGGCGACCAAATTTTCGTTTCAATCGGCTGACGACCGGCCGGCAGCTCGTCCAAAATCGAGATATCCAGTTCACCATACAACGTCAGCGCCAAGCTCCGCGGAATCGGCGTAGCGGTCATGCTGAGGAGATGCGGCATGTAGTCCGCTTTTTGTAGCAACGCCTGCCGCTGCTTGACGCCAAACCGATGCTGCTCGTCAATCACCACAAACCCCAGCTTGTGGTACGCCACTTTTTCCTGGATCAGCGCGTGCGTGCCAACCACCACGTCAATGTCACCGTTTGCTAAATTGTCCAGCAACTGCCGCCGCTGAGCGCCCTTGACATGCCCCGTCAGCAGCGCCACCGACACACCAAACGGCGATAACAACTCATCCAGCGTTTTGGCGTGCTGAGCCGCCAAAATCTCCGTCGGCGCCATGATGGCCGTCTGAAAACCAGCCTGCGCCACCTCTGCCGCCACCAGCCCAGCGACCACCGTTTTCCCCGAGCCGACATCGCCCTGCAACAAGCGGTTCATCGGATGCTCGGACTCCAAATCTTGCAAAATCTGCCAGGCGGCGCGGCGCTGTGCGTTGGTCAAGGGAAACGGCAGCTGCTCGACAAATTGCTTGACTACTGGCTGGTTGAACGGAATGCGCCAGCCAGTCAACTTGGTTTGTTCTTGCTTATTAAACTGCGCCGCCAAAATCATTTCAAACAACTCTTCAAACGCCAAGCGTTCCCGACCGCGAGCGATTTCCTGATGATTTTTCGGCATGTGGAGAAACTTGACGGCCTCCGCGCGACTGACTAGTTTTTGCCGCTGGACGATATGCTCCGGCAGCGTTTCGGGCAAAAATTCCATGATGGGGCGCAGATTCTTCAGCAGATCCTGCACGGTTTTGGGGCGGAGGTTTTTGATGGATTTATAGACTGGATGGATGCCCGACGTATGGTGGACGTCGGATGTATCAGTTGGCTTGGCGAGTTCGACCGACGGATTACTAATCTGATAGCTGTTATATTGCATGCCAAATTGACCAGAAAACATAAACTCGGCGTCGGATCTCAGCTGCGATTCGCGGTACGGCTGATTGAACCAAACGGCCTTCACCTTGCCAGAATCATCCGCCAGCACCGCCGTGGTGATCCTCAAACCTCGGCGCACAATGCGCGTGGAAATCGACTCGCAGCGCGCCCGCACTGTCACCTTACCCGGCTGAAGATCAGCAATGTTAACCGCCGCCGAATAATCATCATACGCCCGCGGCAAAAAATCCAAGGCGTCCGCCACCGTCTCCAGACCCGCCGCCGACAGCGCTTGGGCAGTTTTGGGGCCGACGCCTTTGATGTGTTCAAGGGGGGTTGTTAGTTTCATTGCACTCGACTGAGCGCCTCAGCTTGCAGCGCCTCGAATAGCTGCTTGAGGGCGTCTTGTACTCGTGTATAGTCCTCTTCTGGATTTGTCGTCTCTTCGTGCCACTGTATATAGAATTTTAGCTTTGGCTCAGTACCACTCGGGCGAATCGTAACACGGCGGCGTGAATCACCACACTCAAACACCAGCACATTGCCCTTGACGCAATTAATTGCCGTGGTCGTCCCATCAGCTGCCGTTCGCACCAGTGTCTGATAGTCGGATACCGCCGATACTACCTGATCGCCAATCATCTTTGGTGGATCGGTGCGCAGTGAGTTCATAATCTGCTGCATCATCGCAAACCCTTCAGCGCCCGGATAGATAGCGACTTCGAGCCGTTCTACATACAACCCAACTTCACGATACAGCTCCATCAGCCTATCAACGAGTGTTTTCCCCTGCTGCTTGAGCTCAGCCGCATATTCTGCGAGCGCCAGCGCACCAACCGCACCGTCTTTATCACGAGCATAGTCGCCCTTGAGCAGGCCATAACTTTCCTCACCACCCAGCACAAACACCTCATCAGTGCCTTCTTTCTGGCGAATAACCTCACCAATATACTTAAAGCCAATCAGCAGGTTGCCGTAGCAGGTAGCACCATAGCTGTCTGCCAGCGCCTTCATCATATCAGTTGTGACAATGGTCTTGACGATGTAATGCTGCGGAGTGACGCCGCCTCGCTCTTGTAGTTTTCGGAGGGCATAATCAGTCGCAAGTGCAGCAGATTGATTACCGGTGAGATAGATTGGTTGGCCATGATGATTCACAATTACACCAATTCGATCAGCATCAGGATCGTTGGTAATCGCAATATCAGCCGACGTTTCCATCATCTGTGCGACGACCATGTCATTGGCGGCGCGTTCCTCGGGATTTGGCTTACGATTAGCAATTGTTGGGAAATTACCATCCGGCACCATCTGCTCATCGACCGTTGTAATCTGAGTAAACCCAGCCTGGCGCAATACTGGTAGGACATTAGTCTGCCCCGCACCATGGAGCGGTGAATAGGCGATTGTCAAATCACGCTCCTGACCGTCAGCTTGCGCCAGTACCGCAGCATAGTACGCCTCGTCAACATCCTGACCAATAATAGTAATCTTGCCCTCGGCCACCGCCGCCTCAAAATCCGGCTCGGCCAGCACCTCGGTCACCGCTGCTGCCGCATCCAAGATGCCTCGGTCATGCGGCGGCACTACCTGCGCACCATCATCCCAATATGCCTTAAAGCCGTTATCAGTCGGTGGATTGTGGCTGGCCGAGATCACAATACCAACAGCGCAGCCAAGGTGTCGTACGGCAAAACTCAGTTCTGGAGTTGCCCGAAAGCTGTCAAAAATATATGTCTTAAATCCATTAGCAGCACACACCCGCGCGGTGTATTGACTGAGTTCTGGCGAGGTTAAGCGCGTATCACAGGCGATGACCACACCTTTTGCTGGCGCATCAGGATCAAACTGCTGGGCGTAGCGACATAGTGCTTGCGCCGACTCACCAATCGTGACACGATTGATGCGGTTCGAGCCGACTCCCGTTGTACCACGTCGACCGCCAGTACCAAACTCAATTACCTTGAAAAATGCGTCTTCCAGATCTTGCCACTGCTCATTTGCAATCATCTGCTCCAGCTCTACCTTGTATTCGGCGTATTTCGGCTCTGTTAGCCAGCGCTCGATGTTGGCTGCTGCTTCTGCTGATACGTGTTGTTTGACTGAGTCCACGACTATTCTCCTTCCATAATTAATACAAACGTATTTTTACCTTTTTTCAATAACGACGTGGCGTTGATAGCCTGGTCTTCGGCGAGTCTTTCACCGTTGAGGCTGATGGCGCCAGATTTTAGTAGGCGTTTTGCCTCGCCATTGGAGCTGACCGCGCCGGAAACCACCAACGCTTCAATCACACCGACGCCGACATCAACGCGCGGGATTTCCTTGGCGAGAGCGTCCAAGTCATCGTCTGACAATTGCCGAAAATCACCGCCGCCAAACAACACTTCCGTCACCCGTTCCACTGATTCGCGGCGATTGACGCCGTGAACGATGTCGGTGACTTCGCGCGCCAAGACTTTTTGCGCCGAGCGCGCACCTGGATTGACGGCATGGTTTTCAGCGATGGCCTCAATGGTGTCGCGATCAAGCATGGTGAATATTTTCATATATTCAATAGCGCTTTCGTCATCAACGTTCAGCCAGAATTGATAGAACTTGTACACGCTGGTTTTGTTTTCGTCCAGCCACACGGCGCCACCTTCGGATTTGCCAAATTTGCGCCCAGTTGATTTGTTGATCAGTAGCGGCGCCGTCATGGCGTAAACTTCGGCATTTTCTTTTTTGCGGATCAATTCCACACCTGAGAGCAAATTACCCCATTGGTCAGAACCGCCGATTTGCAAATTGACACCGTGATGCTTGAACAGATGCCAGAAATCATAACCCTGCAGCAAGGTATAAGTAAACTCCGCAAAACTTAGTCCCTTGCCATTAGCGATACGCGCCTTAAAAAATTCCCGCGTCGTCAACTCTGCCATGTTGAAATTCTTGCCAATATCGCGAAGGAACGGCAACAATTCCAAATTACCCAGCCAATCCGCATTATCCACCAGGGTAAAATCGCGTCCAGCAAAAATTTGCGAGACCTGCGCCTTTAAGGCTCGTTTATTGTGCTCAATCTCTGCATAAGAAAGCAGACTCCGCTCCTCGGTGTCGCGCATATCGCCAATCATGCCCGTGCCGCCACCAACCAGCAAGAACACCTTGTGACCGCGCTCCAAAAAATGTCGCACCATCATATAGACCGCCAGATGCCCGACATGTAGGCTGTCCGCCGACGGATCTGTCCCCAAATAGAGCGTAAAATTTCCCGAATCGATACGCTCATCATCGGTGAATGTCGCTTGATTCCAAAACCCGCGCCACTTTAGCTCCTCTGATAATTGCATATTCCTCCTTTTCTGGGTAATAGTATAGCAATTTTATGATTGAAGCGAAACATAGGCGTGATATAATGATAGTGTGAACAAGAAACCCTCAGATAAACAGTCGGGCTCCAGCGCCAAACCAGCGCCGTCACGTCCGCACCCAAAGCCAGCAAAACGGCTGAGTGTCTATGCAAACTTGGCGAATAAGCATCGGCTCAAGAAGGATAAGCGCTCCCGCGAAAAAGCGGAGTACCTGGCGAGCCTACCAAAGCACCCCGTCAAGCGGTTCTTTTACCGCCTTCACCCGAAGCGCGTCTTTCGCTATTGGTTCTCAAAGCGCGGCGGCTTAATGGCGCTCAAGATCCTTGGCGTCGCCATTGTTGCGGTGATTATCTTGATCGGCGGCCTGTTCGCCTACTTCCGTAAAGACCTCGACAAGATCCGCCCAGGCGAACTCGCCAAACGCGTCCAGACGACGGTCACCAAATATTACGACCGCAATGGTGCGCTGCTCTGGGAAGATAAGGGTACGGATAACTATAAGCTAGTGGTTGAGGCTGATAAAATTAGTGATTACCTCAAGAAAGCAACCATCGCCATCGAGGATCGTGATTTTTATAAGCACCACGGCATCAGCATCAGCGGGCTGACCCGCGCTATGTTCAGTACGGCGTCAGGTCGGCAGGTTCAGGGCGGCTCGACACTAACACAGCAGCTAGTCAAGCAAGTCTTCTTCGCCGAAGATGCTGACAAGCGCGGCCTGAGCGGTATTCCACGCAAGATTAAAGAGATTATCCTCGCTATTGAAGTTGAGCGTATGTATAACAAGGACCAGATCCTGGCACTCTATCTCAACCAAGCACCATATGGCGGTCGGCGTAACGGCGCAGAATCAGCCGCTCAAACATACTTTGGTAAGTCCGCCAAAGACCTCACCTTGGCCGAGGCGGCACTACTGGCTTCCGTTCCGCAAAATCCAAGCACATTCAATCCATACAACACCGCTGGTCGCAAGATGCTGTTGTCGCGCCAGCATACGACGCTTGACTATATGCTAGAACAGGGCTACATCACCGAAGCGCAAGCCAAAGAAGCCAAGCAATACCCGATCCTTGACAAAATCAAGCCCGAGACTGAGCAGCTCGCCGGTATTAAGGCACCGCACTTTGTACTCATGGTGCGTAATCAACTGGAGCGCGAACTTGGCAAGGCGGTCGTTGGCCGCGGCGGTCTGACCGTAAAGACGACGCTAGACTGGAAGATTCAAGAAAAACTTGAGACAGAGATGAAGGCCTTCTTTGACTCAGGTCGTCCGGGCCGCGTAAGCATCAGTAACGGTGCAGCAACAGTTGAGGACGTGCAGACTGGACAAATTGTTGCCCTCGTCGGTAGCCGCGACTTTAATTATGCCGGCTTTGGACAAGACAACGCTGCTGCCGCTTTTATCCAGCCAGGCTCAACCATCAAGGCCTTTGACTATGCCAAACTATTTGAGAATCGCGGCAGTAATCAGCAAAATTACGGTTCAGGCTCAGTTCTGAGCGACGAAAACATTGACAAGATTTATGGCGCCAAGCTAAATAACTGGGATCGACGATTTATGGGAAGTATTTCTATCCGCCGCTCACTGGCGCTCTCTCGTAACATCCCTGCAGTCAAGGCGATGTATATTGCAGGCAA
This sequence comes from uncultured Candidatus Saccharibacteria bacterium, assembly GCA_963516175.1. GTDB lineage: Bacteria > Patescibacteriota > Saccharimonadia > Saccharimonadales > Saccharimonadaceae > Nanosynbacter. The sequence continues at coordinate 20,176 of CAUPZG010000009.1, read as the reverse complement.
TGGTTCGCCAAAACCAACCGTTGACTATATTCACAACATGGGTAATACCAATTATTGCCAGCAAGAAGAGGCGGCCGGTGGCTATGGACTGTCAGCAGCCATTGGGGCCTGTGGTACAAAACAAACTGAATTAGTGAACGCTTACGGTACCTTTGCCCGCATGGGCGTCGCCAAACCAAGCGCCAATGTCCTCGAGGTAACTAACAGCCAAGGTGATACGCTAAAGAAATGGAAGGATGAGAGTAAGCAGGCAACCGACTCACAGGTCGCGTATATCATCAACGATATCTTGGGCGATGTGGACGCGGCGCGCGACTTGCATGGATACGGTGCGATGAATGTGCCCGGCGTTAAAACTGCTGCCAAGACTGGTACTACCGACAAAAATGGCCACGCCAAGGATGTTTGGATCGTCAATTATAGTCCAGTGTTAGTCATGGGGATGTGGCTCGGTAACTCTGACACCAGCACCATTAACACCCCGAACTCGGCCTTTGGTATGCCAGTGGTGCGCAGCGTCATGTCATTTGCCCATACCGAAGTGTACGCCAAGCAGGGCAAGTGGAAGCCAAATGACTGGTTCAAGCGACCAAATGGCATCCAGCAGCAAGGCAAAGAGCTCTATCCATCGTGGTGGAATAAAAAACAGGGCGAGACTACTGAAAAGGTCAAGTTTGATCGCGTCTCTAAGAAGAAAGCGACAAATTGTACGCCAGCTGACGCCATCGAGGAAATTGAGGTCACCAAGACTATTGACCCGCTCACCAAGAAACCATCGTACTCAGCACCTGAAGGCTATGACGCCAATGCTGATGACGATAAGCACAAATGCGACGATAGCAAGCCGGGTATTAGCCTATCAATCTCTGGTTCTGGCTCCAGCCGCACCATCACCGCCCGCGCTACCAACGGTACATTCCCACTCACCTCGATTGATATCCTCGTTGATGGTCGCAGCATCAAAAGCGAATCAATCTCCGGTAGTGGCGGCAGTGTCTCGGTCGATATCAGGATTAGCAGCCCAGGACAGCACAGTGTTCAAGTAGTCGCTCGAGACGAAGGCTACTATACTGCATCGGACAGTAGTAGCTTTTCGGTAGCCAGTAGCGGCTCGAGATAGCTCACTCACTCTTATCCTCATATAGAAAAACCAGACCCGCTGATAGGTCTGGTTTTTACTCGTTACTGTTAGCTACGACTGCTCATCAACCATCCGAATCAAGTCGGCCTCGCGCTGCGACTGAGTCTTGGGACGAGCCGCACGCGACGGTTGAGTCGAGGTACGTGGAGCAGTGTCGGGTTTTGTCACCTTGCTAGCTTGCGGCCGACGACCGGTGGAGCGCTGTTTGGGTTGTTTAGGGCTAGCCTGAGTTGATGAAGACTGCACTGCTTCTTTTACCTCTTTTGGCTCGGCACAAACTTTTGCAAACATCATCTTGCCAGCGTCAGTTTGTAAGCTGCGAATGATCTCAATGCGCTTTTTCTGACCCAGGAACTTTTTGGCCTGCTCGACCACTACCATTGTGCCGTCATGTAGGTAGCCAACAGCCTGATGAGAATCCTGACCTTTTTGCGTCAGCTCCAATACCAGCTCGTCGCCAGGCAAATAGCTCATCCGCAGGCTCTTGGCTAGCTCATTGATATTGAGGATCTGAATACCTTCGACTTGCGCCACCTTGTTCAGATTGTAATCCAGCGTCAGAATACCAGCGTTCATTTCCTTGGCAAGCTGCAATAGCCGATTATCAACGCCTTCGGGAATGCGCACCGCATCATCAAGCAGCGTAAACGAGCCACCCAACACATCTTTCAATTCCTTCATGGCGTCCATGCCAAAGCGGGCACGTTCGCGCTTGGCGTGATCAGCACCGTCGGCCAGTAGTTGCAGCTCTATCAGCACACTGCGCGGCACGATGATCTGCCCCAATAGGAAACCGGTCTTTGCCAAATCGACCACCCGGCCGTCCATCAGCACCGAGGTGTCAACCAAAATCGGCATTTGCGTGCCGCTACCTGCATGACGCCGAGGCTTAACCAGCAGATATATTTCCGCCATGATAGCCAGCAGCATGATAATGATGAGAAGTTCAATTGTTTTTTCCATATTAATTTCCTTTTATCTAATAACGTTATTGTAAATAGTCGATCAGTGCCTGGCGTAAATCACCGACGCCGCGCACAAATACATCCTTGTGGGTTTTTGGCGCAATGGCATAGGTAAAGCCGAGCTTCTTTGCCTCTTTGACGCGGGCGTGCCAGCCTTGAGCCGAGCGCACTTCACCACCCAAACCGACTTCGCCAAACACCACGGCTTCGTCGCTGAGTTTGCGGCCAGCTGAGGCTGAGGCGATGGCCATGGCGACCGCCAAGTCCGCCGCTGGATCGCTCAGTTTCAAGCCACCGACTACATTGATGTAAATATCTTTGTCAGAGAGATTGAGCTTGGTGCGCTTTTCCAGCACCGCCACCAGCAGATTCAAGCGGTTGAGATCAAAGCCGCTAACCGCGCGTTTAGGGTAGCCAAAATTCGTCGGATTGACCAGTGCCTGAATCTCCACCAGCAGCGGCCGCGCCCCCTCCATGGTCGCCAGGACGATTGAGCCGTCGAGGTTTTGCCGCTCCGCCAGTAAGCTAGCCGATGGATTAGCCACAATCCGTAAGCCATCCTCATGCATCTCAAAAATTGCCGCCTCATTGGTCGAGCCATAGCGATTTTTCTGTGCCCGCACCACCCGGAAACCGCCGTAACGATCACCCTCAAAATTCAACACCACGTCGACCAAATGCTCCAGGACTTTCGGCCCAGCAATTGAGCCTTCTTTGGTAACGTGACCGACCAAAATCACCGCGGTGTTTGCGGCCTTGGCAGCACGAATGATGATGTTAGATGAGTTGGTGATTTGACTGACCGAGCCTGGCGCTGAGGCAATGTCTGCGAGCGACAAGGTCTGGATGGAATCGACGATCACTAGATTGTACTGGCCAGTCTGGATGGAGGCGGCGATATCCTCGGCACTGTTACTGGACGCCAGCTGCAGACTCTCTGAGTCAACCGCGCCCAAGCGCTCAGCCCGCAATTTAACCTGCGACACCGACTCCTCACCGCTGACATAGAGGACTTGTTTCTGCCGGGCAATAAACGCCGCGACTTGCGCCAGCAGGGTGCTTTTTCCAATTCCCGGCTGTCCCGCCACCAGCACCACGCCGCCTGGCAAAAAGCCGCCGCCGAGCACCGCGTCGAGGTCGGCAATACCGGTTTTCAGCCGTGCCTGTTTGGCCTCGGCAGCAGTTTCGCTGAGCCTGAGCGTCGTGAGCGCCTTGCCCTTGCCGCTGCTGCGGGCTACCGCCGACGCGCCCGTATCAACCGGTAATTGCTCAACCAGTGAATTCCACTCGCCGCAATTTTCACACTTACCGACCCATTTCGGATAGCTGGCGTCGCACTGTTGACAGATGAACTGCGATTTTGCTCGGGCCATTATTTAACCGCCTTTTGGCTATCGAGGCTCTGGTTTAGCTGATCAATCTTGTGCCCTAATGCGTTTAATTTTTCAACATCAGCATTATAAGTATCGACTTTATCCTTGATGGCCTGCCGCTCATGACGCAGCGCCAGACCGCGTTGGCTCAGCCGTGATCGCTCAGTCTGAAACTCAGCTTGTGTCTGAAAACCACCGCCCGCCGCCCGCTGGTTAAATGTCGCTACATCTTGGTTATAGGCATTAATGCGTGCATGGTAGGATGCCGTCAGCTGCTCAATTTCACGCTTCCGCTTCTCGAGACTGGCCGTGAGGGCGTCGGCCTCGGCCTCGGCGCTGGTGAACTTCTGATTATACTGAGCGTGCAATTTTAACAGCGCCGCTCGATTACTGAAGTATTCGGCGTAATGCGCCTCCAGCTCCGACCCGAGATCAGCAAACTCTGTACCCAAAATCGAATGCAGCTCATTGGCGCGTGTACCCGGCTGTGCCCGTTCATAATACGCCATCCGCTCCTCCAGCTTTTTGGTCTTGACCTTGGTATAAGCCGCCTCCAACAGCTCGCCCAGCCGCCAACGCTGCTCCGCCGAATAGCGCGACCACGCCACGTGTAGCATTTCGTGAGCCGCCGTCACCTCTTTGATACCGTCTAGCTCCGCGTTCTGCACGTTATAAATGTGAATGGTCTCTTTGGCGTGAGCGTAACAGCCGACGATCGGGCTGGCCTGTTCGACACGACGGCAATCTTGATTAAATTGCGCAGCGTTTTCTAGTCGCGGCTGCGCGAGATAAAAGCTAAATTTAGCCTTATCGGTCATCGTTGCCCGTTGGGCTAATCTCGCTATGTGCTGACTCGGCTGATATTGCCAGACCCGGACATGATCCAGCACCAGCTGGCGATTGAGCACCAGCCAGCTACCGCCGGCGACCAGCCCCACGAACACCACGACGCCGAGGATATTACGCAGCTTTAACATTGATCACCACCTCACGATTTTTTGCAGTCGCTACCAAGACCACACCAGGACGCGCCTGGTCAGATAACAAAACGTCACTCAGCGGATCAGCCAACATCGTCTGAATCGTCTGCCGAAGTACTCGCGCGCCGCGCTGCTCATCAAATCCGCTATCTATAATACAACGTTTAGCGCTTGGCGTAATCACCAGCGTCATCTGCTGCGCCTGCACTGCTTCTTTAAGCTCGCTCACGAGATTATCAAAAATCTTGCCCACCACCGGCCGAGTCAAGCTCTTGAAATTCACCACCTCATCAAACCGCCCAATTAGCTCCGGCCGCAATAGCTCCTCCAGCTCACGACGCGCCGCCCGAGCGTTGCGCTCATTGATATCATCCGCCCGCGAACCATCATCGCCATGCGAGCCAAAGCCCAGCTCACCGTCGCGCACCATCGCCTCGGCGCCAACATTACTGGTCAAGATCACGATGGTCTGGCGAAAACTCACCGACCGACCGCGCGAATCGCTTAGCTTACCGTCTTCTAAAATCTGCAGCAGCAAGTTCAGTACATCCGGATGCGCCTTTTCGATCTCATCAAACAGCACCACGCTATATGGCTGCCGGCGAACCTTGTCGGTCAATTTGCCGCCCTCATCATAGCCGACATAGCCAGCCGGCGCGCCAATTAACTGACTGGCCGTGTGCCGCTCCGAAAACTCACTCATGTCAATCTTAATCAAACTATTGTCGCCGCCAAACACTTCCCGTGCCAACACGCGAGCTAGCTCCGTCTTGCCCACACCAGTCGGCCCGAGAAAAATGAACGACCCAAGCGGCCCCGACCGCCGACTCAGCCCGGCGCGCGCCCGGCGAATGGTTCGCGCCAATGTCGCCACGGCCCCCTCTTGACCGAGCACCGACCTACCTAGCCGCTGCTCCAGTGCCGCCAGATCTTTGCGCTCATTCACCGTCACTTTTTCCGCTGGCACGCCAGCCATCGCCGCGACCGCTCGCCGTACATCATCCTCGGTTAATTCCGGCAATGCTGGATCGTCAGCCGGTAGCTGCTTAGCCTGCTGCTCCAGTTGTTTGATGCGCACCTTTAGCTCAGCCGCGCGTTGATATTGCTCAGCCTCGACCGCCGCATCGAGCTTGCCCGCTAGTTGTTTGATCCGCCGTGCTAGCTGTTGCTGTTTGGTTGGCTTGACCGGCCGCTGCGTATTAACAAGCGCCGCCGCCTCATCGAGTACATCAATTGCCTTGTCCGGTAAATGACGCTCCGTCACGTAGCGCTGACTGAGGGCTACGCTCAACTCGATCATCTCATCAGAAATCCGCAGTCGATGGTGTGTCGCCAGCCGGCCCGCTAGCGCCCGCACCATGGCCACCGCCGCCTGCTCATCCGGCTCCGCTACCGTCACCGCCTGAAACCGCCGACTGAGGGCTGCATCTTTTTCGATGTGCTTGCGATATTCGTCAAATGTCGTTGCACCGATCACCCGCACCTCGCCACGCGCTAACGCCGGTTTTAGGACATTCGCCGCATCCATCGACCCCTCGGCCGAGCCAGCACCGACCAGCAAATGCAGCTCATCAATAAACAATATAATCTCCTGATGATTACGCGCTGCGGCCACCACTTTTTGTAAGCGCTCCTCAAACTGACCACGAAACTTTGTACCGGCGACCATAGCCGTCAGGTCAAGCTGAATCAGCCGCTTGCCGACCAAAAACTCCGGCACCGTCCCCGCTGCGATGCGCTGCGCCAATCCCTCAACCACTGCGGTTTTACCGACACCTGGCTCGCCGATCAGCGCTGGATTGTTTTTGCCACGACGCCCGAGTACCGTGATCAGCCGCTCCGTCTCGGCCTCCCGACCGACCACTGGATCGAGCAGTCCACTCCGCGCTCGCTCCGTCATATCAACTCCATACTGATCAAGAAGCTTGAGATCGGCCGACCGACGAGCATGCGGCGCCGCACCTTCCTTCGACTCGTCCTGTATGGCCTCCAGCTGCTGCCGATCAAATACGTCCTCCAATGTACCGCGTAGCTCGTCCAGATTTACATTCATATCACTGAGTAGCTTCGTCGCCCGCGCCTTGTGTTGCAACAGCATACTATAAACAATGTGCTCAGTGCCGATGCGCTCCTGCCCAAACTCCGTCGCTAGCTGCCAAGCCGTCCGTATCGTCTCCAGCACCTCGGCGTTCATACCTTTGTGAACAACCATCACCACGAATGATTGCCCGGTTAAGCCCAGCGCTAGCTCCGCCCGATCCAAGGTCACGCCATTCTCCGCCAAAATCTTCGCACCCAGCGACGAATTCTGCGCCAGCACGCCGAGCAGTACATGCTCGGTACCGACATACGGACTGCCGCTATTATGTGCCAGCAGACCAGCGCGTTCTAAACTAGCCTTGGCGGTATCAGTGAGTCGAGATTCTAACTCAGAAAAATCTTCCGGCATATCGCCCTCCTTTCGTTTTCGGCGATTCTCACGAGGCAGCCTATTCCGCCACCTCCTCAACTGCGCTCATTAAACTATCCTCAATGTTCTTACGAGGTTTTGCTTCAGGTTTAGCAGCCGCCTTTGCCTCAATGTCCAGCTCATAACCAGTCAGCCGGCTTGCCAAGCGAACATTCTGCCCAGCCCGACCAATGGCTACTGACTGCTGATCTTCGCTAACGTAAACCGTTGCCTGCTTTTCGTCCTCATTGACCGTCACACTCAGCACCTCTGCTGGACTCATGGCATTGGCGATGAAGCCAGCCGCGTCTTCCTCAAACGGAATGATGTCAATTTTTTCCTGCTCGCCAATTTCGTTCATCACCGCCTGAACACGCGTTCCGTGGCCGCCGACAAAGGTACCGACTGGGTCAACGCCTGGCAGCGCCGATGCGACCGCCAATTTGGTGCGGCGACCCGCCTCGCGGGCAATCGCTTTGATTTCTACAGCACCCGTTTCCATCTCTGGCACTTCCTGACTAAACAAGAACCGCACAAATTCTTCATTACCGCGGCTCAAGATCAACTGCGGACCGCGACCTTCGCGCTCGATGTCCTTGATGTACACTTTGACGCGGCGGCCAACACCGTAGTACTCGCCAGGAATTTGCTCAGACTGCGGCATGATACCAACTGCCTTGCCCAGCTCAATTCGCACCACGCGCGGCTCGACCCGCTGAATCGTACCGGTCACCACCGTACCAATTTTATCCTCAAATTCCGCCAGCACCACCTCGCGCTCGGCCTCGCGCAGCCGCTGCAAAATCACTTGCTTGGCGGTTTGGGCTGCCACCCGGCCAAACGTCGTCACGTTGTGGGTCTCGACTGTCACTTCACTGCCCAGCTCAGCTGCTGGATCAACCGTCTTAGCCTCATCTAAGCTCATTTGATTGACGTCATTTTCAACCTCTTCAACCACGGTTTTGACGACCGACACCACAGCCGTGCCGCTATTGATGTTCAGGCTGGCGCGTACCAACTGCTCGCGGGTGCCGTTATCACGCCGCCACGCCGCCGCGATGGCCTGCTCGATCACCTCCAAAACCGTTTCTTCTGGCAGGTTCTTTTCCTCGGCAATCGTCCGCACCGCCAACGTCAACTGCTTGATATTCAAATCTTCCATACTAGCTCCTTTACGCTATGTTATTATACTACGTTTCATTGCAAACGCCCAAGAGACGAAAAACTCCGACCTGATCGGCCGGATATGTCAGTAGTGTAGCATATCCAGCCGGGCGACGTCAAGTTCAGCCGCCCTATTCACCCATGTCAGCCTGTGAACGGGTATACGGTTCTAGGAACGGTAGCGGCGCATGACTATTCATGCATCCTTTGACAAAAAGCATTGACATTTTCTACTAATAGTGATATATATATCAGCCTTTTGACAATTTTTAATTAAATATGTCAACTGCGCTTCGCTGCCGTAGATCAGATATCTACAGTGGCTTGAGGCGCGGAACGGCCGCACCTCAACAAGTGGAAAGGATATCTCATGCTTGAGCTCCTGATTGTTCTGATTGTTATCTTCACCGCTGCTGGGATGCATCTCGCTATCACCGCATCGGGAGATATCTTTGTCAGATTGTCGGGAATGGCAACGACAGTGCTGGGTGTCACGGTTTTTGGCGGCATAGGTAAGTTACTAATAAGGAAGCCAGGGGCTACCCCGCCATGGCTAGAGCCTTTTTTCAAACCGTTCGCCGATGTGCCCGGCTGTCTCATTGTGGCCGGCCTCACGGCTGCAGGGACTATGGCCGTCGCAGCCTTGATCGCACTGGTGAACGAGTACACCAATAGACCTCAACAGAAAGGAGATCGCCGCTGAGAGGTGCGGGGGCGGGATTGATGCGATTTTTCGTATCTCCCGCCCCACTCACATCACTGAACTGAACTTATGATTACACAACTATTACATTGCTAGCTGCTGGAGGTAGTGGCCGACGTCCGCTACCAGCTCGACCAGGCGATTAGAGTACCCCCACTCATTATCGTACCAGACCATGATTTTCACCATATTGCCACCAACGACCTTGGTCAGTGGCAGGTCAACGATGCCAGAATGTGAATTACCGATAAAGTCGCGGCTGACCAGCGGCTCCTCAGACACACCCAAGATCCCTTGATAGAAACTATCAGCGGCAGCTTTCTTGAACGCCTCATTCACCTGCTCGACTGTCACGTCACGCCGCAGCAAGGCCGTCACGTCACTGAGTGACACCACCGGCGTTGGTACGCGCACACTGAGGCCGTCGAACTTGCCGATTAGCTGCGGCAGGGTTTTGGTCACGGCGATAGCCGCACCCGTCGTTGTCGGCACGATGTTCTCGGCCGCGTTGCGACCCTCGCGAAGGTCCTTGGCAGGCGCGTCTTGCAACCTTTGGCTGGCAGTGTAGCTATGTACCGTTGTTAGCATTGACTTTTCCACGCCAAACTCCGCATCCAGAATTGCCATCACCGCGCCCAAACTATTGGTCGTACAGCTGGCGTTAGAAATGATTGGCGTCGCGCCCTTGATCTTGCTATCATTCGTACCGAGGACGATGGTGTCAACGCCGTCAGATTTAGTCGGTCCGCTGATGACCACACGCTTGGCACCCGCAGTCAAGTGCTTACCCGCGCCATCTTTATCAGTAAACAATCCAGTCGATTCAATTACCACATCAACATTCATCTCGCCCCACGGCAAGTTTGTTGGATCCTTTTCCGCCAGCACTTTGACAGGTTTCCCGTCAACGATGAGTTCATCCTCTGTAACATCAATCTGGCGGCCGTATTCCCCGTAATTACTATCGTGTTTGAGCAGGTACGCCAGCGTCTTGGTATCCGTCAAGTCATTGATCGCTACGATCTCCACGTCGCTGCGCTCACGTGCGATCTTAAAGGCGCTGCGCCCGATCCGCCCAAAACCATTAATTGCTATTTTCGTTATCGCCATACAAGTGTCCCTCCCGAGTAGCATTAGCTTTTTACTAATTATACTACAAAGTTGTATAATGAAACTATGACGCGCGAGGAATTACTACATCTGGCGGCGCCGCAGTACGATGAAGTACCGGTACTGGTGCTAGATAGCGCTATTGACTACGCTACCAAAAAACATGCCGGCCAAAAACGCAAGAGTGGCGAACCCTACATCACGCACCCGCTGGCGGTGGCTGGAATTTTGGTGGAATGGGGTATGGATATCGACACAGTGATCGCTGGCGTGCTGCATGATACCGTCGAGGATACCGACGCGACGCTGGATGAGCTGGAAAGTTTGTTTGGCCGCGACATCGCCTTTCTGGTTGACGGCGTGACCAAGGTTTCGCAGGCACGTGCTGGTATGCGCAACCTCGATAGTTACTTGCCACACACCAAAGACAACCTCGCCAAGCTGATGATCGCAGTCGGCGAGGATATCCGAGTGATTATTATCAAGCTGGCGGATCGACTGCATAATATGCGCACGCTCCAGCACATGCCGCGTCACAAACAAAAGAAAATTGCTCGCGAGACAATTGAGGTGTTTGCGCCGTTGGCAGATCGGCTAAATATGGGGCGGGTGCGGGTGCAATTAGAAGAGCTTAGCTTCCGATTTTTGATGCCCAAGGATTTTCAGCACACGAAGAGTCTCATGAACAGCCGCCTCAAGAAAAGCCAGCGCAAACTCGCCAAGGTCCGCCGCGACGTTACAACGCGCCTGCAGAGCGAGGGCCTGCAGTTCGAGATGGATGGCCGAGTCAAAAGCGTATATAGCCTGTTTAAGAAGCTCGACCGCGTTGGCGATATTGATAAAATTTATGACCTGATAGCACTGCGGATCATCGTTGACGATTTAGCAACCGGCTATCTGGTGCTGGGTGTGCTGCACGAGATGTACCAGCCGCTGTACGAGCGTATCAAAGATTATGTTGCCAACCCCAAACCGAATGGCTACCAGAGCTTACACACGACGGTGCAAACGCCGACTGGGCAAATTGTCGAGTTCCAGATCCGCACCCGAGATATGCACGAATACGCCGAGCGCGGTCTGGCGGCCAGTTTCCATTATAACGAACAAAAGATGTCCGATGCCTACCGACAAGGGCGAATCGCTGCGCTGCCGACGGATTTGGCGTGGATTCGCGACCTGCAGGAAACAGCGGCCCGAGCCCGTGAAGGCAAGGCCTTTGATTCAGAAAAATTCCGCATGAAGTTGTTTAAGGATCGGATCTTTGTCTATTCACCCAAAGGCGATATTTACGATTTACCGCGCGGTGCCTTCCCACTGGATTACGCGTATCGCATTCATTCCGATATTGCAGCACACGCCAGCGGCTTCAAGATAAATGGCGTGATGAGACCTTTCAATTACCAGCTGCAACATGGCGACACCGTAGAAATCCTCACTAATAAATCCGCCCGCCCGAAGCCCGATTGGCGCGATCTAGTCATCACCCCACACGCTCGAGATAAATTACGTGCTCAGCTAGCACGTCAAGGCAATATCCTGGAGCAACTAAACGGCAGTATCGCCAGTGGAGTGAACGCACTGTTCAGACGTAAGAAGTAAAACTCTCCACATCACTATTCAAATAATAACTCCGATACTTCTTGAAACTTCTCTACCCCTACACACTCAATTAGTCTCATAGCTTTTTTACTTAAATCTTTAAAAGGACAAACATATATTTTGTCCTTATCCTTTCGCCAAGTCGCCACCAATTCACCATTTATCATGATCACTGGTTTCACGATTCCTGTCAAAGTGTAAATATCTCTTATGTGTTTCGGATCAAAGAAAGGGTTATCCTTTTTCTCAAAAGCTAATAAAAGAGCATCAAATCCTGCTACAAATATAATTTCTGGTATATCACCCGCTTCCAATTCTCCCAAATAATATCTAGTCGTCCCTTCTACTTCCACTGTCTTTAAGTCCAGTTTCTTCATCCAAGACTCGATAAGCCCCTTATTCTCCTTAAAATAATACCTTGCATCCGCTAATGATACCGGCCCAAAACCGGAGAAATATCGGCGAGCAATCTCTAATTCTGCTTCCTCCTTGTCCCAGGGTACATAATTTTTCAATAAGCCAAAATATTGTTGCCCATACTCTTGATAAATTTTACCTACAGATATCAAAGAAGCTATGATACCACCCCAAGAATCAAAAAGAGATGATTCCTTTTCTTTTGATAATCTCTCTCTGCGGCAAACCTCCTTCAACTCCTCTCGGCTTTTATGACCACTTTGTAATGCTTCCAGAATTAAGCTCCCATAATAGTCCTTCTCGTCCGCTGAAATTTTCCCATCTCGAGAAGGTAGGTGTAAATTTGGCTTTAAATAATTACGACCTTCATATAAGTAAAGTGGGATTTCCTCCTTTAGATAAGCATGGATAGTCCCCCTAACAGACCATTGACGCACTAAATCTAAACGCCAAGGCTCGGAAAACTCCTCGATTGTCATTCTTGTCAGAAACCCCGCATCTGCATAAGACTGAACTTGTGCTTGCACCCCATTATGCTGTTTGCAAATCTGATAGGCGGTCATAGGTTCTATAAAACCCATCTTTTTTAATACTAGAGCTTTCCAGTCAGTTATTTCCATATATTACCTTTAATTTTGCTTGACCTAAACCCCCAGAAACAGTAAATAACTATTGCTGGTTAAGTAACGAGGATTGATAAAACTTAAAACTCTAACGATTATTCCACCGTTCGATAGATTCGTGAATAATCTCCTTAGCGCGCGCCACATCGCCAAAGCCTTTTACAATAGTTGAGCCCGGTTTCTTCAAATCCTTGTAGTGATTGAAATGGAATTCAATTTGCTTAATCAGCTGCGCTGGCAAGTCCTCCAGCGACTGAATGGCGTTACCATTGTGACGATCGTCGCTCGGCACCGCGATGATCTTATCATCAACCTCATCATCATCGACAAACTTCATCACGCCAAGGATCCGCGCCTCGACCACTAGCCCAGTCGTCAGCGGTGTGTCCGTCACCAACAGCACATCCAGCTCATCGCCATCCTCGTCCAGTGTTTGCGGAATGAAACCATAATTAGTTGGCTTAGCGAAAATCGCTGGGTCAACTCGGTCTAGCCGCATAACGCCGACCGTGCGATCCCACTCAATTTTATGATTTGACCCAGCCGGAATCTCCACGACAACGGTGATTTCGCCGTCCTGATAGTTTCCCGGGGTTAATACGTGATTAAAGTCTGCCATAATCTACTCCTCTCTGGCTTTTTCTTGTAAATATTCACGAATCTGCAATGCCGCCACCGCACCCTCGCCGACCGCAGAAGCGATTTGCATGGTTGCACCCGAACGGACATCACCCGATGCAAAGACGCCAGGGATATTGGTGCACAAATGCTCGTCAGTGACGATGTGTCCGCCGAGGTCCAGTGCAACATCAGAGTCCACTAAGAACTGGGTGTTCGGAATTAAACCGATGAAAATGAATAAGCCGTCTGCCACAAATTCTCTTGGCTCACCGTTTTGGGTTGATTTGACACCGTAGAATTTGTCATCTTTGACGATAATTTCGTCAGTGACGACACCAAGGTGGACGGTTATATTGCCTGCATCAACATATTTTTGTAACTCCCTCTGCAAGACCTCGCTGGCGCGGAGTTCAGATCGTACGAGCAGATCGATATGCGTAGCGTAGCGAGTCAAAAATATCGCCTCTTGCACTGCCGAGTTGCCGCCACCAACGACGATCAAGCGCTTGTCACGATAAAATGCGCCATCGCATGTCGCGCAGTAATGCACACCACGGCCATACAATTCGTCCTCACCCGGCACATCTAGCTTGCGGTGATTTGAGCCAGTCGCTAGCAACACGGTTTTCGTGCGTACTGGCTGGCCATCAATTGTTAATTCAAATTCGTCGTCAACCCGCTTCAGTGCCGTGACATCGCCGTACTCAATCTTTGCGCCGAACCGCTCAGCCTGCTGCTGCAATTCTGATGCCAATTTCATACCGGTCACGCCCTCGGCGAACCCTGGATAATTATCAATCTGATCAGTAATGGCCGCCATACCGCCGACCACGCCACGCTCGTATAGTGTCGTCGGCACGTCTTCGCGCGACAGGTAAATTGCTGCGGTCAGCGCGCTTGGACCAGCGCCGACAATGATAACTTCTTTAGACATGTAACCCCCTTGACCTATAATATCGCTTGATAATTTCTGGCATTGCTGGTTGTGGAATCTCTGTTGGCTTTTCGATAGCCATGACCACAAACTTCAGCGGCGCATTAGCGGGAATCTTATCACCCTGGCCTTTATCTCCATAGGCTTTGTCAGCTGGAATTGCCAATTCGCGCACACCGCCAACCTTCATACCAATCAACCCTTCTTTCCAGCCCTGAATCACTGACGTATGTGCCGGGCCATCCACTGCAAACGGTGACTTCAACTTACCGTTATTGATTGACTGGTCAAAAATCTCGCCCTTAGCATTCCAGCCAATGTAGTAGACCGCAAACTTAGTGTCATCCTTGACCTCTGCGCCACCGCCCTCAACCAAATCTTCTTTGTGTAGCTCTTTGACGTCGCCAGCCTCAAACGCACCGACTCGCGAACCGAACTCAGCGAATTTAGCATAATATTTATTGTTTAATTCCGCCGTCTGAGCGTCAACTTTCTTTTGCCACTCGGTGGTTGCTTTTTTATAATCTTCTTGTGCCTGCTGCAGCTCGGCCTGATCTTTGGCATCATTGCCCGGCTGCACCATCATGGCGATAAACCCGCCAATTGTCCCAATCGCTAATGTCCCCGTGATGATCCATATACCGAGTCGCTGTCCCCTCGTCGTCGCCATAATCCTCCTTTATCTTACCTTGAAATTATATCAATGTTTCCCCTCAGCCGCAATGTCATAACGCGCTAGTTCGTCGTCAATCCCCACACCGGCTGTCCGCTGTAGCTTGAGCAAATCAGCATAAATGCCGCCTGATTTCGCCAGCTGCTTCGGCGTACCAATCTCGTCGACTCGACCATCTTTCAGCGTCACGATCCGATCCACCGTAGCGATGGTGCTCAGCCGGTGAGCAATAATCAGTGTCGTCCGCCCCTTCATCAACCGCTCCAGCGCCTGCTGCACTAGATGCTCGCTCTTGCTGTCGAGATTGCTCGTTGCCTCGTCGAGGATGAGAATTGGCGCATCCTTGAGCACCGCCCGCGCGATGGCGATGCGCTGCTTTTGACCGCCAGATAGCTTGAGGCCACGTTCACCAATTTGCGTATCGTACCCTTTGTCCAGCTCGCTGATAAAGTCGTGCGCATTGGCGGCCTTGGCAGCGGCGATTACCTGCTCGTCCGTCGGCTCGTCGGCGCCATAGGCGATATTTTCACGAATTGTACCGGAAAAGAGCGCCGGCTCCTGAAACACCGTGGCGATGTGACGACGCAAGCTCTTTTGCTGCACTGCATCAATGGCTATATCATCAATCATAATCTTGCCACTATCCGGCTGATACAAGCGCATCAGCAAGTTCGTCACGGTGGTCTTGCCGCCACCCGACTCACTGACGAGAGCGACATGCTCACCGGGATGAAGCGTAAACGAGATATCGGTCAACACTGGTTTTTGCATGGCAGAGGCATAGCGAAACGAGACATTACGAAACTCGACCGCCCCGCGGCTCACCACTAATTCTGGCGCGTGAGGTAGATCTTCGATCGCTGGGCGCAGCGTCATTACGCCAACAAAATCCTTGCTCCCGGCCAGAGCTTTTTGGAAATTATCAACAATGAAACTCATGTTAAATAGCGGCATCCGCAAATTATTAATCAGCGTGATCAGCAGCACCATATCGCCGATCGAGAAGCGCCGCTCAGTTGTCTGCACAAAAATGTACGCAAAAATCATGAAAAAAATGACCGACAGCACCACGCCGCGCACGATATCCATGCTGTGCCAGTAGCGAGACTGCTTGCGCGTGATGGCAATTGTTTTGCGGTAACGCTTGGCAAAATGACGATATTCGAGCGACTCGCGGACGTAGCTTTTGACAACTTTGATCTGGGCAATGACCTCGGCGAACCGACCGCTGGCCATATCTGTCTCGTGATTTTTACGGTTCTGAAAGACCTGCCATTTCTTGCTGGTCAGCGCCGTCAGCCACATAAATAGCGGGTACATAGTGACCACCATCGCCGCCAACTCCAGACTATACACCAGAACGATACCGATGGTGATACCTGTTGTCAGCAGCATCTGGAAAAAGTTATTGGCAAACATGTTCAGGAAATTCGTCGTTTCGGTAATCGCCCGGTTGAGGCGATTGATAATCGTCCCGGTCAGCTCGCCATCAAAATAACTTTGCGGCAAGCCAAGCAAGTGATGATAGTACCGCGTCGACAGCTGCTGCTTGAGCCGCGTGGCCATCACATCGCCCCAGTAACCGCCAAGGTTTCGCACAATCGTATTCGTCACGTCAAGCGCCAGCAGCACTAGTGCCAGGAAAATCGCCTGCTCAATTCCCACATTGCCGCCCTCGACCACTTCAACCATCAAGTTGGTTGCCCGCGAAATCACGAACGGCACCGCGATGCCGGTCAGCGCCACGATCACTGAGCTGATACTAACCCCGATGTAGTATCTGCCCATGCCGCGCGCATATCGGAGCATGTGAATTAGCGGCTTCATCAGACTATTTCAGCGCCCCACGCATCTTTGGCCGCTTGTTCAATCTGCTGCATCACCGGTGCAATATCCTTATCCACCAATGTCCGTGCATGTGAAGTAAACGTCAGCCGCCATGTCATCGTCTTCTGCTCCGCATTGTCCTCAGACTGATAAATAGTGAGCGGCTCAATTCGCACCTCCATAGCAACGTCCCGCACGACCTCATCCAGCGTCTGCAGTAGTTGCTGATACCTAATAGCGGATGGTACTTTGAGCGAGATATCGCGCGTCGTTGATGGATAGCGGCTGAGCGGCCGATAATGGCTACCTTGCTTAGCATAAACAGCCTCTAGGCCAGCAGTGTCCAAGCTCGCCGCCGCTACGTACGCCGGCAATTTGAAATTCTTGATGACTGACTGTTTCAATTCGCCAACCAGACCGATGAACGTTCCGTCAGTTGTCTCGACCAGCGCGCTGCGCGATTGGTCAAACGGTGCCGTGACTGGGAAATTACGTTCCTGTTCAATCGGCTTAAATACTAACTCGGCGCCAAAATCATGCGCCAACTGCTCGACCAAACGACGAACTTTGTAAAATGGTGCGCCCGCTCCCGACTTTTTGGCGGCGTAGACGATGTCCGTAAACTGACTGGCCTCTGGCAGGCCATCTTCGCCCAAACCATGCATTTTGATATGACCCTTGCCCATTTCAAACAAGGCAAATTCATCATGTCCAGCCTTGATGTTGGCGTGAACCTTGTCGAGCAAACTTGGCAGCACCGTCAATCGGTAATATTGCAAATCAGGGCTGAGGGCGTTTGATAATTTGTATGCCTGAGCAACGTCCTGCTCGGCATTTTTTAGGATGCGTTCGTGAACGAAACTATAGGTCAAGACTTCGTTGGCGCCAGCTCGTGATAGACTACGGCGAACGGCGTTTTTTAGTTCGCGGCGCACATTTTTTGGCGCGGGTTTAATACTACGACGAGGCAGTTGACGCGGTAATTTATCAAAGCCACAGAGCCGTCCGACTTCCTCAACGATGTCCTCGGGTAGCTCAATATCGGTGCGCCAGAATGGGCTGTAGACCTCACAGCCATGTTCATCGACTTCAACCATACATTCAGTGTAGCGTAGAATATCAGCAATTTCGTTGTTAGAAAGGTCAGTGCCCAGCCGTTCATTGATAAACTCGTTTGAGACACCTTGTGAATCAACGCAGTGCACACCATCTGGCATTATACATTTATTGTATGAGCTAGCATCAAGCACTTCGCTTGCCTGCACCCCGCCAACCATACCCATCAACTGTTTGAGGACGGGGTCGGTTTGTGCCGGCGACTGGCCCTTATTAAATCGCGTCAACGCATCGGTAAAAATACCGTGTCGCATGGCCGTGCGGCGCAGCGCATACATGTCAAAATTAGCACATTCGAGGACGATGTTTTTCGTGCCATCCGAAACCTCAGTGTCAGTACCGCCCATAATTCCCGCCAGACCAATTACGCCCTCGCCATCAGCGATAACGATGTCGTCAACGGTCAACTCATATTCTTTGCCATTAAGCAGACTAACTTTCTCGCCATCACGAGCCAGCCGCGCCCCAAGTATAGACCCGCGTAATTTATCATAATCATACGCATGCGTCGGCTGCGCCGTCATCAGCATCATGTAATTCGTGGCATCGACAATGTTGTTAATTGGCTTGCCGCCCATCGCCACCAACTGGCATTGCAACCACAGCGGACTTGGCTGCACCTCAATATTTTTGATGGCTACCGCTGAAAACACCGGCACTACTTCAGTCACCTCATTGAAGATCTCGAGCTCAAGACCATCGCCACCAGCAAATTCTTGAATCACATTGTACCACTCAGGACTAGTAAACTGCTGGTGAAAAATCCCAGCAATCTCGCGTGCCACGCCGAGTTGCCCAAAGCAATCCGGCCGGTGAGTAAACATCTTATTTTCAATGTCCAGCACGTAATCGTCCAAACCAAACGTTTCGGCAAAGCTAGCACCTGCCGTTAGCTCAACGCCTGCCGGCACATCGCGTTCATGAATCTCAACGATTCCCTCATGATCCGTACCAATCGCCAGCTCATCCGCCGCCGCCAACATACCTTGGCTGAGCACACCGCGCAGTGGCCGTGCGTCCAGCACGAACGGCTCGTCATCATCAAAACTTGCTGGCACCGTGCTGTTTGGCGGCAACCAAATCGCCCACATATCCGCATGCACATTCGGCGCACCGCAGACCACTTGCACTAGGCCATTCTCATCACGCGGCACATCGGCGACCGCGCCGCCATCATCAATCTTGGTCACGCTCAGCCGATCGGCATCAGGATGCTTAGCACATTCAACCACCCGGACGATTCGCGCACCGCCATATTTAGCATTAAGGTCGATCACTTCTTCAACGCCACCAAGTTGCTGATTGACCCGCGCCACCAACTCATCTACGGGAGGTAATTCAAAATTAATCAATTGTTTGATAATGTTTAGGCTAACTTTCATATATATCAGTATAGCATTCTAACCAACGGTGTAGTCAAACACCTTGGTGGGAATACCTTTTTCCCTGGCTTGATCAATCGTAAATGTCGTGCCAGGGCTATCGTTGACCCGAAATGCTACCAACTCATCCGCCAAAGCAACGATTTGACAATTACGCGCATGAAATGAATCAGCGTTAACTTCATTAAAATCAGTAGCATCGCGCAGTACTCCTGGCCGATATTTGGCAATATTTCGCAGAAGCGCGACCGTCGCGATCGCATCATCCTGGCGACATTTACCGCCAGCCGCACGATCATACAATGCTTGGCAATATAGTTCCAGCTCTACTGGCAAAAATATCCGAAACCGCACCGCCCCTAGACCATATTCATACGCCAGGCGCGCTGCCTCGTGGTCAGCACCAGTAGCGCCGCCCGACACAATCCCGCCGCCTTTAGCAATCTTTTGCCCGACAAACTGTTCAATGTCGCAGCGAATTGTGCCATTTACTTCACGCGTACCGACAACTCCAAGCCACTTCATAGTTTGCCCCATTGGCTAAAATATTACTCTTGAGCAGCAACGATCTGTGCCTGAATACGGTCTAGCTCGGCCTCATCCATCCTCGGCCCCTCGGTCGTCGTCAGCCAGCCACGATAGTTCTCATGAAACTCTGCATTTTCCGCCCAGACGTCAGTCCGTCCCGCCAAGTCACCATGTAGCGGATACAGCTTGGCGTGTACATGCGCCACGCCCGTCCCCTCGAACACCAGCGCCACCCGCGGCGTATCAAACGCTCGTTCTAGTAGCCGCGCCACTTGACGCACTGCTCGCATAAACTCGAGGTACAGCGTCTCGTCAATTGCAAAAATATAATCGCCCGGGTTGTGCTTTGGAATGACCACTGTCACCCCCGGGGTATTTGGAAACGGCGTGAGAAACGCCAGGAACTGCTCGTCCTCCCAAACCTTCCATGATTTTACGGTGCCTGATACAATGTCGTCGAAAATTGTATGGTTCATACTCCTCCTTTATGCAAATAAATCGTTCAATGCCTCACTTACCGTTGGATGAGTGAATATTTGGTCACGCAGTACAGTATATGGCAGGTCATTAT
>CAUPZG010000008.1:0-30347 GCA_963516175.1 uncultured Candidatus Saccharibacteria bacterium | reverse complement strand
TCATCACATTCTGAGCCTTAGCGAAGCTATCAATGGTAATCACCATGATCTGCAACGTATCGTTCGTCGCAAACTCACGAGCCTGACCTGTCTTCTTGCTGTCCCAGACGTAGTAATCCATCTCTGGCTTGTTATAGAGATTGGCGAAGTGTTCCCTGGTGATCGCCAAATTCTTCAGCACACCTTCACGAATCGCCACGCTCGGCACCACGATAATGAACTTCTTCCAGCCATAGCGCTGATGTAACTCATGAATCGTCCGCAAGTACACATACGTTTTACCGGTGCCGGTCTCCATCTCGACGGAGAAGTTCATACCATACTTCAGAGATTCTCCACTGATCTCTAGCGGGGAGGTCATCGGGATACTAGAGCCACCTTCTATGGTCTCGCTTCTCTCGATACCATTTTTCTCTTGAATTTTATGCGTATTCCTAATTATCTGTGCCGCATCTAGCACCAGGCTATTTCCCTTGGCTATCGTTGCCTCCAAGCTTAACTGCCCGTCCTGATCCATATGACGATTTGCACCGTCACCGTCTTTTGGCTGGCCAACAAATAAATCCACCACCGCTTGGATAGCATCAAGTTGATACTGCTGATTGGAGTCAAATTTTAGTTTCATAAAGCTAATCAAACGCCCTCTCCGCTACCACTTAAAGATCCGTCGTCTATCTCCGCGGCGGCTTTTCCTCTTGTTAACATATCCAGCAGACTTAGAAACGCTTGCTTCATATCGGTCCAGTCAGATGATTTAATCTCTACAGTATCACCTGCTTTGTAGTTTTTTATATTTGCGTTCAAAACCTTAGTACTATTAATAAACTTTTTATCGACCACACCACCCTTATGTACCAGTAAGTGTCTTATCTCAAGATAAAAGCATAACTTCTTCTGAAGGTCGTTTTCTAGTTTAATTTCTTTATTAAAATAATTTTTAAAATTACTCAGTATAGATTTTAGGTCTTGAAAGTTGGGTTTGTCACGCTCGAGTATTAGTGCCCCCAATTTATTATCAAAATTAAGCTCGTTATCAATAATATCTCTTATCGTTACTTTTATTTCATTTAGTTTCTTATTTTCTATATTGATGTCTGTTTTATCATTAAAACTATCCACAAAATAATCCTTCAGAATTGCCTCTAAAGATGATACAGCCAAAACACACATTTGAGAATATATTACGCTAAATTGCTCCTTCATAGACTCTTCTTTTATATCTTTGAGGGACTTAATGCCATTCTGGATTATGTTTTTGTCCTCATGCACAAGATTTGAGCTACCATCTAATACTGTTTTAAGGCACTGAATCGCTTGATCTCGCATTACCATAGGTGTCGATTCGAGCTTCTCTATTTTTTCAAACCTTGATTTTAGCTTTATTACATATTCATTATCTTCGCTACTATTCATCACGCCACCTCCATGAAATTAGGAAATCCCGAATTTTCTACGCAACTATTCGGAGCTGCCGAAAAAATGGCTATTTTGGCAATTGTCCGGAGATTCCAGACAACTGAACTTTCATCAAGCTCACCTCTGCCAAAGAGATTTCCTGTATACTCACTTATTATTTTATTCAACCCACCAAACAGCTCCGCCATTTGCTCTTGTGTCAGCCAAACTGTTTCGTCTTTGATTTGGACATTGATGGAGACTTTGTTATCGATTGTTTTGTAAATGAAAAAACCACTCTTACACATGAAGCTCTCCATCAGGTATGCCGAGCCGAGCTTCATCTGGTCCAGAGACAGGAATATCGGGAAACTTAACAACCCCAGCCTGATCAGCTATTGCGCTTCTACAGTTTGAAGCAAAATTATTGTCTCCACTATCTTTAATATACTTAACAATCTTATATAGATCAGGGGTCTTAACAAGCGCAATTCCTTCTCTGACCGCCCCTGAGATAGCTTTATCAGTAAACCAGTCCTTACGATTCTTAGGGTCTACTAACCGCATAGGGTTGCCAAACAGTATTCCTTTTGCCTTATTGTCAACCTCATCACGCTCAAAGTCAGCAGCTAAGGAGTCGTTCAATTGTCGAAACTTCGTAACATTAGTAGTCTTATTGTCTTTCCCTTCACATTCACCTATTAGCCTTTCTCCTTCTGGAGAAGTGATAACTTGATCAAGTTCTAAATTGCCATCATTGTAATTTTCTGCAGAATATCCTAAAACTTTCAACCCTTCAATAACAGAGTTTTCCAGAGGCGTACCTGTTTCATATAGCAATCCTTTTAATATAGCTTCCTTTTTAATGATATCTTGTAGCTTTTTATTACTAGATTGTAGCTTCTCTACCTTTTCATTATTTTTTTCAACCTTACTGATGGTTTCTTTTTCTGTATGTGTTTGATAATTTACATCATTGACCCACTCTGGAGGTGGCGTTGTATTATCCTCTGAAATCAGTCTTTTTTTGATATTCTTAAGAAAATCTACCAGAGCTTCACCAAATTTAAGTGCTTCTTTTGTCCAAATTTCTTCGTCTTTTTCGTTAGTTGTAGTAAATTCATCTTCATCATAGTCTATTGACGGCAATAGTACTATGTATCCCTTGCCTATTTTTTTATAACCACCAACCAACTTGGCTTTATTTTTTGTCAGGTAAACTGGAGTAATTTTGTCATCATATCCAAAACTAACTTCATATTGAGTATATTCCGTAAGTATTTTTGGTATCTTAAAACAGCTTAGGGCTGTGCTATTTGTGATAATATTTTTTCCCTGAAGATTGTCTAGATCGTTAAGCTCTAAGGGTATAATATCACTGTTCTTACGTGTTTTAGTCTCGTAAGTGGTAACTTTACCTTTTGTCGTAGTTACACCTGTCGCCACCAAAAAATCCTCAATTGATCCCAACATTATAAATATAACATCACCAGCATCAGCATGCTCTAGTATACTTCTATACCAATGACTAATGTTGCCCTCAAAACGACGGGATGATTCTACATTAAAACTAGTTCTTCCATTGCTATATGTTTTTATTCCATATGAATATGTATTTATATCCGTAGATATAAGCACTAAATCTACATCAGAAATAGCCCGCCTGGAATCTATCGTCTCAATATCCTCGGAATAGCCCGGAATTTCATAACCAATGCTCATTATTTCCATCACACCACCTCCACCTCTGCACCCTGCCGCTCAGCCTGCAAGAGTAGGTTTACTTTTAGATTTATGTCGTCGCCGAAGGCTCGGTCGAGGAGAATGATGGATGATGGTTTGATAGCGAGGATAGTCGCAAATAATTCCTCCGTCATGGAGTTCGCTAGGCAAATGGCAAGCTTTTCGGACGGGATAAAGCAAAAGTCATCGTGTCGCTCAATCTGCACCAATGGTGCGATGCCACGCTTGAGCAGGAGCTCGGTTAGTAGGTCATCATCAGTTGCGCCCTCCTCTAGCGGGTCAAGGTTGGCCAGCGCCTGCTGGCGAATCTCCTCCGGGTCAGAAACTAGCTCGTTCCACTGCTTGAAGTTACTATCACCCACCCGATACGCCCGAAAGCCAAGGTCGAGTGGAGTGTCGCGAGAGGCGAGCTTGTCCGCCTGGTCAGCACGGATTTTGGCACCCGCCCGACGGATGCGTTCACGAGCGATGTCAGCAATGGTGCGGTAGCCAGCTTTATAAGCCTCCGACTTCTCGTCAGCCAGCTCAGGTAGCTGCACGCAAATCCAGCGACGGTTACCACCGTCTTCGGCGTTAAGTTCGGTGACGGCATGAGCGGTTGTGCCAGAGCCAGAGAAAAAGTCGAGGATGATGTCGTTGTCATTGGTACACAAACTCGCTAGCTGCTTAACCAGCTTAACTGGTTTTGGATAGTCAAAATACGCAGCACCTTTGAATAAATCCTTCACTTCTTTTGTTGCATCTTGCGAATGTCCAACGTCAGTATATTTCCAAACCGTCATTGGCGTTACACCGTCTTTGACCTCTGATAAAAAGCGCTTATACGCAGGAACATTGTTGCCTTCTTTTCCAAACCATACACGGTTATCAGCTATCAATTCGTTTGTACGTTCTTGAGAGAATACCCATGACCTACCACCAGGAGGCGATACTTGCCTTCCGCTTGGTGTCGTGATCTCATAAATATTCTTTAAATTTGCTGGCCCAACAGAAAAATCACTGAGTTTATATGGACCACGTGGGTCATTATCTAGATTTTTATATCGTGCATCAGCTGCCTCATTGCGCTTCAAAGATAGTTTATCCAACAAATCAATATTACGCGCGAAACAAACGATATAGTCATGGCTCTCCGAAAAATGATGCTTTAGATTAACTGGCGCATAGGCTCGTTCCCACACAATTTGCGCCACAAAATTCTCCTCCCCAAATATCTCATTCATCATCAGGCGGAGATTGTGGACTTCGTTGTCGTCGATCGAGACGAAGATGACGCCGTCCTGGCGGAGCAGGTTGCGTGCCAGGAAGAGGCGTGGATACATCATGTTCAACCAGTTGCTGTGCTTGTGTCCACCGGTATTCGTGCGCAGACCGTCATCCCGCACAACGTTACCTTCATCATCGGTGATACCCGCCTCCGCTTCGTAGCTACGGCGCGTCTGCTTGAAGTCGTCATTGTAGATGAAATCATTGCCAGTGTTGTAGGGCGGGTCGATATAGATCATCTTGACCTTGTCATAATACGCCTTGTGCAAAATCTTTAGTGCCGCCAGGTTGTCACCCTCGATAAACATATTGCCCGTCGTATCCCAATCAACGGAATTCGCCCGGTCCGGATAGAGCGTCTGGACGGTCTTCTCCTGGATGGTAGCGAAGATATCATTCTTGCCCTTCCAGCCGAGGCCGTAGCGCTCACCCGAATCAACCGCCTCACCCAGAGTTGCCTGGAGTTTCTGCCAGTCAATCTTGCCTTCGGTGACCACCTCGGGAAAGAGCTGCTGGAGTTTGTCAATTTGTTGTTGATGTATGTTGTCGTTGTAGCCGTTCATGTTTTGATATACCTCACCTAGTATTTTTATTATACTCCCTCTCTCTGATTTCCAGCATGCTTAAAATAGAGATATGTACTCAGCATAGCCAAAGACCCGCCCATAGTCGGCCGAGCCGCTCTGATACAGTATACCAATATCGACAAATTTCTTTACTAGAGCATTAGCCGCTGGACGGGATAGCCCGGTTATCTTCTCGGCTCGTGCAACATCAATAATCGGACTACCGTACAATCCCTTTAGTAGCATAAGAGCGGTTTTTGCCTGCTTTCCGCCAAGTGCATTCACCTTCTCCATATCTCGTTCTCGCAGGTCAATCAACTTCTTAGATACCTGGATAGCTTCCTCTGCGATTGTTGTCACGCCTTCCAAGAAAAACAACACCCACTCCTCAATTTTCTCCTTATTGTGATAATCTGACAATCTATCGAAATAGGTGTCGCGATGCCGCTTGAAGTATTCCGACAGATAAAGTACAGGGTATTCTAATACCTTATCATGATGAAGTTGCAGCGTGACTAATAGGCGACCTGTTCGACCATTGCCATCAAGAAATGGGTGTACGGTTTCAAATTGCGCATGGAGTAGGGCTGCCTTAATAAGCGGTGAATATGGCTGGGGTAGATTGAGGAACTTTTCAATATCCGACAAAGCACGTGGTAGCTCGTGTGCCGGTGGTGGTACAAACAAAGCATTCTCAGGGCGTGTGCCACCAATCCAGTTTTGTGTCTTACGAATCTCCCCAGGAGTTTTGCCAATTCCCTCTCTAGTGTTTTTCATCATTTTTTCATGCACTTGGCGAATAATACGCAGCGTCAGGGGTGAATCCTGCACCGCAGCAACCCCATGGTTAATTGCATTGATGTAACTAAAAATATTTTCAACATCTTCTGGGATGTATTCTGTCATGCCAATGTCGGCACGAAGAGCATCGTGCATTGTCGCTTTTGTTCCCTCGATATTACTCGAGACCGCCGCCTCTTTCTGTATGTAGGTAGAAAGAAAGTAATCAATATCTGGTATCAACTGAGCAATACCGTCAAGTTTACCAAGGGCCAGAGTTGCCCGATCATTCGTAAGATGAACGGTAGGAGAAAATACTAGCATTTCCTTTGGCGGAAATTGCCCCGGTATAAAGGCTTTGTAGCCTTGCGGCTGTTGCACAAAATTACCCAATAACATACTTAACATCTCCTTTTCTAATGTTAAGTATATCATACTTTACTTAACATCTGCAAGAAAGATGTTAAGTTTCTCTAAAGGATTGATTTATAACCTTGTGCCGTGACGATGAGGTGATCATTAAGCGTAATGCCAAGCAGTTTTCCCGCTTCCACCAGCCTGTTCGTTACTTCTTTATCAGCAATACTGGCCTCTAAACACCCGCTCGGATGATTATGCGCCACGATGATTGAGGCCGCACGTTCGGCGATGGCGTCGGCGAAGACCTCGCGCGGATGTACCAGGCTGGCGGTCAGCGTGCCAATGGTCACCACCCGCTTGGCGATCAAACGATTCGCGCCGTCCAGCGTCAGACAGACGAAATATTCCTGCTTTTTATCACGAATGTCAGTCAGTAGCTCAACCGCTTTTTCTGGACTGTCAATGATCGGCTGATCGCTGTCCAGCAAGTACCGCCGCGCCAGTTCCAAACTCGCTAAAATCACCGGGATTTTCGCTTCACCCAATCCAACCACGCCGTGCAGATCATCGTACGAAACATCACCACCCTTTTGATGCATAATTTTCAGCACCTCGCGCGCAATCTTACCGACATCCGCCTGTTTATTGCCGCTGCCAATAATCGCCATCAACAGCTCCAAGTCACTCAGTCGCGCCGTACCATAGCGCGCCAATTTCTCGCGGGGACGGTCGATTTTTGGCTTGTCGAGCATTCTCATAGTCTCATTATAGCAAGCTTCTCACCGTGCTATACTAAAGCAAATGCGACGGCAAACTGTATCTATCTCCTACAATTCTCGCACCATCCCCTGCGAGATACTTTTCACCAGCGACGACATGTCGTTTGACACAATTCTTTTGCTTGGTAGTGGGCAAGTTGAGCACGTATTTCACCGGGTAGCACAGCTATGCCCACCTCATATCGCCGTCGTTCAGGGCGCGCCCCACTGGCTTATCGACGAAGACAATGCCAATGATTTTATGGCAGCCTTCGTAAAACAAGCACTTGACTATTTGTTGACACACACTCAAAATCAATTTCACATCATCGCCGAGTCACAGGCCGCCCCGCCAACAACGTTTTGTTGTGCGCAGCCAGAGTATCTGTCGCGTCTCAGCCAACTCACTCTCATTCAACCACTTGGGCTGACACACAACTACTACCAATCCCGCCGGCGTGCCATCACGTTATTTCGACGGCGCGTACTAAAAAATATGTTACATCATTTTGGATCGCTGCTCACTGACAGATATACTCGACGCAATTATCGCACGGTCATGAAGCGAGTTGATTTGACCAACATAACAATTCAGCACCAATTTACTCACGGATTATCCGTCAATAGTTTCGAGGAGCTTCAGCAGATTTATCGTCACAATCGCCGCGTTGTTATCATATCAGGGAAGCAGGATGCGTTATTCCTACCCTGTGCCATAAAACAAAATCTTACCAAATATCAGTTACCAATCCCTGTGATCTGCGTACCTCGCATAGCTCATTCATCGCTGGCCACGCGCCAAGGCTATCGGCTGCTCACAATCGCCCTCGCTCGTCGGCCGCGAGCCACGCACAGTGCCACCACTAACACACCGACCAGCCGCGATACCAATGACGTATCATCCGCACCAGATTGAATTGTCGCCACATCTTCCTCTTCTGGATTTAGCCGACTGTCATCCATCCATAAGCCGGAGGGTGGATGGTTGTTGACAATCAAGATATTGTCACTCACGGTGCCCGTTTCACTATTATAACCGTAATTGTCAACCGTGCTGGCAACCGCCAAATCGTTCTGAGCGCCCAGTTCAGCTTCTACCACCTTGTCCAATTCAGCATCAGGTATTAGCTCAACGGCTGGCACGATGGAGATAACTACTTGCTCCGCTGGTTTAGAGTCATAGCCCTTGGTGATTTCAGGCACTGATGCCGCCTTTGAGTTGTCCAACCACCCCACGGAATTACTATCATTGTCTACAGAGAGCTTTAAATCATCGACTTCTTCATGTGCCGTAATCACTTCCTCTGGCAGCGCAACCGCCACCGCTTCAGCCGAAGGCATTTCTGGTTCTACTGCTGGCGACTGTTGCTCGACAAAAAACACCCTATCCTCCTCAGCCCAGGCTTTGTTGTCATCACCATATTCGCACTCTACCGCCGCATCGTTATGATAACATTGTTCGGCCAGGAGAATCTGCTCCTCAGAAACCCTTTTGTCTACCACCAATTCCTCGCTCAATTCTGGCGGCAGATCAATTTGATTTTTACCCTCACTAACCGCACTGGCGTCAACTGGCGGGGCTATCTTCATCGCTTCCAGCCCTACCGACTCATTAGTCTCATGCGCCACCTCTATAACCTCATATGTCGTGGGCTTGTTAACAACATCGGGCCGTGTCGGGCCGTGATCAGCCGTAAACTCTTCATCCACAGAAAACAGGTTTTCACCATATTCAACAGCATCTTGAGTTGACAATGATACAATCACCGACCGATCAGGCTGCTCTTTGGCTGGAATTAATTCGGCCGCATTAACCATCTTTTTAGTAGATGTCTCGTTTGTTTCGTATTCCGCTGACACGTTAACGGCGTTCTCTTGCGCCTGAGGCAGCGGCACATTAGCTGCGGTTGGAGTTACGTGCTTGGGCTGTTCGGCATTAACACTATCAATTGATTCGACAAAATTATTATAATCCGCCGCCGCATCTATATTAAGCTCGCTGGACTGAGCGTCTGCCAGTACTTTCGTGCCAGAATTATCAATTGGCCCTATAGTCACAAACTTATCCGCCTTTACCGCGTCAAAGTGCGCCACCAAGTGTTGCTGCTCGGAAACTGGCGTAGCACTTTCATCATTTTCTACTGCTCGGCTCGGCTCAGAATTAGCTGACTTTGACACTGCTATAACCAAATTTTCTTCTTTTTCTACAACATTAGCGATAGCCTTATCCTCGTTAGCCATAGGGTAAACTGTTTCATTTTTCAGCGGGTTGCGATTCTCATCACCAGTTTGAATATCCTCGCTTGCCCCCGGCGATGACAGCACAGTTCTCGTTTTCGTTTGCGTAGGTATGTCTGGAGATTCGAATGCTGGCTGCTCATTTTCTTTGTCTGCTGTATCAGAGACAATAGCAGAAGTCTGCTGCTTTATCTCTATTGACGGACAACTCTCCTCTGTTGGTTCGGTAAAATGCTCCTCGCCAGATGTATTGACAGACGCTTCGCTGACATTTTCTTGCTGAACTTCTCTAATCTCCTCGCTACCGCCAACGACAGCTTCTGAAGTGGTCGTTGGTTCAAAAAACGATCGCTCGGGTTCTTTAACATCCGCAGGTTCGTCTGAAGATTCTGTTGTTTCATTGGCGAAAATTTCATTGCCTTGATTCGGCGGCGCAACCTGCTCAATTAGTTTATCCGTCTTATCATCACTTGTTTCAGCGATATCTGCATTTGTTAAATCCGCCCCGCTATCAGGATTAGCGTAACCCGCCACGACAATGCCGTCATCATCGTCACTCAGCAGATCTCTTAGATACGATTCACGTTTTGGTGCTGGCTGCAAATTTTCATTAGCAAAATTGCGCATGCGTAAAATCGGACAGTCGTCGCGTGCCGCGCAACTAGCACAAGCTGCGCTCGCCACACCTTGACATATTGCCGCCCTTCGCTCATCACTCATCCGGTTTTCCGACGAGTTAATCTCGCTTTTGCCGGCAAGCGATAATGCATCAACCGGAGCAGGCATATCTTTTAAGTCAATGCTGTCATCCATGAAAGTATCAAGCTCTGCCTCACCGCCTGCCACTGCCACCAAATCAAACTGACTCGCACCATCAGCCACCGTTTCGCCAATGCCAGACGAAAAATTCTCACCGACGATAGTACCATCTCTCAGCGACGAAAATACATCAAAATCACCACCGTCAGTTCCTGTCGGTGATAACTCTACGGTAGTCGCCACCCCAATCATTGCTCAAAAAATGTCTCCGTTGAAATATGTGATTTATCGACACCGGCGGCGGTGAGTTTTTGCCAAACATCGCGCACAAACGGCAGGCTGCCGCAAACCAGAAAATGTGCATCACTCGGCACTTCACTCACAATGTTCGCCGCCTCAAACCGCCCGTTCTGCCAACCATCCGTTTCCTCAACCTGCTGGCGAGTGCTAAACTTATTGACCCGAATCGATGAGGCCTCTAACTCCTCAGTAAACACCATATATTCTGGCGATTTTTGACTAAAATAAAGAAAAGTCGGCTGCTTGGCGTCCGCCAAAATACTCCAAATCGGACTGAGTCCGCATCCCGCCGCGATGCCAACCAATGGCCGCTCGGTTTGCGGGTTGAAATCGCCGTACGCCCGACTAATCTGTAGCGTGTCGCCAACACGGCGCGAACACAAATAACTCGAGAATTCACCGCCAACATTTTTCACAGTAATCGACATCAATTCCTCATGCGGACGCGAGGAAATACTATAGGCCTTGCCTTCGCGCACCTGGCTGCCCTCAATGAACACCGTGATGTATTGCCCCGCCATAAAGTCAAACGGCCGCGCAACATACAGCGTCGTCACCTCGGGATTTTCCTGGCGCACCCGCACAATTTCGACAGTTAGTGAATCACGCATTCATCAACATACCTTTCCATTATTTTTTGAGCGGCCCTGAATTCTTCGTCGGTAAAGGTGTGGTAATTGGCAAATTTCGGACTAATCGTCGTACCGGTGCGAAAATGCTGCAAAGCAAATCGCTTGGCATCTTTGACGAGCTCACCAATCTTTTCAAAATCCGCCACCTCCAGCTGCTCGCGAACGATGGTCGTCCGAAATTCATGGCCAATCCCTGAGTCAATCATCAGCCGCACATTGTCTTTGATTGCCGCTAGATCAATCGGCCGTGCCGCAATTTCTACGTATTTTTCCAGCGGCCCCTTGACGTCCATGGCGATGAAGTCAATCGTTCCCTCCTCGACCATACCGCGCACCATGTCAGGATGCGTACCGTTGGTATCCAGCTTGACATCAAAACCAAGCTGCTTAATCATCCGGCACAGCACCGGCAAATCTTCGTTGACCGTCGGCTCGCCGCCAGAAATCACCACGCCGTCTAGCCGGCCAATGCGCGATTTTA
This sequence comes from uncultured Candidatus Saccharibacteria bacterium, assembly GCA_963516175.1. Taxonomy (GTDB): domain Bacteria; phylum Patescibacteriota; class Saccharimonadia; order Saccharimonadales; family Saccharimonadaceae; genus Nanosynbacter. The sequence continues at coordinate 19,069 of CAUPZG010000008.1, read as the reverse complement.
GGAATATCATCGCCTCCTCGACTGGGATACTTGGCGCCAAGCGCTCGGGCAACACCAGCTCCGGATTATGGCAATAGCCGCAGCGCATATTGCAGCCAGAGAGAAACAGCGCTGCCGCCACGTGTCCGGGATAGTCCACCAGCGACAGCTTCTGAATCCCGCCGATCGCCACCCTAAGCTGGGACAGCGACGGCGCAAGCTCGCTGGTGTTCGGCGGCATCGTCATAATGCTCCCTCATGTCAAATTCAGCTTGCTTACCGTTGTTCCACTGGGAAACTGGGCGCAAGAAACCAACCACCCGCGAGTACACCTCGGTAGTTTCGCCGCAGTGCGGGCACTCTGGATGTTCGCCAACGATATAGCCGTGATTAGCACAAATCGAGAAGCTTGGGCTAAAGGTAAAGTACGGCAATTTGTAATGTTCGCAAATCGTCTTAACTAGTTTTTTCAGTGTCTGTGGATCATCCATGCGCTCGCCCAGGAAGAAGTGAATGACCGTACCGCCTGTATACTTGGTCTGCAAATTATCCTGCAGATCAAGCAGCTCAAACAAGTCATCAGTGTAGTTGACCGGTAGGTGGCTAGAGTTGGTGTAGAATGGATGCTTGACCGCCGCACCGAGGCCATTAGCAAAGTGGGCTCGGTCAGGGAAGCTAGCCTTGTCGAGCTGCGCCAAGCGGTAGGTCGTACCCTCAGCTGGCGTCGCCTCCAAGTTGTAGTTATTGCCCGTTTCTTTCTGGTATTCCATCAACCGGTCGCGCATAAAATCAAGCGTTTTCTCGGCAAACGCCTGGCCTTTTTCGGTGCCAATGTCAACGCCCAGTAAGTTCAACGCTGCCTCGTTAGTACCGATCAAGCCGATAGTCGAGAAGTGATTTTTCCAGTATTCATTGAAGCGTTTTTTAATATCGCGCAGGTAAAACTTAGTGTACGGATACAGGCTGATATCCGAATCGGTCAGCTGCTCCAGCACCTTGCGTTTGGTCTCCAGGCTGTCGCGCGCCATATCCATCAACTCCCCCAGGCCCTTGAAAAACTCTTTCTCATTCTTTGACTTCAACGCCAAGCGCGGTAGATTGATTGTCACCACGCCGATCGAGCCGGTCATCGGATTGCTGCCAAACAAGCCGCCGCCGCGATACTCTAGCTGGCGATTGTCGATGCGCAAGCGACAGCACATCGAGCGCGCATCCTCTGGATCCATATCAGAATTGATAAAGTTTGAGAAATATGGAATGCCGTATTTGGCGCTGGCCTCCCACAGGCTTTCGATCACTGGGTTGTCCCAGTTGAAATCCTTGGTGATATTGACCGTTGGAATCGGGAAGGTAAAGACTCGGCCATTGGCGTCACCCTCAGACAACACCTCGAGTAGCGCCTTATTAAGCATATTCATCTCTTCCTGGTAATCACCATAGTTGGTATCCTGCATCTCGCCGCCGATGATCACCGGGTTGCCAGCCATATGCTTCGGACATTCCAGATCAAGCGTAATGTTGGTAAACGGCGTCTGGAAACCAACTCGTGTCGGCACATTAACATTAAAGACGAACTCTTGGAGCGCCTGTTTTACCTCCTTGTATGACAAGTTGTCATGGCGAATGAACGGCGCCAGCAACGTATCAAAGTCAGAGAATGCCTGAGCGCCGGCCGCCTCGCCTTGCAAAGTGTAAAAGAAATTAACCACCTGACCCAGCGCCGAACGAAAGTGCTTAGCCGGCTTGGACGCCACCTTGCCCTTTACTCCCGTGAATCCTTGGCGCAGCAAATCCATCAGATCCCAACCAACACAGTAAACACTCAGCAAGTTCAGGTCGTGAATATGCAGATCGCCCTCTTTGTGCGCCCGACCGATTTTTGGCGAATAGATCTTGTCCAGCCAATAGGTCTTGGTAATTTCCGCCGAAACGTAGTTGTTCAGGCCCTGCAAGCTATAGCCCATGTTGGAATTTTCTTTAATTTTCCAGTCCAGATTATTGACGTATTTATCAATCAAATCGACGTGCGCGTTGGATGTAATTTCACGCAGTTTTTTATGCTGGTCACGGTAAATAATGTAAGCCTTGGCGGTCTTCTTAAACTTGGAATCAATCAAAATATCCTCGACGACATCCTGGATATCCTCGACACCCGGCAAGCGTTTTGGGTTGCGGGTTTCCAGCACCGCCAGCACCTTATCGGTCAGTTTGGCAGCCTGCTTGGCGTCAAATTCGCCAGTCTCCAGGCCCGCCTTCTCGACGGCCTTTTCAATTTTTTTACGGTCAAATTTGACAGTCCGACCGTCGCGTTTCTTGATTGATTTATACATACCCCTCCTTATTCTGACAACAACAAACCAACCCCAACCTCCCCGAGGGGCTCGTGTTGCAAAAAACGTTATTTATTTTCTAAAACACCATATATAGTGCTTAATATAGAATATACACGCGATATATAGCGTCTGTCAATGGAAGTGCATTGTATTATTTACATATACCAATTTCTCTTATGATTTGCAGTAAATCATACGCGGTAGCTGCCGACAGCGCCTGCATTTGGCGAAGAGTATCGCCCGGCTTGAGCGGCGGTTTAAGGCTGCGGATAAGATAAAAGCCAACAAATGCTGCCAGCATTTCCACATTGAGTTCGTCTAGCCACGGCGTTACGTCATGACCATGGCGCGCCATATCAACCAGAAATTCTGTCGCACCAGATCCCTGGGGCGCATAGGAAGCCCAGTTCCAGTCGACTAGTTTCAGTTGTCCAGTTTGCGGATGGAATGCCAGATTATCACTACGAAGATCGCTGTGGTCAAAACAGTCTTCTGGCTGCTTGGCGAATTGCTTGGCGTGTGCCGAAATATCAGCTAATGCATCGCTCTTACCTAGCATCTCAATCATCTTTTGGCAACGCTGCTGATTGACCTCTGATTGTGCCGGTAATAATGCTCGGTAATTGTTAATCAGCTGACCGCGAATATCAGCCTCGGCAATAATTCTATCAATACCGTCATCTAAGCCAAGCTCCGCCGTCGTAAACGGCTGCAGCTGTAATTCCTCAATCACCTCATCTGCCAGCTGCGTGTTTTCCAGCTCGCGAGTCGCCGCTACCACCGCCGAAATATACCGCTTGGCCACAGATTTTTCTGTTGGCGGCCGCCACAACCAGCCGTCGGCTGATACATAACTGGTTGTCATCAGCACGTACCCATCACCAGCCAGCGTAGTCCAGTCAGCCACATATTGTGGGTGAAGTTTCTGCAATAACCGCGTCACTTCATAATCTTTTTTCAGCCAAGCTAATTCCCGCTCGCCATCGTCCGGCAACACATCGACATCAACTTCTTTGACAAAAATCGTTTTATCGCCCGCCGACACCAAGGCGCGGCGATTACGCGAAAAGCCACCGCTCACTGGCGTAATTTGTAAATCAGATACGTTGACACCAAACTCCGTTACAGCGCACTGCAAGGCTCTGCTGGTCAATAATTCATCCCTATCAGGCAGCGTCTCGATGGTTTCCATGATTAGAGTATAACATTGACTACATTGATCGCGAATCAGAATACGGAACAACCAACGTAAATTCTGCGCCATTTGGCGGCTGGCTTTTAACCCGAATAGTGTAGCCACAGCGATCTGCCAGCGACTTGGCAATCGCCAGCCCCAAACCATGGCCCGACACATCAGTCCGCGTCCGTGCCGTGTCTGCCCGGTAAAATCGCTCGAAAATGTGCTTTTGGTCGCCCAGCGCGATGCCTGGGCCGTTATCTCTCACCGTAAATTCCAGCGCGTGTTTTTTACGATCCATCCACACATTCACATTCACTTTGCCGTTTTTTGGCGGCGCGTATTTGATGGCATTGTCCACGAATATTGCTAAAATCTGACGAACCGCATTCGTTTGAAGCAACACATTGTGCGCAAACCCCCTATTTTTATAACTAATCGTAACCCGCTTCACCCGCGCAGCTGGCGCAAACTGCGCTGCCACTTCTTCGATAAGCTTGATTGGGCTAGCCGGTTCCGGCTTGCTCACAGCCTGCTCTGATTTCGCCAGATCCAATAATGAATTACTCAGCTCGGTCAATTTCTTAATTTCTGCAACGTTTTGACTCAAAACCTGGCGAGCTTTCTTCTCGGTCAGCGTTGATTTTCTGAGTGCCACTTCGTTCACAAGCAACAGCGCCGCCAACGGCGTTCGCAGCTCGTGGCTGGCATCCGACACAAACTGCGTTTGCTGTTCGATCGATCGCTCAATCGGTGCCAGCGTCCTCCGTGCCAATAGCAAACTCAGCCAATAGCCAACCAATAACATCACCCCGTTCAGTGCCGCCAGCGACATAATCACCGACCCGCGCGTCTCACTGTTGCGCTGCTCCAAGCGGCGACTAAACTGACGCTCAATAAGCTCTGGCGGCTGCTGAGCCTGTTCGCCCGGCGGCAACGGACGATCTAATTGTACGGAAGTGATAGCATAAATAATCACGCTAAATACCAGTGACAACGTCATGATCACCGCCAAATAACTCAACGCTAACCGCCTGACGCGCTGCCGTTTCATGATTTATCCTCCAGTTTATAGCCAAAGCCTGGAACGGTATGGATCAATTTTGAGTCAAATGGTTTATCGATTTTGCGCCGCAAAAACATAATGAATAGCTCAACATTGTTCGGCAAGACGTCGGCATCAAAATCCCACACGTGTGAGATGATTTGCTCTTTGGACAAGACCTTGCCGGCGTTACGCATCAGATATTCCAACACAGCGTATTCTTTGGCGGTCAGGCTAATTTCCTGATTCGCCCGCGTCACCTTTTTCAAACTCGGATCAAGCGTCAAATCGCCAACCCGCAAGACTTCTTCCAGCTTCTCATTCGGACGGCGCAGCAAAGCGCGAATACGCGCTAACAACACCTCAAAACTAAACGGCTTCGCCAGATAATCATCAGCTCCCACGTCCAGGCCTTCGACAATATCCCGCTCAGCATCACGCGCCGTCAACATCAAAATCGGCGTCTGATTACCGTCTTGACGTAGCGCCCGACAGACCTCGTAGCCATTCATTTCCGGAAGCATCACGTCAAGAATAATCACATCGTACTCATCCGCCGTCGCCGTCCGACACCCCTCGTCGCCATCATGCGCCACGTCGACCGCATAGGCTTCATCTTCCAAGCCTTCCTTCAGCGACCGGGCGATCGCCACGTCATCTTCTACTAGTAAAATCCGCACACCCTACCCCAGCATCTTTCCTAACGTATCAAATGTTCGCCCATTTCGGATAGTGACTAGTGGGTAAAACTTTTCTTTCATTAACAATTTATGATATGACGTACGCAAAAATTCTTTCTCATTATATTTACCCCAAAATACTGCCTTTTTACCAAAATGAACGATTTCATCATGAAGCGGCATTTGACCAATCCGCTCCTTGACATACTCAGGATCGACGCCATCGGTATAGAATAATACGTCTTTTCGCGCCAGGGGTTGGCGCCACCACTCTGGTAGACCAGACACTTCACCTAAATACTCTTCTTTCGTCAGGATAACGTGTTTGATGACAAACGGAAAGCGCCCCAACATGATAGCAATTTTCTCTTTGACTGTCGTCAGGTTATCATCAGTATCAAATATGACATTACCACTATTGATATAAGTGACGACATGCTGATACCCCAAATCCTCGAGGCTTGCCGTGAGGTCTTTCATGGAGACTTTGTTCTTACCGCCAACATTGATGCCCCGAAGCAACAAGATATATCTCATATTCCTTAGTATACTATCGCCTGCGCCTCCGGCCAAATTCGCTGCACCAGCCGTTTGCTACGTGTTATTAGTCGCACCCAAGCATCACCGTACACCCGGTTGACTATCATTAGTCCTTGGACATCACGAATCTACCAACAGCCGCTCAGCCACCCTCCTATTGACACGATGGTCATAATTCGATACGATATGAATGAATATAAAAAATTATTCATTCATATTATTAACATGAAGGAGGTCACCAGCGTTGGACAAAAGACAAGCATTAAAAATAGCTGCCTATGATGTCTTCTCAAAAAAGGGATATAAAGAGACCGGTATCTCAGAAATTGCTAAACGTGCTGGGGTAGCAGTCGGTTCTTTCTACAACTACTACGACGGCAAAGAAACTATCTTTCTGGATGTGTACATTGAAGAAAACAACCGCATTCGCCAAGCGATGATGGACGATATTGATTGGCAGCAAGATTTGGTTGAACTTGTGAGACAGATTTTTGAACAGTCACGAAGCCTCGTTTCGTCCAATAAAATTCTAGCAGAATGGCATAATCCAGCCGTCTCTCGTACACTACGTGGTTATTATTCTTCGGGTAAGGGTAAGGCTACGAATACCTTCCACCAATTTTTGGTCGAGACCTTTACTGGTCGCATGGTAGCAGAAGGATATTCAGAGGAGAAGATTCAGGATATTTTACAGGTTTATAATTTGTTTTACTACATGGATATACATATCACTGAAGGCGATTTTCCAGGTATCAGTAGGACGCTAGAAATACTTGCCACTAACTTTGTTAAAGGGATCTTTACATCATGAAAAGGAGTAAAAAAATGGTAATCATCGTTATATCTATTCTTGCGGCTACAGGCCTCATCGCTTGGGGTGTCATCGCCTACTTAGGGAGGGGCCAAACGTTATCAGTCAAATCTATCGAAAACCCTAGCGGAGACCTTCATGTCATTCACCTAGCAAAGCCTGACAATATGACATGGAAAGCAGGCTCTTATGCCAAGATCACGCTACCGAGTACGGCATCTGGTGGTGAAAAGAATGATCATAAGGATGAACAGACAAGTCGTTGGCTGAGTATCGCCTCTAGTCCTGAGGATAATGAAATTATTATCCTAACCCACAATAGCGGTAGTCCTTATAAAAAAGCTTTGACGAGCCTACCAGCAGGTAGTCAGGTCAAGATGAGTTGGCTGGAATCTTCTTTGTCAGTTACAGACGGCAACGAGCCGCTGGTTTGCTTCGCCTCTGATGTCGGTATCTCAGCAATGCGACCAGTCGTCAGGCAGTGGGCCGGTAAACGCCCTATCATGCTCTATCACCTAGACAAGGGGGTAAAGGTCTTTGACAAGGAACTCTCAGAGCTAGCAAACAAAACAGCCAATATGACTTATGAGACCAATGCTAGCCTTTCTCAAAGCCAAGAACGCTTCAAGCAGGCGATTGATAAACATGGCAACAAGGCTCAATATCTCGTGGCAGGACAGCCCGACGATGTGAAAACGATGAAGAAACTCCTTAGAGACAACGCGATGCATGATAACGTCAAATCAAGTACTTTTCGGGGGTTGAAGTAGTCAATATGACTGCATGGTTGCCGCTAGGTAATACTTAGGCAGCCATCACCTGCGCCTCCGGCCAAATTCGCTGCACCAGCCGTTTGCCGCGCGTGGTTAGTCGCACCCAAGCGTCGCCATAGGCCTGGTCGATCGCCATCAAGCCTTTATGCCGCAAGTCCGCCAGCACATTCATCGCCGTTCGACGTGGCATACCCATTTGCGCGGCCAGCATGGCCGCATCGTCACCGCCGTCTTCGTAGACTTGCTGGAGTACCAGCGCCTCGTTGGTAGTTAAGTTGATTTCGTTTGCTTGCACCTTGTTCATGATCATCCTTTCTGTTAGTGATGAGTACATGATAGCTAAACAATCTGTAATTTCGCTGTAAAGGGTCGGGATAAGTGTTGGTTATTGGCGTGGAGGGAATTGCCGCATGAAAAAGCAGCACCCGAGGAGGTAGACGCTGCTTTTTTGCTGATTCGCCACTGGTTAATTAGACTGCGGCGCAGTGTTGGTGGTTGACGGCTGTGCTGAGTCGGTTTGACCTGACGGCGTAGTTTGGTTATTTTGCGCTGCGCCGTTACTACTCTGCGTCACTGGCGTTTGGGAGCTTTGACCAGTCTGGTTCTGGCCACTACCCGGTATACTACCCGTTTGTCCACCTGGCCCGCCTTGCTGCCCATTCTGGCTGCGGCTCATACCCGGCGGGCCACCAGCCTGATTATTCATGCCACCATTTTGCGAACCGCCGACCTGCATACCGACGACAAAGCTGAGCGCGCAGGCCACTACGCCGCCAACCGCCATGCTGGTGATTGCCCCGGCGCCTAACCCATTCTTGCCAGAATTCGTACCATTCGGACGTGGCGCGGGCGGCTGATCATAGACCGCTTCTGGCGTGGTGAGCTGTGCTTGCTTGGTTTGTGAAATTGCCATAATTTCTCCTTTCGTTAGTTTACGTTGCGGACAGTTTGTATAGTATTACATCGCTACCTCCATAATTAACGACGGTGCCAGTCCGTTTGACCCACGCCGTGATTTCATTATTACCACCGCCTGGACCGCCGCCGCGACCATGCGAGCTGATGGCGTAATAGTTGACCTTGCCGTCCTTTACTAATTGCTTAAATTGCTCCAGTGTCAGCGGCGTATCGCTACCGTTAAATCCACCGACCGCCATGACCGGCTGACCGCTGGTCAGCTGAATCGCCGCCGACTCGTTGGCGCTGGCTACTGCTACCAACCAGGTCGCACCATGTTGATGCTCTACGAGATACTGCACCAACTGGCTATCCGCCTGTGATGTTTCGTTATTACTACCCCGCATCGCCGTCGAACTCGGCCCGGCCGTCGGGATGCTACCAGTGTGCGCGACGTTGACTGTCGCTAGGGTATACACCGTTGGGGCGAGCGTGCAGGCGGCTAGGGCAGCGACGATTGCTGAGTTTTGCAGCCACCGGTGCGGTGCGTAAAGATTGACTAATAATCCAATCATCCCCGCTAGGCCGAATAGGCCCACTATCCACATCAGCCACGTCATCGTGCCAGCATAACCGAGGATAATCACTGTAGTCGCTGCTGTCACGCCAACCAGCACCGGCAGTAGCCATGCATATGGTTTGCGCCTGGTATAGGCACCCCACAGGAACGGCAGACTGATACCAACGAGTGCCGCCACCGCTGGCGCCATCACCACCACGTAGTACGGGTGAATCACGCCACTGGTCATGCTGAAAATCACGATGTGAATCAGCAGCCATAGCATCCAGAACATTACTGCCGCCCGCCCGTGATTCGTCCGGGGCGTTTTGCGTAAAATCCACAGCAACAATCCACCACCCGCCAGAGCCAAGACCAGCAACCAAGCAATATTTGGCCCAAAATCATTGTTAAAGATTCTGAAAATTCCCGTTTGCCCACCAAATCCCGTACCACCTGGACCATGTCCGGCGCCTAGGCCACCACCCATACCACCCGGCATCATACTGACGCCGTCTGTCGCGGTCTGTGTGGTATTACCAACAGTTTTAAGTGCCGCCGCTCCATCCGCACCACCACTTGGTGGCATACCGCCACCTGGACCACCACCTCCACCACGCCCACCGAGCAATCGACCAAGGCCGTTATAGCCAAAAATCAAACTCCAGATATTGTTATCGTTAGTGCTACCCACCCACGGCCGGCTACCAGCTGGCGTCAGCCAAACCAGCACACTCCACCACAGCGTCGACATCGTGGTGATTACGCCCGCAAACATCAGGTGCAAAAATCGCGTCACCATCGGCGGCTTGGCAAACACCAGATAGACTAGCGCCATCGCTGGTAGAACCATCAACCCTTGAAGCATTTTGGTGTTAAACGCCAGTCCCGTGAATAACCCCGCCAGACCCAGCCACAGTAGCGGCCGCTTACCCTCCAGCGAGCGTAAAAACGCGTAGCCACTAGCCATCAACATCAGTGTCAAAATAGCATCAGGATTATTGAAGCCAAACATCAGTGCCGCCACCGGTGTTAGCATTAGTGTCGCTCCAGCAATCACAGCACTAGTAAAACCGAACTGCCGTTTCACCGCACCGTACACCAACCACACCGAACCAACTCCCGCCAACACGCTTGGTAGTAACATTGAGAAACTCGAAAAGCCAAACAACCGAGCGCTCAGTCCCATCACCATCGTCGCTAGTGGTGGCTTATCAATCGATACGTAATTAGCCGCGTCCAGACTACCAAACAACCACGCTGTCCAATCCTGGCTGGCCGCCTGCACCGCCGCCGCATAGTAGCTATTTGCCATGCCGTTATGGAGCGCACCAAACAAGTACAGCGCACCAGTTAGCACCAACAGCGCCGGCAATGTCCACTTCTCAAACCACGACCGCTTGTCTAGTTCCTTGTTAACGCGGTATAGCCCCTTCAGATCATCGACGGCCGTTTTCACAATTTTCACGCGGCTATCCGTATCCTCAATCCAGGTCACCGGTTGCTCATGAATCGGCACGCCGGCCCGCTCGGTTTTGATCAATAATTCAGTGTCAAAAAACCACTCGTTGTCTTTGATTTTCGGTAAGAATTTTGCGGCAACGTCCTGGCGAATCGCTTTGAAACCGCACTGCGCGTCGCTAAACTTGGTGCCTGACGTCCACTTGATAATGTTGTTATAGCAACGCGAGATAAACTCCCGCTTCATGCCACGACTAGTCTTGGAATCTTTCATCAGCCGCGAACCAATCGCCACGCCAGCTTCGCCCGCCACTAACGGTTGAATCATCGGCAGAAAATCATCCAGGCTGGTCGACAGATCGACATCCATATAGGTCAAAATGTCCGCCGGGCTATTCTGCCAGACCTGTTTGAGCGCTCGTCCGCGACCACGCTCCGCCAGGCTAACCACCCGCACCGACTGGTGTTTTTCCGCTAAGTTCTTGGCAATTTCCAGTGTCTTGTCCTGGCTGCCGTTATCCGCGATGGTGATTTGGTAGCGATACGGCAGGCGCTTCGCCATATATTCATCAAGCGTCGTGATACTTTTTTGAAGAATCTTCTCCTCATTGAGTGCCGGGACGACAATGTCAATGAGCGGACGGGCAATCGCCCGAAATGACGGTTGGTTATGAGCGGCGTCCAGGTGCCGCGACCGAGCCAGTGGTTGGGATATGGTTGCTGCTTTCGTATTCATGCAAGCAACTATAACCAAGGGGTCTGTAATTTTGCTTTAAGCGTCTATGAACAACTTATCCAGCACTGCCTCGATCAAAAACTGCATCATTTCTGGGCTGACTCTACCCGACGTATCTTTGATGGTCAATACAGTAAATAATTCACTAAGTAATTGATCGGTAGCGACCGGCCTCAACTGACCACTGTCACGCCACTCCGATACTTTTTTAGCAAGAGATTCACCTAGAAAACAACCGGGTAGCTTCGGCTGAGTTTCTAGATGCGTCCTACGCAATACTTCACCTGGCACTTGGCTATACCATTCGGCAAGGATTTTATTATGCCGGATAGCTTCTATATTCTCCCGAATATATTGCTGTAGAGCAGGCTTAGGATGTGACCAATCAATTGCCGCGACAATTTTCTGCTTTGAACTGGTATTCTCTGTTTCGTATACCGCTTGAAACAACTCCAACTTCGACGGATAAAGTGCATACACGCTACCGACCGCTATGCCAGCTCGTTTCGCAATATCAGCTATCGATGTTGCTTTGTAGCCGTGACGCAAAAATATACACCGTGCCGCCTTGAGTAGTCCAGCCCGACTACTAGTCGCCATAGCTACTTTAATCCTCCGATGACTGGTAGTTTCTGCAAAATTGATCGACCATGCCCCGACTTCATAAACTTATCAGTGGCGTCAGTTCCTGCTCGAACACCGTGATGCTGACCGTTTTTCCATGATTGAATACTCGACAAATCATAAACAACACCATTCACTGCCACATATGGTTTATTATCGCCCTGTCCGTTAAACTTGGCTAATTCTTCATATGATATTCTGTTGGTATCAATCAACCGCTGCTCCTCAGTAGTAAAGATACGCTCTGACTTGCTACGATTATTTACATCGGGGCTTGCCGGCAATAATTTAATAGCGACATAGCTAACAACAATAACACCAGCAATAATGAGCGATATAAGCAATGGTTTATTCATAATATACCTTTCATTATAACAGTTTTGTGGTTATCCAGGCAGCTAGCCCAAACACGACAACAGCACTGATTAATTTGATCGGTAAATCCATATCCATCCCCCAGGTATATAGAACCGCCGCCAGCGCAGATAGCCAAACTGCCGTCACCTTACCGTAAGCTGGTATTTCTGATACAGCACAAATACCAATCGTTGCTAGGATGATACCACTAAGTAAAAACGACATAAAGTCACTATTCATTGGGTTAATTGTATGCGTTTCTATAATACCCAGTCCAGCTGTAATAATCCCGATAATGATGAGACAAATTCCTAAAATTGTCATAGTAGTTCCTTTCCATTTTATCTTATTTGAATGAATATTTTTTATATTCATTCAAATTATAGCATACCGTATCTCTATAGGACAACACTTTTAGCATTCGGAGTCCGCCGATCGGAAGAGATTTTTACAGGAACAGTCCTTATGATCTACATATATGATGGCCAAGAAAAAACACCTCCGTAGAAGTGTCTTTTCTTGGCTCCGGGGGCGGGGTTCGAACCCGCGGCCTATTGGTTAACAGCCAACCGCTCTACCGCTGAGCTACCCCGGAATATGTGTCGTATTATAGCGAGTTTTCAATCAGTTGTAAAGTTACCGGCGGACGATTTCTAGGGCTTTTTTCAAGATTTCTATTTCCGAGCGCGATTTTTCATCATTCACCGCTTCTCGCCGCTTAATCTCCCTCACTAAATTTTGCCACCACACCTCTTTTTCCGCCTGGCATAGCGCCAATGACCGCACCTCGCCGTCACGTTTGTCGAGCATGCCAGCTGCCACCAAATTATCGACGTGCTTGGCCACCGTTGAGACCGACTTATACCCCAGCGCCCGCATAACTTCCCGTAGCGTCGGGCTATAGCCATTGCCCTTGATAAATCCATCGATGAAATCCAGCAGTATTTTTTGCTTTTTTGTTGGCTGCATGCTTTTAGTATAACCTGCCCGAGTTATTTGCGCTATACTAAAGAGGTGAAGCGAATACCATCGACGATATATGTGTGGCTACTGGCCGCCGTGCTGTTTGGCGGCGCACTGTCACTACAGCCGAGCATTAGTCTGGCGATGCTCGATTTCCCGTCGTTTCGCATTGGACTATATCAAGTGGCGGTGATCGGCGTGGTTGGCTGCGGTCTCGGTATAATGGTTCGCCAGCGACTGTGGCCTCGGGGGCGATGGTGGTGGCTCGGCATTAGCATGCTGGCTATTACTAGTATTGTTGGGCTGTTAGTATCTTATGTCCGAGCGCGTACCGCATTATATACGGCATCGCTCTTGCTGCTACTGCTGACTGCGGTGTGTGCCGCCCTGATGTACCGGGCGTTATCGACGAGTGATCGGCGGCGCCTCATGACAATTGGCCTATGGAGCGGCATTGTATTCGGTGTGTTAGCGGTGCTGCAGCTCATCTTTGCTCACGTTGAGGCAACGGCATTCGGTACGCTCTGCTCGGGTTGTCACGCCGGCGTGTTTGGCTTTGTCAGGATCAATCTGTTTGCCGCTGAGCCACAATTTTTAGCAAGCAGCTTATTACCAGCCCTGTTCGTTGGACTGTGCTGGCGAGAGAGGCGGCGACTGGCAGGATGGAGCGTTTTTGGTAGCAGCGTGGCGATCAGCCTGACGTTTTCGCGCGGCGCGTTTATCGCAATCGTCGGTGCGGGCATCGTGTATGGTATCGTCCGCTGGTGGCAGCGATACAGGAAAAGAGAGGATGCCACTGACACGGTGCAGACATCTCATCGTGATACGTGGCGTCAGCTCGGCATCATCACGGCCGGGTTCGTGATAGGATGCACTCTACTGCTGGTGTCAGCGGTGATTCGCTATCACGACACGCCGCACATTGCCTATAATACCGCGGTGAGCATGCTCGACCAGCTGTCGCTCGGTCGCATCAAATTACCGCAAAAAACCACCATCCCAACGCCGGGCAACCCGCCCTCACCACAGGCACCACCAACTAGCGAGGCTACAACACCAGAGGCACCACCCACCGCTCAGCCAAACCAGCCCACACCACCAGCTAATTTCCAGCCATCGGGTTTTGTTGCTGCCTCGGCCGATGATCGACTCAATGCCGCTCGACTAGCGCTCCACGCCTGGGCAGCAAGTCCACGCACCATACTCTTTGGCACTGGCCTTGGCAACCTCGGCAGTTTTATCCAACACCAGCTACACCAGCCAGTGTCGACCGATCATACGGTGTATATTTTCTACGTTTTGCTGCTGAGCAACATCGGCGTTGTCGGTATACTACCGCTACTGGTACTACTTGCCGTCACGCTATGGCGCAGTGGACGATGGTCGTCAAAGCCATGGGGGCGATTGGCCTTACTGCTCACAGTAGCCATCGCCATCCACTTCTGGTTCTTTGGCAGTCTAATTAACTCGGTACACTGTTTTGCATGGATCGGTATTTTCTTGTATAATCACCCCAAAGGTCATGAGGAAGAATTCTGATTTTTATTTTAAGTTGGTGTTGATCGGGCTGGACGTACTGGCGCTAGTTGGTGCGTTCACGGCCGCATACATCATGCGCGTGTCGCTCGACACGCGGCCCTTCCATGTACAAATTGGGGCACTGGAGTTTATCACATCGATCGTACTAATGCTGCCGTTATGGGTTATTCTATTCTCGTTTTTTGGGCTATACGACCGCGAGCACTACATTCATCCACTGCGTGAGTTTTGGCGGCTCGGCATGGCAGCGGTTTGCGGCATCATGATGATGATTTCCTTTAGCTTCTTTAGTAATACACCGCTCTTTCCGGCCAAGATGGTGGTGATTTATGCGCTGATCATCAGCTTTGTTATCCTGCTTATTCTACGTAGCATGGCTAATATCGTCCGGCTGCACCTGCTGCGCAAAAATATCGGTATCAAGCGCGTGGCGCTGGTCGGCAATGCCGAATCGACGCGGACGCTGGCTGAGTTTATCAGCGCCCACCCATCAACTGGCTTTCATCTCAGTGCCATCGTATCCAAAGACGAACTCATCCCACCACGGCTCAAGGGCTTGCGGCGTTCGACGCTGGCATCGGCACTGACCCGCGATAAGATTGATGCCATTATCCAAACTGACACCGCCCGCAGTGAGGCACACTATAACTTGGCCGAGCAGCACTATCTCGATTTTTATCAAGCGCCAGCCCTCGACGGCCTGATGACGGCGCGGCATACGGTCGAGATTATCAACTCCGTGCCGCTGGCATACATTCACCCAACACCGCTGGCTACCGGCTACGGACGCGTGGTCAAACGACTGATGGATCTGATTGGTGCGACCATTGGCATCATCATTACCTCGCCGATTATGCTGCTAGTCGCAATCGCTGTTAAGCTCGGCGACCCGCGTGGCCCCATCCTGATGCATGGGCAGCAGCGGCGACGCTTGACCCAGTTTAATCGCCCGTTCAAGGTGTATAAATTTCGCTCGCACTACGCCAAGTTTGACGGCAAGACTGACGAGGAGGTATTCACGATGATCGGCAAGCCAGAGCTGATCGACGAATATCGGCAGAACGGCGACAAGCTCGATCATGACTTTCGCGTCACACCAGTCGGTCGTTTCATCCGCCGGTTTAGCCTCGACGAACTACCGCAGTTATTTAACGTTATCAAGGGCGATATTAGCCTCGTTGGGCCGCGGGCGCTGGTGCCGCACGAGCTGAGCAATTACGAGAAAAGACACACGCTACTGACGGTCAAGTCTGGCCTGACTGGCCTAGCGGTTGTATCGGGGCGGCGCAGCATCGGCTTTGAAGAGCGGCGGCGACTGGATCTCTATTATGTACAAAACTGGAGTTTGTGGCTGGATATCACTATTCTTCTCAAGACCTGCCTGGTCATCTTTAAAAAGGAGTCTTGATGCGCACCCAGCCAACCATCGTAATCGTTCATGACTGGTTGTATGGCGGCGGCGCCGAGCAGGTTGTCCTGGCGCTACACCAGCTCTATCCTGACGCCCCGATTTATACCTCGTACTGCTCCCAAACGTGGCGAAAAAAACTTGATAACAAGGTGGTGACTGGTTATTTGCAGCATTGGCCATTTGCCCAGCTCAGGCGACTACTGCCGGTGCTTAGGCAGCGATGGTTTGCGCGGTTGGATCTCAGGCAATTTGATATTATCATCTCCAGCTCTGGTAACGGCGAAGCCAAGTTTATCCGAACCACCCGCCCCGATCAACGACACATTTGTTATTGTCATACGCCGACGCATTTTTATTGGCGGCACTATCAGGAATACTTGCGTCGGCCGAGCTTTCGACCACGGTGGCTGGCGCGACTGGGCTTGCGGCTGCTGGTCCGGCCCCTCCGGCGGCGTGACTATCAGGCAGCCCAGCACGTTGATGTTTTCGTGGCTAATTCCACCGCCATTCAAGCTGATATCAAGCAGTTTTATGATAGGGACAGCATCGTCGTCTTTCCGCCGGTGCAAACAACCAGCTTTATGGCGCTCGCAAAAACCAGGCCGCGCTCCGTGACGCTACCGGCCCGACCGCGCTGCCTGGTGTGGGGTCGCCTGGTGCCAATGAAGCGGCTAGACTTGGTAATTCAGGCCTGTCAGCAGCTTGGCTGGCCGCTTGACATCATAGGTGACGGGCCTGACCGCGAGCGGCTGGAAAAGCTGGCGGGCGATTCGACGCGCCTGCTTGGCTATGTCAGTGACGAGTCCCGAGCTGCCACCATTCAACAAGCCGACTTATTCATCTTTACCGCCCACGAAGATTTTGGCGTAGCACCAGTCGAAGCCTTGGCCGCTGGGCTGCCGGTGGTGGCCTACCAAGCCGGTGGCGCGCTGGATTATATCAACCCTGGTAAGAACGGCTGGTTTTTCGCTGAACAAACCGTTGAGAGCTTGGTGGCAACGCTACAGACACTGCCTGGTCAACAGGTCTCGCCGCGGGCCATCGCCGCTTCCGCTAAACCATTTGCCGAACCTGCCTTTACGCTCGCCATCAAGAAAATTGTAACTAACGAAAGGAGGGGTGCTCATGCGCATCGCCATTGATGCTCGTACATTGCGGACGAGCACCGGCCGTTACGTCGAACGGCTGATTCACTATTTACAAAAAATTGACGACAGGAACGACTATATTATCTTGCTCAAACCAAAGGACATGGATGGTTGGCAGGCTGATAACCCGCGCTTTCAGAAAGTCGCCTGTCCATTTGCTGAATTTTCATTTGCCGAGCAACGGGGTTTTAAGAAACAACTGGAGGAGCTGCGCCCAGATCTCGTGCATTTTGCGATGGTTCAGCAGCCCGTGTGGTACCGGGCCAGCCCGGTCGTTACCACCATGCAAGACCTCACCACCGTTCGATTCAACAACCCCGACAAGAACCCGGTGGTCTTTTGGGTGAAGCAGCAAATTTATAAATGGGTTAATAAAAAAGTTGCCCGAAAATCAGCTCATATCATCACTATTTCTGAATTTGTGAAGCGTGACTTGGTGGACTTTACTGGAGTTAGTCCAGACAAGATTACCGTGACACTTGAATCCGCTGACGAGCTACCAAAGGGCGATGATCCGGTCAAAGAGCTGGTTGGAAAAACGTTCATCATGTATGTTGGCCGACCGACACCGCATAAAAATTTGCGGCGACTAATTGACGCATTTGAATTATTGCAACAAAAACACCCCGAGCTGATACTGGCGCTGGCTGGCAAAAAGGACGGTAACTACGCTCGCCACGAGGAATACGTTACCAAACGCGGCATTCCAAATGTCGTCTTCACCGGTTTTGTGTCAGACGAGCAAATGCGCTGGATGTACGAGCATGCGGCTGTCTATTGCTTCCCGTCGCTGAGCGAGGGCTTTGGCCTGCCGGGCCTTGAAGCCATGCTACACGGCGCACCGGTCGCCTCGAGCACTGCCACTTGCCTACCAGAAACGCATGGCGAGGCGGCTCACTACTTTGACCCATATAGCGTCGAGGACATGGCGCGGGCAATTGACGAGCTTCTGACTGACGAGAAACGACGCCGCGAGCTTATCAAGAAGGGCAAACAGCACGTTAAAACCTTCTCGTGGCAGCGAATGGCCGAGCAGACGCTGGCAGTATATGAGCAGTATGGCCGCAAAGAACCCAACTCATAGCGGATGATCCTGGCTTATCCACACTAGATACTTACATTTGTAATCATAGTCGTTAGGTCGTGGCCCGGCTGCTGGGCTATCTTTGCAATTGCTTCGCGATGTCACCACACTTGGCGGCCACATCCCGCCGTGCCACCAGCACACCGTCTGGCGTGTTGACCACCACTACATTGTCAAGGCCGATCACCGCCACCGACTTGTCCGGCTGCTCATTGCGAATATAGGTATTAGCGACATCAATGGTATGAATATTATCACCATATGCGTAATTGCCCGCCTCGTCCTTGGTCACCGCATCATGTAGATCCTTGAAATTACCGATATCCATCCAGTCAAAGCTGGCCGATACCATAGCCAGCTGATGAGCTTTTTCGATCAGGGCGATGTCGATGACTTGATTATCTAGCGCCAGATACGCGTGATTGTAGGCCTCGCTACCGAAGTCAGCAATTGACGCTAGCGTCTGGTAATTTGACCACAGATCTGGGGCACTCCGCTGCATTTCATTCATAAACACGTCAACCGAGCCAACAAAGTAGCCACAATTCCACAAATAATTTCCCGACTCGACATACTGCTTCGCCGTCTCGTAATCAGGCTTTTCCTTGAACGACTCGACATTATAGACGCCCGCTTGAGCATCAATCACCCCATCGCGCTGAATATAACCAAAGCCAGTCGACGGGAAGGTCGGCTCAATGCCAATAAGCGTAATACAACCACGCTCGCGAGAAACGCGCGCTGCTATATCGAACGAGTGGGCAAACCCTTGGGCGTCACGCACATTATGATCAGAATGAATAAAGGCAATCGGCTCAGTCCGGTCATGGTGGCGATTGATATAATCCAGGGCCAACACGATACAGTGCGCCGTCCCCCGCCGTCCCGGTTCGATCAAGAAGGCCTCGTCCGGTAGCTCCGGCAGCTGCGCCCGAAGCGCCCCGGCGTGGCT